>NC_010581.1:3930000-4170153 GCF_000019845.1 Beijerinckia indica subsp. indica ATCC 9039 | reverse complement strand
ATTCTCAATGTCTGGGCAAGGGCCTCGTAAGCCGCGAAACCCTGCATTCAGGAAACCCTGAGAAGCACCCTTAGGGTGGGCCAGCGACAGGACCGTTGAAGAAGCGCGTTTATAGGCGGGATGACGAGGCGCGTCAAGGATGGTTCCCGAAACGATTTCAAAGAAGATTGTGCTCCCATATGGTTTCGGCCAATGGGGGTTTCTAATGGCCTTATCCCTTGATCCAATCGCCGCAATGGGAGGCAGGGGTGCTACCCCAGGGCATGACAGGCACCGTCGATGTCGCGTTTTTCGGCGAGCCCTCGACCAGTTTGTCGCTATAGACCATATAGACCAGGACATTCCGCTTCACGTCGCAACCACGCACGATCTGCATCCGCTTGAAGAGAAGGGAGCGCCGCTCGCGCAGGACAACATCGCCCTGCTCGAATTTCTCCTTGAAGGAAATAGGCCCATATTGCTCGCAGGAGAGCGAAATGTCGGAGGTTTCCTCCGCCACGCCGATCGCTCCCGCCAAGCCACCGCGCTCCGGTACGGTATAATGGCAGGCAACGCCTTGGACGATGGGATCATCAATCCCATAAGTGGCGAGTTTGTCGTTGGGCGTCAGCAGTTTGAAGACGGTTGATTTGCGGAAGATGAGATCGGGTCCATCGTCGGCCCGCGCCGCGCCGGCCAGTGGCGCCAAGGACAAGAGGAAGAAAGCCACGCATTGGCGCGCGCAAGATCCCATCGTTAAAAACCCGCTGTTCAAGGAATGCCCCCTTGATTGTTTCCAAACACATCAAATTGACCAAAAAGGAGGGCTTTTGGAGGGTAAGGCTCGCAATTTTGAAACCATGCCGGATAGATCCAAAAAGGGCATCCCCTTTGGGATAGGGCGCTCCACCATACAGCAATTCACGCGCGAGGGCGCTCATGTTTGCGCCATGAAGCCGTGACAAATCGACAAGCTGGCAAGGAGCCGCCTATATAGATGTCGCCACTCCTCCCCGGCCAGATGGCCGATGGCCGCCCGGCCGAAGCGCATGAAAGATTCGCGATGCACCGCTGCCTTCCTGCTCTGTTTCGCTTGGATTCAAAAGCGGTGTGCCAGCGCGGCACAAAGATCATGCGTCTCAGGAAGGCTGGTTTGATCGCTTATGGCCTCGTGCTGACGGCGAGCCTGACGATTGGCTCCACGCCTTCTGCCGCCCAACCCGTCGATTGTAATCGCTTGCAGGCGCAGATCGCTGCAAGCGATAGCCACAGAGCACAAAATCCCTATGCCGCAGCCCTGCAGAAGCAGCGTAGTGAATATGACCACCTGACTCATTCCGCGCGTTCACTTGGCTGCGATCGCCAGCAATTCGCGTTTTTCGGCGCGCCGCAACCGCCGCAATGCCCCGGCATCAATGCAAGGCTCGAACAATTGCAGGCCAGCATGAGCCAGATGCAAGCGGCCGCGAGCCAGGCTCCCGAAAATTCCGCCAAGGCCAATCTCGTCCAAGCCTATAATTACTATTGCCGTGGTGGCCAGCCGCGCGAGCGAGGTTTCTTCGAAACCTTGTTCGGCATCAATCCGGAACCGCCGCCGCCGGTCCCCCAAGCGCCAGTCGAGGCGCAACGGCCTCAAATCGAGGAGCAAACCGGTCCCAAACGGGGCGCACAGGCGGTTTGCGTGCGCACATGCGATGGCGGTTTCTTCCCGACCAATCTCTCCCTGCGCCATGATGATGACGGCGAAGGGCTGCTTGAAGTCTGCCAGGCCCTTTGCCCGAATGTCGAGGTGGGCGTCTATACGCGCTCGCCGTCCAAAGATATTTCGACCGCTGTCGCGCTCGACGGCACGCCCTATACGGACCTGCCCAATGCGTCGAAATATCAAAAAACCTTCGATCCCGCCTGCACCTGCAAACCGCCTGGAAAATCCTGGGCCGAGACGCTCGCCGACGCGGACCGCGTGATCGGCCGCGAGCATCGGGGCGATATTCTCGTCACGCCTGAAAAATCGGAGGAACTCTCGCAACCCAAAATGGCGCAACCGAAGGGCGATCCGCGCCAGAAAGCCGCCGCGCAATCGGCGCGGACGCCATCATCGATCACAGAGGACGACCCTTCCGTCCAGGAAGCGATCACCGGGGCGCATGTGCCAACGGCCGGCACTGATTCCGCGGGCATCGGCGCCAAGGATCTCGCCAAGACGCAGAGCTATGGCCAGAACCAGGGCGCGACCGAGGAAGCCGCCGGACCCGATGGGGTCAAGCGACATGTCCGGATAGTCGGGCCGTTGCTTTGAGGCGGCCGATCAAGGGCAGGAGGGCGGCGAGTTCCGGCCCGGTCTCGCGGCCGGTGAGCGCCAGCCGCAAGGGATGGAACAGGGCCTTGCCCTTGCGCCCGGTCTGATCCTTGAGGCGGCCGGTCCAAGAACTCCAGGCCTTTTCGTCCCAGGGCTCCTCCGGCAAATTGTTTTTCGCGAGATCGAGAAAGGCCGTATCTTCGGTGACCGGTGGAATCTCGCCCTCGACGACGCGCCACCAGTCGATGCAATCGAGGAACACCGTCAGATTGCCGCGCACCGCCTCCCAGAAGGCCTTGGCCTTGTAGCCGGTGATGTCATGCGCCGCGAGCCGATCGCGTACCGTCTCGAAATCCAACTGATGCAGGGTGCGGGCGGAGAGATTCGCCAGTTCGGCGGGGTCGAAACGCGCCTGTGTGCGTGACAGGCTCGCCAGATCAAAACCTGCGACCAGTTCATCGAGTGATTTCACGGGATGCACAGCGACCGAGGAGCCGGTCAGCACCGCAGCCGCCGCGACGGCAAGCGATTCGAAACCCTGGTCCCGCAGTGAGCCGATCGATAGGGAGCCGGTCCGTTTCGAAAACCCTTCGCCCGAGGCGGAACTCAACAGGTTATGATGCCCGAAGACGGGAACATGCCCGTGGCCGGCAAGCGCCTCGAAAAGCTGGATCTGCACCGCCGTATTGGTAACGTGATCCTCGCCACGAATGACATGGGTGATCTTGCAGTCGATATCGTCCACGACCGAGGGCAGCGTATAGAGATAGCTGCCATCCTCACGCAGCAGAATGGGATCGGACAGCGAGGCGGCATCGATATGGCTCTCGCCGCGGATCAGGTCATCCCAGCGCGCAATGCCTGGATCAAGCTTGAAGCGCCAATGCGGGCGGCGCCCTTCCGCTTCGAGTTTCGCGCGATCGGCTTCGCTCAGCGCCAAGGCGGCGCGATCATAGATCGGCGGCAGGCCGCGCGCCTGCTGGCGCTTGCGCTTGCGATCGAGTTCCTCGGCGGTTTCATAGCAAGGATAAAGACGGCCCTTTGACCGTAAAACCTCCGCTGCCTCACGATAAAGCGCAAAACGCTGCGACTGCCGGAGGGTCCTGTCGGGGGTGATTCCGAGCCAGGCGAGATCGACCTCAATCGACGCCGCATATTCCTCCTTCGAACGTTCGAGATCAGTGTCATCGAAGCGTAGGATGAATTCGCCATGGTATTTGCGCGCGAAAAGGAAATTCAGCAGGGCGGGCCGCGCATTACCGATGTGGATTCGTCCGGTGGGGGAAGGCGCGAAGCGAACGATTGGATGAGACATGGCTTTCTCTGAACAATGGCTGGGCCGGCCGGAAAGACAAAAGTGCGGCTCCAGTCCATGCAAGGATGTCGTGCGAGGTTTGAATCTTTTCAACGCCGCGCCGCGGCTTGGGGAGGGCCCACTTGAGGACAATGGGCTCGATAGAGGCTCATTATGCGCCCTCGGTGCCCCGGAGTTCAAGCAGGTGGACCCCATGGCGATGGACTGTCTTAAGCTACCCCTTGAACAAAGGATCAAGGGGCAAGGGACCAAAACCCCAAGGGGGAACGACCGAAACGCAGAGCACAGGGAGATCCAGGCGTGACGCATATTGCCCTTGCGGCGGGGTTGTTCTGCCTCGCTTTGACCGTGATGAATCTCATCAGCCTTTCATCGCCCTGATTCGTATCCGTCCGCCGCAGAGCCCCATGCCCGCGCCACCGCGTGGGCCGGGTGTGAGCCTCATCCGCCCAGTCTGCGGTCTTGAGACCTTTTCGCAGGAAACCCTGGCCTCGAGCTTTCGCCTCACCTATCCAACCTATGAATTGATCTTCTGCGTCGCGCGGGCGGGAGATCCGGTCGTCAAACTGGTCGAACGGCTCATCGCGGCCCATCCCCATGTGCCGGCACGGCTCGTGATCGGCGACGAAAAGGTCTGCGAAAACCCCAAATTAAACAATTGCGTCCGGGGCTGCGACTCGGCTCAATTCGACTGGATCATTCTCGCTGATTCCAATGTCTTGATGCCGCAGGACTATATCCAGCAATTGCTGGCCGCCTGGCGGCAAAAATCCGGACTCGTCTGTTCCATGCCGCTCGGCTCGCGCCCCCATAATGTCTGGGCGGAATTCGAATGCGCCTTCCTCAATACCTATGAGGCCCGCTGGCAATTCACGGGCGAGGCCCTCGGAGCCGGCTTCGCGCAAGGCAAGACCATGCTCTGGCGGCGCGACATTCTGGAGGCCGGCGGCGGCATCCGCGCCTTGGGCCGTGAAATCGCCGAAGATGCCGCCGGCACGAAGCTCGTGCGGGCGCAGGGCCGCAAGATCCACCTCGTCGACGCCCCCTTCGAGCAGCCGCTCGGGCTGCGTTCGCTCCGCGACGTCTGGAACCGGCAGGTCCGCTGGGCCAGGATGCGGCGCAAAACCTTTCCTCTTTATTTTCTCCCTGAAGTCTTTTCCGGCGGTGCCTTGCCTTTGGCCTTCGGCCTTCTAGCGGCGGTGCTCGGCGATTATAATGTGCCGGCCGTCATGGCCGCCCTGTTTCTCCTCTGGTATGGGCCGGAAAGTCTGCTCGCCCTGCACAAGCACTGGCCTTTCACCTGGCGTTCCCCCTTTTTGTTCCTGCTGCGCGATTTCTCCCTGCCAGCCATCTATGCCCTCGCCTGGTGCGGCGATCGTTTCGTCTGGCACGGCAATGCCATGGATATGCGCGCGCAACATGCGGTTCCAAACGGATCGGGCCTTCAGGAGAGGGCCGACTGTTGCCAGGAGAATGCCGCCGATTTCGTTGAATCAACCTCCCACTCGTCATAGAACCAGACTGTAAAACAGTTTTCGTCTGAGGGACGAGGAGAAGGCGATGCGGATGCGTGGGATGGGTGATGTCTGATCGTCAAGGGCCGCCGCACGCGCATCACACGATTTCACAAGCGTCCTCCACCCCGCTTCATGACCATGATGCCCATGATCATGGTCATGAACACCATATGCATGCAGTTACTGATTATGGCCGGCGTTTCATCATCGGCATCGGCCTCAATATTTTGATCGTGGTCCTGGAAGTCCTGTTCGGTTTCCTTGGCAATTCGGTCGCCCTCATCGCCGATGCCGGGCATAATCTGTCCGATGTGTTGAGTCTCGTCATGGCCTATGCCGCCCATCGGCTCGCCAAGCGTCCACCCTCCGCGCGCTACACTTATGGACTGCATGGTTTCTCGATTCTCGCGGCTTTGTTCAATGCCGTGGCGCTGCTCCTCGTGAGCGGCGCCTTGAGCTGGGAATCGCTTCGGCGCCTGTTCACGCCGGAACCCGTCACGGCTTCCCTCATGATGGGCATGGCCCTGGCTGGCATGATCATCAATGCGTTGACAGCGGCGCTTTTCATTTCGGGTAGCAAAGAGGATTTGAATATCAGGGGCGCTTTCCTGCACATGGCCTCCGACGCGCTGATTTCGGCGGGCGTGCTCATTGGTGGATTGCTGATTGCCCTCACCGGCCTTCTCTGGCTCGATCCAGCCATCAGCCTCCTCATCAATGCGGTGATTATTCTCGGCACATGGTCCCTGCTCCGCGAGAGCCTCGCCATGTCCTTGAATGCGGTTCCCTCCGGCATCGAGACCGAGACGGTGCGCGCTTATCTGCTCTCCCTACCCGGCGTCCAAGGGCTACATGATCTGCATATCTGGCCGGTTTCAACCAGCGAGACCGCCTTAACCGCGCATGTCCTCATGCCCGGGGGACATCCTGGCGATGAATTTTTGATGCGGACCAGCGCCGAATTGCGCGATCATTATCGCATCGGCCACGTGACTTTGCAGATCGAGAGCGATGGGGCAACTCTGTGTGCCCTCGCGCCCGATCATGTCGTTTGATGCATCAGATCAGCGGTGCGGCCCAGACGACGATCTGCTGCATCACCTGACTGAGCGCCTGATCGAGCGCCGCCGTAGCGCTCGCGCCATCATCATGCACCGCAGGCGCTTTGGCGGAAAACACCCGGCCATGAACGATCTTGCCGGTGGCGTTGACGAGTTGCGCGGCAATGACGACCACCGCCTGGTTTTGCCCGACGGCAAGTTCGAATCGGCGGATTTCGGTCGAAAGCGTGTAATTGGCGGCCATGCCCGGGCGGCCGACCTCGCGCAGGAGATGCGCGTTTTCAAAGGTTTCGATCAGCCGTGTCTGGACGAGGCTCGGCAGGCGGTCCGCCCATTGCGCACCACGCAGAAAGGCAACGGAATCATCTTGGACCCGGACGACGATGCGCTGCGAGTCGATCGGCACGTCCGCGACCGGTTCCGCAATCGCCAATTGCCCTCGCTGCGCCCGCACGCTGAAGGGACCCGCTGAGGGACTCAAATCAAAAGTCGGAGGCGGGCCCGAGGCGCACCCGGCCAAGGTCACAGACAGGCCAAGCAAGAGTCCAGGCCATGAGCCTCGGCTCAAAAGAAGGGAAGCCGGTTCTGACTTCATCCCCACTACACTCCACGGGAGCAATCGACTCCCTTGTCCCATGACCTTGAGGAAAGGCTAAGGGAACTCTTCGTTACGCATCTGTTAGAGGCTTAGGCGTATCAGCCGGGCCGCGCAACCCTCTCATGGCGCGAAGGCCTGACGGCTCTTCGCCTCACCGTGAGCTCGTATATTCGGGTATCGAGGATTTCTTCCCAAACAGGAATTGCTGGGGATTGTTCTCGATCGAGCGGACCGCCTGGCTAATCGTGTCGAGCGTCTTGCGACCATCGACCGCCAGGGCTTCATATTGGCGAAGGCCGGAGCCAGCAAAACGGTTGATATTATCGGCCGCGCGGCGCACCGCCTTTGCCGCCGAGGCGACTTCGGAGAAGGAGCCCTTGATATCGTTCAGGGCGTTCTTGGACTCACCGCTGCCGAGGAAGCTTTCAAGGCTCGCCATCACGCCCTCGATCTTATTGCCGGCCGCATCGAGTTTCCCCGAGAAGGAATCGGCATGTTCGAGGATCGATTTGACGCGGTCCGGCTCGATGGACTTGACGACTTTATCCGTATCGGTGGCAAGGGTCTCGAGCTTGCCAGTCAACGGCTTGATGGTCCGGCCAATATCGGCCATGGAGCCCATGAAATCCTTGATCCCATCGGAATTGGCAGCAAGCGCGTCGCTGAATTTCTCGGCATTCTTGATGGTCTTGCCAAGCGAGGCCGAGTTGGAATCGACGAGCCCATTGGCCCTGTCGAGGAATTCCGAGGCCTGAGTGGCAATCCGCCGCGCGCTTTCGAGCAGATCCTGGAAATCCGAGCGATCGGCACGGATCACGCTCGGACCGCCATCCGCTGCGGCGGGCAATGGCGGGGCGTCAGAACTGCCACCCGTCAGGGCAAGCGCGGCAATGCCGGTGAGATTGGTGAATTCCAGCCGCGCCTTGGTATCGGAGCGCAACGGTACCCGCGCATCGATCACCACATCGGCCTGGACCCGCGAAGGGTCATCCGGGGCAAGATCGATATGCGTCACCTCACCGACCTTGACGCCGTTGAAGAGGACCGCCCCGCCGCGCGAAAGACCGGAGATGGATCCATTGAAAAGGACGCGCAAGGGCACCTGATGCGCCGGCCGGTTGCTGCCGGAGAACCAAAGGATGAAGAGAAAGATCGAGACGATAACGGCCAGGGTAAAGCCGCCAATCAGGGCATAATTGGCTCGCGTTTCCATGTCATTAATCCCGTAAAAACCCGAACGCCAAAACGCGGCGAGATCGGTCTGCCGTCCCGGCAAGGCTGGCGCGGCTCCCTGGATAGGGCAAACCGCATGCATGAGTCCAGGGCCGAACGGCCCGGGGCAAGGCGAGGAAAACCAGGGGAAAGCCCACGGCTGGGAGAGGATGCGTCACCGCACGGCCTCCGCCAGAGTGGCATCACCCAGCAATTGCCGCGCCCTTTTACCGTGGAAATAGGCGCGCAGCCAAGGATGGGGCGAGGCGAGCATGGTGGGCAGGGGACCAGCGGCAATCACCTTGCCATCGGCCAAAGCGGCAATGCGATCGCAGATCGCATAGAGGCTGTCGAGATCATGCGTCACCATGAAGACGGTGAGCCCCAAGGTTTTCTGCAAAGTCGCGATCAAATCGTCGAACTCCGCCGCGCCGATCGGATCGAGCCCGGAGGTCGGCTCGTCGAGAAAAACGAGTTCGGGATCGAGCGCCAAGGCGCGGGCGAGTGCCGCACGCTTGATCATACCGCCAGAAAGTTCGGAAGGATATTTTTCGGCCGCATCGCGCGGCAGACCGACGAGTTCGATCTTAAGCAGAGCCAATTCGTCCATGAGGCGTGGCGAAAGGGTCAGATGCTCGCGCATCGGCACTTGCACGTTCTGTTTCACCGTAAGGCCGGAAAAGAGAGCGCCCTGCTGGAACATGACGCCGATGCGCCGCTCAATCAGGGCCCGCGCCTTGACACTAATCCGGTCGATGTCCGAACCGAACATTTCGATACGGCCGCTCCGTTTCCTGACAAGGCCAAGAATGGTCCGGGTCAGGACCGACTTGCCCGTGCCGGAGCCACCGACAAAACCCAAAACCTCGCCTTTATAGACGTCGAGATCGAGGCCTTTCATCACGAGTTTGTCGCCAAAACCCACGACCAAATCGCGGACGCGGATGATGACTTCCCTGTCGAGCGCCTCACTCAATAGTTGATCCCCGCGAAGAACATGGCGAATAATCCATCGAGCACGATGACCATGAAGATCGATTTAACGACCGAGGTGGTCACCTGACGACCAAGCGATTCCGCTGAGCCCTCGACCGCGAAACCTTCGACCGCCGCGATGAGCCCAATGACCAAAGCCATGAATGGAGCCTTAATAAGGCCGGTATAAAAAGTGTGCAGGCTGATCGCATCATGCAGGCGATTAAGGAAGGCGACCGGCTGAATGCCGCCATAGGAATAGGAGACGAGCAGACCGCCCGCCAAGGCCGCCATATCCGCGATAAAGGTCAGGAGAGGCAGGCTGATGACCAAGGCCAGCAGGCGCGGCACGATGAGGACTTCGATCGGGCGCAGGCCCATCACGGTCAGAGCATCGATCTCCTCGCGCATCTTCATCGAGCCGATTTCGGCGGTGATCGCCGAGCCCGAGCGGCCAGCGATCATGATCGAGGTCAGAAGAACGCCGAGTTCCCGCAGCGTCAGAATTCCAAGCAGATCCACGGCAAATGTCGAGGCGCCGAAGCGGCGCAATTGAAACAGGCCCTGCTGCGCAACGATGCAGCCAACCAGAAAATTGATCAAAGTGATGATCGGCACGCTGCGCAAGCCGATGGTCTCGATTTGATAAACGAGGGAAATGCCCCGAAAATGCTGGCGTTGGACGAAACTCTGCGCCAGCGAGGCAATGGCCTCCCCAAGAAAGCTCATGCCACGAAGGGTTTCCCGGCCGGCCTCGACAACCGTCTTGCCCGTTTCCACCAGCGGCGCGACAAAAAAGGAAGCGTTTTGACGCTTGGGCTCTGGAAAAGTCCGGAAATGGGCTTCCTGGAACAGAATGCCATATTCCGGCCGCACATGATCGAGCTCGGTCGAAACGCCCCGCTCGGAAAGATTCCGGCGGGTCCGGTCGATCAACCAGGCGCCAGCCGTATCGAGGCGCTCGACACCGGCGAGATTAAAAACCGCCTTGCGCGCCTTACCCAGCGCTTTGAGAAGATCGGCGGCGGCGCTTTCAAGGCCTTTCGACCACTCAAGCGTCCAATGTCCGGCAAGACTGAAATGCATCGCATCACCGAGCATCTCGCTTGAAAAACTAGGGTTTTGCGGCATGGCCCGATCCCGATCCTGCTCGCGGAATGACCTCGATCTCGTTCGTGGAAGCAAAATCGAGGCACCACCATCAAATCCACAGTGGAAGCCACTCTTGGATAAATTTGACGCGTTTACAAAACGTTAGAGTCGGCCCGGTTGAGCGAGACAGACTCGGGTGCTTTCCAGCGAAGCGAATTCATTCGCGTCGAGAAGAATGCTCTTTCAAAGGCAGCTTCCCCCCACGGATCAATAGATCGTGAAAGGATACGAGCCAGATCTCGACCTGAGCAAATTCGTCGGCATTTGATTAGAATCTATTTCCTATGAGGGAAAGCCCGAAAATCGACGGGCCATTTATCTCGAGCTCTGCCTTTCCTTGACGTGCATTGAAAAGTCTCACAACCTCTCCTTGTGCGGAACTGTTGTCTCCAGCTCAGAGCGCTTCCTGGCAAATAAGGCACGCCGTGCTTTTGGGCGCTTAAATGCCGGCCCCCTTTTTCTTGCGATCGACGATCCACCGACCATGAAGACCGCGTGCCGATGAAGACCGCGGGGCAAGCAAACGCCATCCGCCAGAGACCGATCATGCCCAAGGATGGCAGCAGGTGTCGGAAAAATTTTTTCGACCACCGCACGTCTCGGATACGGTGGAGATTTCGCTGAATTAGGATCGATATCGATGATCATGACCATGTTCACGCCGATCGCTGAAGAGGTCTTGAGAACACATGAACAACAACAGGGCGCGTGATTGCGAATGACAATCACGCGCCCTGTTTTTGACAAACACCGAATGAATGAAAAAACCACGCTTTGCGTGGAGAAACCGACTGCGATCAGGCTGACTTTTGCTGCATTTTCGCTATGCGACGGCGATCTTGCTGCGGCTGATAGGCAATGCGCGAATGATAAGTGCAATAGGGGCCGGTTCCCGGTGCCTTATGAGCGCCGCAGAAACGAAAGTCCGGCTGGGTCGGATCACCGATCGGCCAACGGCAGGTGGATTCCCGCAATTCGAGAATAGTCACACGTTCCGAGAGAGGAACGACGACATCCATTTTCGGAAGTGGTTCTGGAACCGGCGCCTGCGCTTCCACAGGAGCGTCCTCTATTGCGACCGCAAGGACGGTATTACCCACGACCATAGGCATGACCGGTGCCGCACAGGCTTCGATCTTTTGTGTACTATGCTGCGTTTCTTGCGCGATTTCCGGCTCCTGCACGGGCTCCTCATCTTCCGCCGTGGCGGCACCCTTGGTCCGTCCCGACAAACCGAGCCGATGCACTTTTCCGATCACGGCATTGCGCGTGAGCCCATCGGCCAGTTCGGCAGCGATCTGACTGGCGCTCAACCCTTCGAGCCAGAGCTTACGGAGAAGCTCGACCCGTTCATCGGTCCAAGACATCAAAGTCTCCTTGGATACAACTTAATTCCAAACGAACCAGCCGGAAAAGCAACCGGCTGTGCGAGGGGGCAAGATTTTTTCAGGCCACAATTTTTCAGTGCCACAAGGGGCGAACAAGGCCACGTCGCCAGAGCACCGTGATCTTGCAAAAGCGTCTCTTCATGTTCGAAACAAGCCGACGCTCGTTGTTGGCAATGCATTAAACATCAAGAAAAAATAAATCTATTGTACCAACTTCCGTTGGCCCAAACCTGCTTACGAAAATCCGCTGCCTCAGTGCCGAGGACCCGACCCGAGACAGCCGTCATACATGTTTCAACTTTTGCATATAGCTTCGACTTTTTTGACATGAACCCTTTGTCACAAAGACTTCCCCCTTCAAGGGACGGACGGCCACAGATGTGATCGCCACGCTTTGTGACAAGACGTCCATGATGAGATGCGAACGCATCTCGCCGTTGATGGTTGCAGACACAGGCCACGAGCAACGCGTTTCCTGATGTCCTATAGTAAAAAATCCTCCCATGCTTCTTTGAATATGATCATTCGGACGGATTTATTTCACGATCAAACCCTTTGATCTTGGATTTATTCCCTATGCAGCCCTTGGCTCCGATGCTTGAGAGGGGCCATGATTATCCTTCTCGCACCCCGCTCGGCCAGCTTCCAAGCCAGTCCACAAAATTCTGGAATAAGCCCCTTTAATGCCCATGCGATGAGCCATCAAGGCGAAAGATCAAGATATTCCCGTCGGTTATGACGAATATGATCTTTCAAATAATCTCTGACTATCCGCACGCTACACTAGCCGCCGAATCTCCCGCAAGGGTCCTTGGACATTCAAAGTTCTTTTCAACAGGAGGCTTGCATAAAGGTCTCACCTGCTTCGTCTATCGCCCATTCTACGCCTGTCAGCATTGCGCGGAACTGACGCGGCCACGCAAAAATTCATGGTGAAATTCGTGGCGAAAATTCATGACTTGCGCTCGGCAATCGCCGCGAGCTGCTTGCGATATTCGGGCTCGATATCCTGATCGATCGCGCTGGCGCTGGCCAGGAGGAGAGCCGCGATGAAGGGTTGATCATCCCGAGGATCGGCGAGTGCCCCCTCGATGGCTGGTACGCTGACCCTCGGACGCACCAGATTGAACCGTTGCTGCTCGATAGCGCGGCTCCATTGAGCACGCAACCAGACTGCCACGAGCGGCGTGAGTTCATGCACGAAATTCGAGGAACGCAGCCGCTGCAACAGCCTGAGGCCGATATTCCAGATATCGCGCGTATCGATCGCCTTGCCCTCGTAAAGGGTCTTCAAAAATTGCCCAACAGCATCGTCGAGCGTCACGATCGGATCGATCACCTGGATGCAATGAGCGACCGCGGAAGATCCCGGATAAAGCGGACCAAACCGTCTCGACATCTGGGCATGGAGCGCGTCGAGCCCGGGCTTGTCACCCGCCAGCGCCGCCGCAATGCAATAGGCCATGACAGTGTCATCGGCCGTGTTGCGCAGGGATTCCTCCCTGAGATCGGCTTCGGAGAGGGTCGGAATAGGCCCCTTGCCGAGACCGAGCTTATGCAGCTCCGGCAAGACTTTCAGATAGGCCGTCGCCTCGAGCCAGCCAAGAAGAGCTTGGACGAAAGCCGTCGCGTCATGCTGGGTAATCGCCGCATCGATGCGGGCTTTTCTTTGCAGAATTTCTGACATGGTGGTCGCAATATGCCGGGACAGGATTGGAGAACGTCGGATGGGATCACATCTGAACGTCTGATGCTCATCTTTCTGAAGATGCATCAGATTGGTCCCTAAGTGGGAGCCACTTTTGGGTCCGATGCTCTGGTTCGGCAATCTCTCAAGGAAAAATCATACCGTTTCAGTTGAAAAGACCCCTCGCCACAATTTTGTCAATCTCTCTTGTCGATCCCTTCATCAATCGTCCAACCCAGCCCACCCCGCAGCGGGGTTGAGCCCGGCGCCAACCTTTGCCATTATCGCTTCCATCTCGACATTTCCTCGCAAGGGTTCTCGATGATGGATGATCCCGCCACCAAGCCGATAGCCATCGGCATCCCCTGGTACACGCGCGCGGCCTATCCAGATATTCTGGAAATCATGGTCGATAGCGCGACCTTTCCGCGCGATTTCGACGAATGGCGACAGAAGGCCGAGGCCACGGAAATGCGCGTGGAAAGCGAGGGCACCGCGGCCGTCCGGGCCATGATCGATCCTGAGGAATTTCCGCATTGGTGCCATACCCATGGCTTGCGCATGGATGGCGAGGCGCGCGGTAAATTCGCGAGCCTGACGGCTTTCAACGCTGTCAAGAGCGCGCATTAAAGCCTCATCCCGAATGGGGATGTTTCGGGACAAGGCTATAAGAAAAAGAGGTCACTCGTAACACGAGCCTCGACCGCGCTTTGAAAGAAGCAACCCTATGGGCAAGGGTTGCTGTAAATTTGATGGAGGGCGTCGATCCGCTTTTCGAGATCGGCCGCGATCTTCACATGGATCGAGGCAATATCGACCTTCAACTGCTCCATCGTCGTCGCACCGATAATATTGGATGTGACGAAGGGTCGCGATGTCACGAAGGCGAGCGCCATTTGCGCGGGATCGAGGCCGAACTCCTTGGCAAGGGCCAGATAGGCGTCGATTGCCTCGGAGGCGGCGGGCTTTTCATACCGCTGGCCACGATCAAACAAGGTCGTACGCGCCCCAGGCGGGCGGGCGCCCCCCTGATATTTGCCGGTAAGATAACCTTGCGCCAAAGGGGAATAGGCCAAAAGACCCACATTCTCGCGCAAGGCCACTTCGGCCAGGCCGATCTCGAAGGTCCGGTTTATAAGATTATAGGCGTTCTGGATCGAGACGACACGCGGTCCATGCCCCGCTTCGGAGGCTTGCACGAAACGCATCGTGCCCCAGGCCGTTTCGTTGGACAAAGCGATATGACGGACCTTGCCGGTCTTGACGAGATCGCCCAGGATTTCGACGGTTTCCTCGATCGGATTTTCGAGCGGTTCCGGCACGTCCTTGAAGGTCGTCGTCTGGCCGGCGAATAAAGCCAGGGGCCGATCAGGCCAATGCAATTGATAGACATCGATATAATCGGTTTGTAACCGCCTGAGCGAACCCTCGATCGCTGCCTCGATATTTTTGCGGTCGATGCGGGTTTTCGAGCCATCCGGGCGCAGCCAGGTGGCCTCGCCACGTCCAGAGACTTTTGAGGCGAGAATGATCTTGTCGCGATTGCCGCGCGCCTTGAACCAAGTCCCGATGATGCGCTCGGTCGAGCCTTGTGTCTCGGCCTTGGGAGGGATCGAATACATTTCCGCGGTATCGAAGAAATTGATGCCTTGTTCCACCGCATAATCCATCTGCGCGTGGCCCTCGGCCTCGGTATTCTGTTGACCCCAAGTCATGGTGCCAAGGCAAATTTCCGAAACGAACAGATCCGTTCGTCCCAATCGACGTCGTTCCATCAAACAGTCTCCGATCGCGCGGCCGGACGCCTCTCGAACGCCCCGCCACGCCTCTCAGGCATGAAAAACCATCTTATCCATAGATTAAATATCTTATCACGCTGCGCAAGCCAAAAAGCCCTGCTTGATCTCATCTCCCTTCAAGTGGCGACCAATGAAGACGATGCGGCTCACGCGCTGTTCGCCAGGCTTCCACTCACGCTGCAAGTTGCCATCGAGGATCATATGGACACCCTGGAAGACAAAGCGCTTCGGTTCGTCCTTGAACGCCAGAATACCCTTGGAACGCAGGATCGAAATCCCTTCCTTCTGGACGTAATCATTGAGCCAGGGCAGGAATTTTTCCGGATCGACATCGCCCGAGATCGTCAGCGCGACGGATTGCATCTCCTCGTCATGATAATGTTTCAGCCCTCCAGCATGTTCATGATCGTGGGCATGACCATGGTCGTGGCCGTGATGGTGATCATGTTTGTGATCATGATCATGGTGATCGTGGTGATCATGCCCATGATCGTGATCATCTTCCGCATTCAAAAAATCCGGCTCGATTTCAAGAATGCGTTCAAGATCGAAGGCATTACGGCCGATGACGGCATCGAGCGACACGGCGCACTGAACCGTCTTATGCAGCTTCGCATAAGGATTGATCGCCCGGATCCGTCCTTCGACCTCGGCCAGTTCTTCCGCGCTGACAAGATCGGTCTTGTTGAGCAAGATCACGTCGGCGAAAGCAATCTGGTTCTTGGCTTCCGGTGCATCCTTCAGCCTCTGCGATAACCATTTGGCGTCGGCAACCGTCACCACCGCGTCGAGGCGCGCGGCATTTTCCACATCGGCATCGACGAAAAAAGTCTGCGCGACCGGCGCCGGATCAGCAAGGCCAGTCGTCTCCACGATGATGGCGTCGAACTTACCACGGCGTTTCATCAGCCCTTCGATGATGCGGATCAGATCGCCGCGCACCGTGCAACAGATGCAGCCATTGTTCATCTCGAACACTTCTTCGTCGGCACCAACGACGAGATCATTGTCGATGCCGATCTCACCGAATTCATTGACGATGACGGCAAATTTCTGGCCGTGATCCTCGCTAAGGATCCGGTTCAGCAAAGTGGTCTTGCCGGCTCCGAGATAGCCGGTCAGCACGGTGACAGGAATTTTTTCAGCAGGCGTCGGGTCCGCCATGCAAGCCTCCGGAAAGGGATTGGGGGAAAGAGCAGGTGGCGCACCATATCCTACCCGAGCCGCCCAATCCATTTCCTGTTTCGTCAAGCTTACGCTCGAAAGCATCGGACCCTTGAAAGGAACCCTGTTAGACGCTCCGTCTTTCTGAAAACGCATCAGATTGGTCCCAAAAGCGGGAGCCACTTTTGGGTCTGATGCCCTAGATCTTTGAAAACACGTCAGATTGATCCAAAAAGTGGATCCTCTTTCGGGTCTAAGGCTCTAAACTTGCGCAAGGACATTTGTCTGGAACCCGCTTGAAATTTCTCGTAGGAAGCCGCCCATGGCCCCGCTCTCCAAGTCTCCTCCGCCCAGCGGTCTTCTCATCACGGCTTTCGCGGTGATCCTCGCGGTCCTCGCCGCCACAGTCTTGCTCGTTCTGCCGGGGCATGACCCTCTCGGCATTGATTCAAAAATCCGTGAGTCACAACCTGCAGGCCCTCGGATTGGTGGCCCCTTCGTGTTGGAAGCCACTGACGGCCGAACCATAAGCGACAAGGATTTGCTCGGCAGACCCTATCTTCTCTTCTTCGGTTATACGCATTGCCCGGATTTCTGCCCGACGGCACTCGCCGACATGAGTGCCGTCTTCAAGGCAATGGGTGAGAAGGCGCCGGTCACAGGGGTCTTCATCACGCTCGACCCGGAACGCGACACGCCGGCGGTCCTCCGTGACTATCTGTCGAGTTTCGATCCGCGGATCATCGGCCTGACAGGCGAGAAGGACAAGATCAACGCGGTCGCCAAGGCCTTTCGCGTCTATAGCCGGCAAATCCCCGGCCCCAATGGCGATTATACGCTCGACCATACGGGGCTCGTCTATTTGATGGACCGCCGAGGCCAGTTCATCAATGCCTTTAATCTCGGACAAGATCCGCGCGCGGCGGCGGAGGAATTAAAGAAATATTTTTGAAATCAATTCTCCAATAAAAACGGCCCCGAGGATTGAACTCCCTCGGGGCCGTTTTTCTTTGCTCTCGAGGATCAGAAGAAGAAAGTCGTGCCGATCACGAAGGCATCGCTCGAGAGGCTGCCGCCCAAAGCGTTGCGCGAGATCGTATGAATATATTCGCCCTGGATATTGACCCAATCGGTCAGCTTGTAGCGGCCAAAGCCGATCCAGGACGAGTTCGAATGGACCAAGGTGCCATTGCCAAAGCCCGGCTGGTAATCGATCCAGTTCGCGTCGAGATAGCTGGCGCCATAACTGCCGCCAACGGTAAACCGGCCATCGAACGTATAGGCGGCCTGACCGTAGAAACCGGAGGAGTTTCTCTTCTGGCCGTCGATGCTGATACCATCGTAATAAAGGCCCGTGGTGCCGAGGCCGGAACCATAATAGCCATAGCCAACGAGGCTGAGGGCACCGAGATCGAACTTCAGACCGCCGTCGACGGCACTGGTGCGGATATTGGTGCCGGGCGTGAGAAAGACAGCGTCGCCGACTTCCGTCCTGTGCTGCTGCGTGAGACCGTCAACCCAGGCCGTCAGTTTCAAGTCGGGCGTCAACTGGCCCACATATTTGAGCCGCGCCTGGAAACCGGGCTGGTCATGCGCGGTCATAGTGCCAGAAAGGCCAGTGCTGTTGAATTGCTGATAGGGCGAGAAGGCACCGATCGAGAACGTGAAGCCGTAGAATTCAGGCGAGATATAGGTGACCTGTGGAATCCAGTCGGCATAGACGTAGCCAACGCCGATACGGCCGAATGTCGTATTGTGCGGGCTGGCGGTCGCCAGCAACGAACCAGAGCCGAGCAGCGTCTGGTCAAACAAAATAGCGTCAGCGCCGAAGAGACCCAGATCGCGACCGATTTTGACCGTACCAAAATCCGGCGTGCCAATCGTGCCGAAAACCTGACGCAGATCAATGCCCGGCGTACCAAGAGCAACGGCACTGCCCGCATCATTGGCATTAAAGGTGCCCGGATGCGTATTCGTGCCGCTGGTATAGAGGCCGAGGGTAAAACCGAGATCATAACCCATTTGGTGGGTGGCCAGGCTGACGACGAGAGCGCTTGGCAGAAGACCCGCTTGAATCGAACTCGCATTATTGACGTGGCTTCCAGAAGCAGCACCAGCAATGCCGCCCGCGACAACCGCATCGCCTTGAGTTTTGAAGCCATTGGTGGCGAAGAAGCTCAGATCACCGGAGAGTTTAACATCGACCTCACCGATGCGCACGCCAATACCCTTATCGAGACGCGTGACATAGCGATCGTCGGGCACGACGATAACACCTTCCTTGGTCACGACCTTGCGGCCGGGAGGCGCGGCATATTTTTGCTGTTCTTTTTGCTGCACCTCCGCCGCGTGACGGGCTTTCAGCTTGTGAAATTCGCCCTTAGTCAGCACGCCCTTGGCACGAAGCTGTTCAAGCAGTTCGTCGGTGACGTCTGCGAACGCCGGAGCGCTGGACAAGGTCGCGGCAACCAGACCGGCCAAGAAGACTGAGCGTTTATGATCCCGCCGTGAAGACGAAAAACAATCACGAAACATATTGTATATCCCCCCTCCCGTCTCAATCAGGGTCATCGGTAAAGGGCAGGCCATGCCTCTACTGAACACAGACTCTGATCAAGCTATTCTCCTGCTATAGTCAGCAAGTTCCTCGCCTTGTCGAGCCGGGGAGCGGAGATTTTCTTAGAATTGAAGCAAACGTGACAAAATTAGCACAAGCTCAGCCAAAGAGCCTGGAAGTGGAACCTTTTGGGAATCACCTTATAACTTACCAAAGACAGAGAGCCTCGAAAGTCTGCGGCGCGGACTTTCGAGGCTCTCAATTATACTTTAATGATTTAATAATCGCTTAGGCTATCCATCATCAAGAATGCCCTCGCGCGCTGGGACACTTTTCTTGATTCTCTTCGGACGACAAGCTCCCCAAAATGATGCGCTTGCCGCAGACTTTGGCCCGGCCCCCGCGGAAGACTAAAATTTCAGCACCGTGGCCGTCTTGCCGATGACGCTGACGACTTTACCGGGCTTGGCGACGGCCACGGCCCTGTCGACAGGGGGGAGACGGGCATCGAGTGGCCCACCGGCTATTTGCCAGATGGGAGGCTGCACGACACGATGGCGCAGCGTCTCAGACCCCATCAAACCGAAAAACCGGGCAATATGCGATGTGGAGGAAATGCCGACATCGAGCAGGAAGGAGCCACTGGTTTCCCGGCTATTTTCCCCTTGCACATCAAGCGGCACGCCATGCGCCATGCCATCAAGCTGATAATCCTCGACCAGGACGGCCCCCGAAGCCGCGTGCCAGCCGCGATAGGTATAGCCGTCAATGCGACCATAGCGCGGCTTGCCGGTCTCAAGCCCATGCAGATTATGCCATTGTTTAAGGATTTCCGCCGCGTTCGAAAATTTCACCGTCCGATCCGAGGTTCCGTGCCAGATCGATATCCGCGGCCATGCCCCCTTATGTTCCGAAGCCGTGCGAACGAGATCGCCCCAGACCTCGGCGTCGCGTTCCGCGCCCTCGAACATGGCGCGCAGGGCCTCATGCATATTGGTAGCCGCGCCATAGGGCAGCCCGGCAATGATGGCGCCCGCCGCGAACACCTCTGGATAGGTCGCGAGCATGATATTGGTCATCGCGCCGCCGGCCGAAAGTCCGTTGATGAAAATCCGTGACCGGTCGATTTTATGATCGACGACCGCCTTCTCGATCATCTGTCGGATCGACAGGGGCTCGCCCATATCGCGCTGCATATCGCCTGGGTCGAACCAGGAGAAGCAACTTTTGGGATTATTGGCGCGCCGCTGCTCGGGATAGACGAGCACGAACCCTTGCTGATCGGCCAGACGCGACCAACCCGTGCCATGATCATAGCCAGCGGCGGTTTGCGAACATCCGTGCAAAACAACGACCAGGGCCGGATTCGGCGGCAGGTCCTCCGGCACATGGATGAGCATGCGAAGATTGCCGGGATTTGAGCCGAAGTCCTCGATTTCCCACAAGCGGTCGAACGATTCATCGACATCGTCGCGCTGAACATCATTATTCCAGAGGTTTTCCCACTGGCGATGAAAATGTGACAAATCGAAAATGGTTTTCCCTAAGCCAACCATTCGTCTGCCTCCTCAACGAAGGCGGAACGACAGGAGGGATCCATGCGCCAAACCTTCAAATTACAAGAAAACACGATGTCGCCCGCAAGCCTCCATTGGCCAGTGGACCTCGTGCGATTGTTCCTCCCAAATGTGCTGAGTGGTCGCTCGGTGACTCGGAGCAGCCGCTCAATGGGGGAGCGATGGCTCGAACCGATCGGCCCCCAGAGCCAAATTTCCTGGCCTTCGATGGGCCGTTAGGCCCGTGATCGGCCCTTATAATGGAAATGGATGCTGCATTGCACATATCAATGCCGCACCGCGGTAACAAAATAGAGATTGGCAATTTGCCATTAATCGGAGAAAAAATCAAACAAAAGAAACCTATTGAATCAAACGGCCTTTTCTTCCTCCTCGCCAACCGCAATATTCATTCCGGACCACGGCCAAGACAAAGGGTCTTATTCAGCTTCAATTCATACAAGCCGTAAACATTAACTAAGAATTAAGATTGTTACTATATTATTGACTTGCTAAAGTATTTTCATAATGGGGAATATTAAGCAAATCTCGCGGCACGTCAAAACCCCGATAATCGTAATATGACAAAATTGTCATGCGGGTGTGTGCGTTGCACACCGCGTGCCGGACCCGATGTCCTCCTTGTGCTTTCTATCCCTTTCTGCTTGACGGCACGGGTTACGCTCCGGCAAACCCGGCCAGCGCCTGATGCACGAATCCAATCCAGCGCATCCCATCGTGCGTTTACGCATCCAAGGTCCGCACATCAAAGGTTTGCTCAAGGAGGAGGCCCCATGGCCGTTGCCGTTTCGCCGCTTGCCCCCAAAACCTATCCCGATCTTCCTCCCGTGGACGGCGTGCGTTTCGCGACCGGCGCTGCAGGCATCCGCTATCAGGGCCGTACCGATGTCCTCCTCGCCCTGTTCGACAAGGGGACAGAAGTCGCCGGCGTCTTCACCCGCTCGAAATGCCCCTCCGCACCGGTCGATTGGTGCAAGACCAAGCTCGAGGGAGGCAAGGCACGCGCGCTCGTCGTCAATTCGGGCAATGCCAATGCCTTCACCGGCAAGCTCGGAGCCGAAGCGGTCAAGACGACCGCCTCGCTCGCAGCCAAGGCGTTGGACGTGCCGCAATCGGAAATTTTCCTCGCCTCGACCGGCGTCATTGGAGAACCGCTCGACGCCAGCAAATTCGAGGGTGTTCTGGAACCCTTGCGCGATGCCGCCTCCCCCGATGGTGCCCTTGATGCCGCCCGCGCGATCATGACCACGGATACTTATCCAAAGGTCGCGGTGGCGCGAACCGAGATCGACGGGGTTCCGATTGTCATCACGGGCATTGCCAAGGGGGCTGGCATGATCGCGCCGGATATGGCGACCATGCTGTCCTTCATCTTCACCGATGCGCCGATCGACGCGCCAGTGCTGCAATCCCTGCTGACACGCGGCGTACAAGGGTCCTTCAATTCCATCACCGTCGACAGCGATACATCCACTTCCGATACTTTGCTGTTGTTCGCCACCGGTGCGGCCGCGCACCGGGGCGCCCCACGGATCAAGACCAAGGGTGATCGCAAGCTCAAACCCTTTCGCAAGGCGCTCGACGCCCTGCTGCTCGATCTCGCTCATCAAGTCGTAAAGGATGGCGAGGGCGCGCGGAAATTCGTCGAGATCGTCGTCGAAGGCGCGGCGAGCCCGGGTGCCGCCAGGAAAATTGCCCGGTCCATTGCCGATTCACCCCTCGTCAAGACGGCGATCGCCGGCGAGGATGCCAATTGGGGCCGGATCGTCATGGCGGTCGGCAAGGCCGGGGAAAAGGCCGAGCGTGACAAACTCGCCATCTGGTTCGGAGATATCCGCGTCGCTTACAAAGGCATGCGCGATCCAGCCTATGACGAGGCAGCCGTCTCACGCTTGATGCAGGCCGACAAGATCGATATTCGCGTCGATCTCGGGCTCGGCGAGGGAAGCGCCCGGCTCTGGACCTGCGACCTCACCAAAGCCTATGTCGAAATCAATGGTGATTACCGCTCGTGAGTCAGTCTCTGCTTCTCGTTGTCGCCGTGGCGCTGGTCGATCAGGATATGCGCGTGCTGATCGCCCAGCGCCCTCCCGGCAAAACCCTCGCCGGCCTTTGGGAATTTCCCGGCGGCAAGGTCGAGCCGGGAGAAAGCCCCGAGGCGGCCCTAATCCGTGAGCTCACCGAGGAATTGGGTATTACGGTCGCCGAACCTTGCCTCGCGCCCCTGACCTTCGCCAGCCACGCCTATGAGCATTTTCATCTCCTGATGCCGCTCTATATCTGCCGGCGCTGGCAAGGCTTCGTCAGCCCGCGCGAGGGGCAGACTCTGAAATGGGTCGCGCCGCGTGCACTGCGCGACTATCCCATGCCGCCCGCCGACGAGCCTCTCATTTCCGCCCTGCTCGATCTTCTGGCGTGAACCCGATGGAGGCTCAAGCCTCCATCGAAATGATCACCTTCAAGGCTTGTGTACTGGCCGCCTGACCGAAGGTTTCATAGGCATCAAGGATCTGATCCAGCGAGAAGCGGTGGGTGATCAGACGGCTCGGATCGAGCTTGTGCGATTGCACCGTTTTCAAAAGCATGGGTGTCGTCGCCGTATCGACGAGGCGCGTCGTGATCGTGACATTGTGGGACCACAGACTTTCAAGGTGTAGATCAACCTTGGATCCATGCACACCAACATTGGCAATCGTGCCGCCAGGCGCCACAATATTCTGACATAATTCAAATGTTGCAGGAATGCCGACCGCCTCGATCGCAGTATCGACACCCAGTCCCTCAGTCAGGGCCTTCACCTCGGCGGCGGCGTTACCCCCGGTACTATTGACGGTCCGCGTGGCACCAAATTGCTTGGCGAGACCCAAACGATTGTCATCGAGATCGATCATGATGATTTCGGCGGGTGAATAGAATTGCGCGGTCAGCAAAGCCGCCAGACCAACGGGGCCGGCGCCCACAATAGCAACGCTCGAGCCCGGTGCCACTTTGCCGTTCAAGACTCCGCATTCGAATCCCGTCGGCAGAATATCGCTCAACATCACCAAAGCTTCTTCATCGGCACCAGCAGGAATCCGATAGAGGCTCGTATCGGCATGCGGCACACGCACATATTCCGCCTGTGTCCCATCGATTTCATTGCCGAGAATCCAGCCTCCGGTCGTGCAATGGGAGAACATGCCCCTTCGGCAGAAGGAACATTTACCGCAAGACGAAATGCAGGAGATGAGAACCCTGTCGCCCGGCTGAAAAGCCGTGACGCCGCTCCCGACCGATTCGATGACACCGACGCCTTCATGACCAAGGACGCGGCCAGGCTTGCAGGTCGCGACATCGCCCTTGAGGATATGCAGATCTGTCCCGCAAATCGTTGTCTTCGTCACTTTGACGATGGCATCGCCTGGTTCCTTGAGCTCGGGCTTTTGGCGTTCCTCCACCAGCTTTTGTCCTGGACCACGATAGACGAGCGCTTTCATGAGTTCTCCGATGAATGATGGCTACGAACGAGTGTCTGATCAGCGCATGAAGCACATAATTTCGTGAACCTACCGGAATCCATTGTCTTGAGCCATCATGCCAATCGGATCACACGGAAACGGATTGACAAACTGGCCATTTTGCACACCACCCACGGCCGAAAACACGAAGCGCAGAATGGGGCGACCAGCCCGGGGCAAGATTTCTTCTGTAAACCAGCACTTCAATTGATGTGTGGAGAGGAACTCGATGGGCCCCGTCACCGTATTGGATCTGGTTTCCCAGCAAGCGCGCTGGTTGACGCTGCGGCAGGCGACGATTGCGCAAAATATCGCGCAGGCGAATACACCCGGCTTCAAATCGGTTGATCTTCTGCCTTTTGAACAGGTCTATAGCGAAAGCGGCCTGAGGATGACAGCCACCTCGCCCAAGCATCTCGCCGCCGATCCGAATGAAGCCGATTTGACCGCCGGGCACACGGAGGCGGGTTGGGAGACCACTCATTCCGGCAATTCCGTCAGTTTGGAACAGGAACTGATGAAAACCGGCGAAATTCACGGCGCCTATACATTGAATACAAATATAGCGCGCTCTTTCCAACAAATGTTGCTGACAGCCGTGAAGGCCTGATGATGATCGATCCTCTCAAAGCTTCCATGAAGATTGCTGGTTCCGGTCTCGAGGCGCAATCGACACGTTTGCGCGTGATTTCGGAAAATATGGCCAATTCGGAATCGACCGGTACGACAGCCGGCGCGAACCCCTATCAGCGCAAGACGGTAACATTTTCGAGTGAAATGGATCGTCTGTCCGGCCTCGATCTGGTGCAGATTAAAAGCATTGGCAAGGACACCACGCCTTTTCAACGTGAACATGACCCAGGCAATCCCGCCGCAGACGACAAAGGCTTCGTCAAACGGCCTAATGTCAACATTCTGATCGAAATGGCGGACATGCGGGAAGCCAACCGGTCTTACGAGGCTAATCTGCAAGTTCTGAAACAAGCACGCGATTTGTCGACAATGACAATCGATCTTTTGAGGAGTTGAATATGTTGCCCGCGCTTTCCTTGATTGGTCCCGTTCTCGATGGTTTGGCCTCCGTTGCAACCGACGCTGTCGGCAAGACCATCACCTCCATAAAACGGGGGCCAGCCGCTTCCAACATCACCGATTCAGGTACCGATTTCAGCGCAATTCTGTCGCAGGTCACAAATCAAGCCGTCGATAATCTCAAGACCGCGGAAGCGGCTTCGATATCCGGCCTGCAAGGCAAGGCATCCGTGCAACAGGTCGTTGAAAGCATGATGACTGCGCAACAATCCCTGCAAACGGCGATCGCGGTCCGGGACAAGGTCGTTTCAGCCTATCAATCCATCAGCCAGATGCCAATCTAGAGCGTTCTTCCCTTCGGCTGAAGCCCGCAAAGCCCTTGCTCGCGGTGCCCGATACCGAGAGTCGTCATCGGTGCTCTCGGTATCACTCTCGAACTTTCCCTTTCTCAGAGCACAACGAACGTTCGAGAATATTCCTTCGGTCGCTGTTCATGGCCATGAGGTTGAGACCTATTCTTCTCGATCGATTCCGAACTCCCTCGCAGTTGCTCCAGGACACACATCATGAAAGCACTTTCGATTGCCGCGACGGGCATGGCGGCCCAGGACCTCAACGTGCAGGTCATCGCGAATAATATCGCCAATATGAATACAACGGCCTTTAAACGTGCACGGGCTGAATTTACCGATCTTCTCTATCAGGCGGAACGCCTCCAGGGCGTAGCCAATCGTGGCCAAAGCAATATGATTCCCGAAGGTGCGCAATTAGGCTTGGGCGTCAGAACAGCTGCGATTCGTAATCTGCATGTGCAGGGCACGCTCACCAATACCGGGAACAAGCTTGACTTGGCCCTCAACGGGCGCGGCTGGTTTCAGGTCACAAGTCCGGAGGGTGAAACTTTGTATACGCGCGCCGGCGCCTTCAGCACCAATGCGACCGGACAATTGGTCACGACGGATGGTTATCTCGTCAACCCCAACATCACCATTCCAACTGATGCGACGGATGTCGCCGTCAATCAATCCGGTGTCGTTTCAGTGACTCGCAACGGCCAAACGAGCGCGCAACAAATCGGCCAGTTGACCCTGACCAATTTTGCCAATGAAGCCGGTCTGACACCGCTTGGCAGCAATCTCTATCGTCAGACTGAAGCCTCCGGCACTCCGGTGAGCGGCACTCCGGGGGATATTGGCTTTGCGACGATCAATCAAGGCTACCTCGAAACCTCCAACGTCGACCCGGTCAAGGAGATCACCGATCTGATTTCCGCCCAGCGCGCCTATGAAATGAACTCCAAAGTCATTCAAGCCGCCGATGAAATGGCAACGACGATTTCGAAGAACATGGGATAAGATCATGCACCGGAAGCCATGGTTTCTCATATCAAGCTTACGCTTTCTCCCATTGGGTGTCGCGGCGTGTTTGTCGACACTCTCTGCGGTCCATCCCGTGGAGGCTTCCGATGCGCTGGTTCTCCCCGTCCCGACCACCACGATCTATCCAGGAGATACAATCAAGGAAGCCTGGATCATCGAGCGGGAATTTGCCGCCAATTCCACTTATGCCCGAGGCAATGTTCTGACAGAACGCGCCGCCCTCGTCGGCAAAGCCGCGCGCCGCACACTTCTTCCCGGCGTCCCTATTCCCATCAATGCGCTGAGCGAACCCAAAGCGGTTTTAAACGGCGCCAAAGTGCGTATCGTCTTCATGGAAAGCGGTCTGACGATCACGGCTTTCGGCTCGGCGCTTCAATCCGGCAGTGTCGGCGACAATGTCAGCGTACGCAATCTCGATAGTGGCTTGACCGTTTCCGGGATCGTACAAGCCGACGGTTCGATACGGGTGAGCGGCAGCTGATGACAAGAAGAATATTTTCTCTCCTGGCTTGTTGCTGCTTGGCCTGCTTCTCTGTTGCACCAGCCTTCGCCAGTGTCCGCATCAAGGATATAGCGGCCTTGCAAGGGGTCCGGGACAATCAGATCATGGGCTATGGGCTCGTGGTCGGACTCCAGGGAACCGGCGACACGATGCGTAATTCCGTCTTCACGGAACAGTCGATTCAATCCATGCTGGATCGGCTCGGCGTGAATGTCCGCGGCATCAACTTGAGGACGCGGAACGTCGCTGCCGTCCTCGTCACTGCCGATCTGCCTCCCTTTGTACAACCCGGCTCACGCATCGACGTGACCGTTTCGTCTCTTGGAGATGCTTCATCCCTCCTCGGTGGCACGTTGATTTTGACGTCCCTCCTCGGCGTCGATGGGCAAACCTATGCCATGGCGCAAGGCCAGGTCGCCGTCACCGGCTTCGCAGAAACAGGCCCCGCGGCAAGCGTCGTGCAGAATGTACCGACTGCGGGCCGGATAGCCAATGGCGCCCTGATCGAACGCGAGGTGCCCGGCCAATTGCGCTCCATCGGACCTCTTGTCCTGCAATTGCGCAATCCGGATTTCGGCACGGCAGTCAAGATCACCGATGCGATCAACGCCTTTGGCGTTCATAAATATGGCCATGAACTCGCGCATGAGATCGATCAAAGATCCGTCGCCTTGAACAAGCCGGCTAATCTCGGAACCACGCGATTCATCGCTCAAATCGGTGACCTCTCGATCGAGCCGGATACACCAGCCCGTGTCGTCATCGACTCGCGCAGCGGTACCGTCGTCATAGGCCAGGATGTTCAAATAT
Source organism: Beijerinckia indica subsp. indica ATCC 9039 (assembly GCF_000019845.1). NCBI lineage: Bacteria > Pseudomonadati > Pseudomonadota > Alphaproteobacteria > Hyphomicrobiales > Beijerinckiaceae > Beijerinckia > Beijerinckia indica. The sequence continues at coordinate 4,142,653 of NC_010581.1, read as the reverse complement.
CCACTGTCGCTGTCACGCAAGGCAATCTGACCGTTCGGATCTCCAATGCGCCCGTCATTTCGCAACCTGCCCCCTTTTCGCAAGGGAAAACCGTGGTCGCTCCGATTACCGAAATTGACGCCAATCAGGGCGGCGGACCGATCTCTATCGTGCGCGGCTCCAATTTGCGGAGCCTTGTCGCCGGCCTCAATCAGATCGGCTTGAAACCCGACGGGATCATTTCGATCCTGCAGGCCATCAAATCGGCGGGGGCTCTCCAAGCCGATCTCGTGGTCCAATAGTAAGACACACTTTGCGGACAATGACCGGCAAGGCAGGCGCAAGCTTCGGCTGGCAACATACAGCAAGAGCTAGGATGGATATGATGAATCACGCGTCTGGTTTCGATCGTTTGAAAAGCGGTTTGCTTGCCGGTCTGGCTGTGACTGCAATGATAACCAGTGTCTTCGCCAATGAAGCGAAGAACGGTGATCATATCAAACCCACCGGAAAACAAAAGCTCGAAGACACTATGCCGACGCGGGAAAAATCCGAAAAGACACCTGTCTCCGACATACAAAAATTCTGTCTCAACAATATCGGAACTTTGAAGAACGCACGGCTGACGTGGCAAACCGCGAAACTCGGCGAACTCGAGACACGCTTGAAAGAGCGCATCGCGGAGCTCGACGCGAAGCGCACCGAATATCAGGAATGGATGGCAAAGCGCGAGGACGCTTTAAAGGCCGCCCAGGACAATGTTGTCGCGATCTACGCGCAAATGCGGCCGGAAGCCGCGGCGCTTCAGCTCGCGGCCATGGAGGACAGTATGGCAGCAGCCGTTCTCGCTAAACTCACATCGCGGAAAGCAAGCGCCATTTTGAACGAAATGGACGCCGGACGAGCCGCCAGGCTGGCCAATACGATCGTTGGGCCGGGGTCTTCCCCTCTTGGAAAGAAGTCCTGAAATGCCAAGCTTTCTTATCAAGAACGCCCAGGAAAATCCCCAAGACAATCTCCAGATGGCTTCGATCCCAATGGAAGCCATTCCGATAGAAGCTGTTCGTGCAGAAGTCTCGCCCGCGACCATCCAAAAAAATATTTTCTGGCGGATTGGCCTCAATGGACTTTTGCGAACAGATTCCCTGTCCACCAATCACGAGTCTGTTCCCGAGTGCCACGCCTACGGCAAGCACAAACAGTTCCAATCGATCATGACAAACGGTCGCAACGCCATCAGCGCCGGGGCAAGATCCTGCTTTTCGCTTGAGCGTCTCATTGATCAAAAGATTTCGTTACGGTTCTCCTTCGCCTTCGTCGCCCTCGGTTCAGTGGCGCTTGCGGGATGCGCGGGCGATATACGGGAACTTGGACGAGAGCCAGCCATGAGTGCACTCGGAACCGGCCTCGCTGCGCGAGTTCAACCATCGGCAACGGCCGTTTTCCAAAATGCCAGCATGACGCGGCCGCAATCGATCTGGAATGGGAGCCGAACCGATATCTTCAGTGACCCACGTGCTGCCAGAATAGGAGATGTCGTCACTGTGATGATCTTTATCAATGATCACGCGACATTTGGCAATAATACGGACCGCTCCCTCGAAGCCAAGATCAATACAGGATTCGACTACAAACTCGGCCTCAGCAATCAGACAATCCAGTTCAAGCCGACGATCACATCGGATATTCTTTCGTCGACCCAAGGCCAAGGCGCCATCGACCGTTCGGAGAAAATGCAACTTTCCGTGGCGGCCGTCGTAACGGATGTCCTTCCCAACGGGAATCTCATCATTTCAGGGTCGCAAGAAGTGCGCGTCAATTTTGAACTACGTCTCCTGAATGTAGCCGGTATCGTGAGGCCTCAAGATATCGCCAAGGATAATACAGTTTCCTATGACAAGATTGCTGAAGCCCGTATTTCCTATGGGGGACGTGGCCGCATCATGGAGGTGCAGCAGCCGGCGATCGGTCAACAAATCTATGACCGCTTCAAACCGATTTAGAGCATTAAGCTAATGAAAAAATATCGCTTTTTGGATGAATCGAGTGCGATTCAACAAGTGACCTAACGCCTGCCTCTTCACTTCCGAACGGCATGTTGCAACCGACAAATCCTTTCGTCAGTTCGATGGATACAGAATGGCTTCTCAAGACGTGCCGGCATTGCCGTCTAACCCATCATTATCGCAATCAAAACTGCACCGCTTGGGTGTGTTGGTGGGTCTGACGCTTTTCGCCGGCGCTGTCGGCGCGAGCGTCGGCTATTACCTCGTTTTGTCTATTAAAGCGAAACTGGCAGACACCATGTCGACAATTGAGAAGGAGAATAGTCCGTCGAAATTGGGCGCAAATGTCAATGCCTGGCCCTTACCTCCCATAATTGCCAATCTCGCCGATCCACCCAATTCCTGGATCCGATTGGAAACCGTCATGCTTTTCGACAGCAAAATTGTCCCAAAGCCAGAAGTGCTGTCCATGCAACTCACGACAGATGTACTCGGATATTTGAAGACCCTGTCTGTCGCGCAGCTGGCTGGTCCGAGCGGATTTCAGAATCTTCGCGACGATCTCAACGAACGCGCTCATATCCGATCGAATGGCGCCATTCAGGAACTTGTCATCCAAGCCTTGGTGATCCAGTGAAACGTCTACTTATTGTCAGCTTTCTCATCATTGCCCTGGCACCCGCTGCCTATGCACAAGTACCCGACCTGAGTACACTCGTGCCGCCCGGAAATGGAACTGTTTCGGGTCGTATCATTCAGCTTGTCGCACTTCTGACCATTCTCTCTGTGGCGCCTGGCCTTTTGGTTATGGTCACGAGTTTCACACGCTTCGCGATTGCTCTTTCGTTCCTGCGTTCAGGTCTCGGCTTGCAAAGTACTCCCGCCAATCTGGTTCTGATCAGCCTTTCGCTCTTCATGACATTTTACGTCATGTCACCCGTCTTCGAGAAAGCCTGGGACGGCGGGGTCAAGCCGATGATGGACAATCAGCTGACGGAACAAGAGGCTTTCCCCAAAATAATACAGCCTTTCAGAGAATTCATGAGTGGTCAGGTCCGTGGCAAGGATCTGAAACTCTTTACTGATTTGGCGAAGGAGAACTTTCCCTCGGTGGACCAAACGGGTTCGGAAATAGAATTGCGTATCCTGATTCCCGCATTCATGATTTCTGAGTTGAGGCGTGGATTTGAAATGGGATTTCTTATCGTTTTGCCATTTCTCGTCATCGACATGATCACATCGGCCATTACCATGTCGATGGGTATGATGATGCTGCCTCCGACAGTCATCGCACTCCCAGTCAAGGTTCTTTTCTTCATTCTTATCGATGGATGGAACATGCTCATCGGCAGCCTGGTGCGCTCATATACATAGAGCATGTCTCGTTCAATCAATCTCATGCCTGAGAGTTGAAAAAACATTTATCCAATAGATGGGTCGAGGACAGCGCTCTCGCGCTAAGAGGTTATTCCTTCGGGGTAAAGCTGCTCAGCGCGCGAGGCATTCCCTTATGACTGATGGTAGGCCGTGATCTTTGTAAAAAAAAACGCCAGTGGATCAGAAGACAAACCCTTCTTCGGATCCACTCCGCCCCATCCACCCAAGGCAAGAAGAAAAGACATCCCGTTCAAGGCATCATGGGCGGCACATAGGCAAGCGTATAGCTCAAGAGCCAGAGCAGAAAGACCACCACCGGCAAATGGACGGCAAGCTGGAGAAAGGTAAAACCGACGATGTCGCGTGCCTGCAGTCCTAATACGCCCAGAAGGGGAAGCATCCAGAAGGGATTGATGAGATTGGGCAAGGCCTCACCCGCATTATAGGCCTGCACCGCCCAACCGAGATGGGCCTTGAGATTGACCGCGGCCTGCATGACATAGGGCGCCTCGACCAGCCATTTTCCCCCACCTGAGGGCATGAAAAAGCCGAGCACCGCGGAATAGATACCAACCAGCGGCGCGAAAGTTTCACGGGTCGCCACACTCACAAAGATCGTTGTGAGATGATCGGTCAGTGTCAGGCCGCCAGCCCCCTTGGCGCGGGAGATCAGAAAAGCGATGGCGCTATAGATCGGAAATTGGATCAACACGCCGGCGGTCGCCGGAACCGCCTTGGCCACGACAATCAGAAAGCGCTTTGGCCTCCAGTTCAGCAACATACCGAACAAGAGGAACATCAGATTATAGGAATTGAGATCGGAAATGCCCCGCAAAGCCCCTTTGTGGGCAAATTCATTCACCACCCAGATCATGCCGACGGCGAAGACAAACAAAGTAAGGATCGGGCTATATTCAAGCCATTCCCCCGGCCGCGACCGTGGCGGCAGAATGATGGCGTCGCCATGCGCATCGACACCCATATCCGCCGCTGTCTTCGTCCGTTCACCCAAAGGCGCGGAGAAATAGCAGATCAGGATCGAGGACACGGCAATGGCCCCGAGCATGAGCATGGACTGCCAGAGAAAGATCGTCTGACTGAAAGGCAGCACGCCACTGATCTTGAGCAGGGCCTCCGGCATGCTGGCGGGATTGGCTTGTAATTGCGCCGCCGAAGAACTGATCCCCAAAGCCCATACAGCACCAAGGCCCAGATAAGCAGCCGCGCTCGCCGCCCGATAGTCGAAACGCAAATCCTCGCGTCGGGCCAATGTGCGCACCAGCAAAGCGCAGAATACCGTGCTGAACGCCCAATGCACCAGCGATGTTGTAATCGCGACGATGGCGACAAAGACAATGGTCCCGCGAGCACTTTGCGGAAAGCGGGCCAAGGCTTCGATCAACCAGCTCGCTGCCGGCGAGCGCGCGACACAATAACCTCCGATCACCAGCATCGCCATTTGCATGGTGAAGGGAATCAGCCCCCAAAAGCCATCGCCAAACGATTGCGCCACAGCCTCGATTGGCGTTCCATTGGCCAGGGCGCAAAGCGCGACAATGATCAGCGCCAGCAAAGCGAAAACATAGGCATCGGGAAACCAGCGTTCCGACCAGGCCGTGACGCGGATCGCCACTTTCTCCAGCCAGCCTTCGCGCACCTTCATATCAGGATAAGTCTTCTGCCCCATGGTTCTTCCCCCGCGCCCGCCATCGAGATCGTCGGCAGGTTTTCTCATTGTTTAGCGTGGGCGGAAGCGGCGCGCATTCTTGTCGAAAGAGGGGGTCAGGTCGGCTCCCCTGCACGGCGGTGAATAGCTGGGGGCATGTCACCCTCATTCCGATTCAAAGAGCCACGTCCTGGCCTGGCCGCGAGGCAGGCAGAAAGCGTTTTCGCTTGTGAGAGGCGCGAAGGACGAGGACAGTCAAATGATCCTCTTGACCGGGTTTGGAGGTGACCCGAAAACCGCTTCAGCGCCGGAGCGCGGCAAGGACTGAAGCGCTGGCACGTCCATTGGGTGCGAGGCCGTGGCGTTGCTGGAAATCGCTGATCGCCTGGCGGCTCTTGGTGCCGATCACGCCATCGGCTTTACCATCGAGATCATAACCCTGCCGCATGAGAAGCGCTTGAACCTCCCTCCGCTCGGCACGGGAGAGACCCGGATCATCCGTCGGCCAGGCGGCGACGAGACCCGGCCGACCACGCAGGCGATTCGACAGAAGTGCAATGGCCAGAGCATAGGATTCGGCGGCATTATAGGAATAGATCGCCTCGAAATTGCGCGTCACTAGAAAAGCGGGCCCGGTAGGTCCGGCCGGCAGCAAGAGACCCGCCGGAGTGGCGCCGCTCAGAGGCGCTCCATCCATGCGCCGCAAGCCGCGCGCTGCCCAAGTAGCGAGCGGCTCCTTGCGGGTCCGGCCGGAAGGCCCGGCATAATGAGGAGGCAGGAGCACTTCGTAGCCCCATTCGAGCCCCGGCGTCCAACCACCTTTGCGCAAATAAGCAGCAGTCGATCCGAGGGCATCGGGCACGGAATTGATCAGATCGCGGCGCCCGTCACCGTCAAGGTCGACAGCGGTTCGCAAAAAGGTGGAGGGCATGAATTGCGTATGACCGAAAGCACCCGCCCAGGAACCATTGAATTGGCTGGGTTCGATGTCACCATTCTGGACGATTTTCAGGGCGGCCAGTAATTCGCTCCGAAAATAGGACTGGCGTGGCCCGGCGCAGGAGAGCGTGGTGAGCGAGCGTATGACAGGGCGCGTCCCAAATCCCCGCCCGAAATCCGATTCGACACCCCAAACGGCAGCGATGACCGCCCGGTCGACGCTGAACCGTTGCTCTGCCGTCGCAAAGGCCTGAGCATGACGTTGCATCATTGAACGACCATCATCGACCCTCTCCTGATCGACGAGGCCCGAAAGATAATCCCAGATCGGTGTCTTGAATTCAGGCTGATTAGTGGAAAGCGGGATGATTTCGGGATCGAACTGCACGCTGTCCAGCGTGCGCGCGAGCGTCGCGGACGTGGTTCCCTGGGCCTGCGCATTCGCTCGTAAGGACGCCACACAAGTCTCGAATTCGGCACCCGCTGCTTGCCCTTGTCCCTGTGTCAGCACGATGCCGAGGGCGAGCAGGAGCCAGGCCTTCTCAAACCCTGCCTTTGCTGCTGGCCACCGAGGCCGAAAGCGGGCGATATTTTGCACGTGCATCACGCGATTTTTGTGCATCTGAGATCCAGGTCGTCAAATCCGCCGGGCACCAGCATCCTCATCCCCTCGCCAGACCATCCCCTTGCCAGACAAGGAGATTCCCGACCTTAAGCCGCGAGCAATCTTTGGACTTCGTTGACGAGATCACGCAAATGAAACGGCTTGGAGAGAACCTTGGCCTGTTTCGGCGCGTGATTGTCGGGATTGAGGGCGACAGCCGCGAAACCCGTAATGAACATGACCTTGATATCCGGATCGAGTTCCGTGGCCCGTTTGGCCAGTTCAATCCCGTCCATCTCGGGCATCACAATATCGGTCAGGAGTAATTCAAAAGGCTCCTCACGCAGCCGATTATAGGCCGCGAGCCCATTGTCATGCGGAGACACTTCGAAGCCGGCATTTTCAAGCGCCTTGGTGAGGAAACGGCGCATGTCGTTGTCGTCCTCGGCGAGCAAAATTTTACAATGATCGGAGAGTAGAATGTCGTTCATGGTGGGGCCTCACAAGTGCCTCATCTGAACAAAGCCTGGTAAAAATCCAATGAAGATTCCGGCCTTTTTGCCTCGGTATCTCGCAGAAAGCCGTGTTTCGCTCGGCTCATGCTTTCTCCCTGGCATCTGATTGGACGCATTTTCAAAGATCCGTTGCCTCGGACATGATGCGCGTCGCCATCCATTGGTCCTCGCGCTCGCTTGAACATGCCCGGAAAAGACCGATATTTGCTTCCAACCCAGATAAGGACCCAAATGAGGGACCGGCCGGTTTGGAAAGCAATCGCTATATTGAGTGGACAGAGAGCGACACGCCTGCGACAGTATGAAGATGGCGGGATGACGCAATACTTACCTCTTTCAACCAGGATTGCGGCCAAATCACGGAGCTTGAAAGCGTCTTGAAGGAAAAGGCATGACGTCGGACGATCCTGGCAAGGACACGACAAAAATCCAGCACGGGGAGGAGGCGCGAGATCTCGATTTCAACCCGCCTTTTGAGGTCCTGGAGCCTGAGACGCTGACGTGTCCACTGGTGTTTTCCTCACCGCATTCTGGATCTCTTTACCCACGCCGCTTCCTCGTATCGGCTCGGCTCGATGCCTTGACCCTGCGTCGTTCCGAGGATGTGCATGTCGATGCTTTGTTCCGCGGCGTGGCGGGGCTTGGCGCGCCTTTGATCCGGGCCCATTTTCCGCGCGCCTTTCTGGACGTTAATCGCGAGCCCTATGAGCTCGATCCCAAAATGTTCGACGGCAAGTTGCCCGTTTTCTCCAATACGAGATCATTGCGGGTCGCCGCTGGGCTCGGCACGATCGCCCGTGTGGTCGGTGAAGCGCAGGAAATCTATTTGGGACGCTTGCCCGTCGAAGAAGCCATGTGGCGGATCGACCGTCTCTATAAGCCTTATCATCGCGCTTTGCGGGCACTGCTCGAACGCGCCGAAAAAACCTTCGGCGTTGCGCTTCTGGTCGATTGCCATTCCATGCCTTCGAACACGCAGGCGGGCCTCGGACAAAGCGAGAGTCGCGGCCCCGCGAGCCGCCCCGGAAACCGGCCGGATTTTGTGCTCGGCGACCGCTATGGGACGAGCTGCGCTGTCGATCTTGTGGAAACCGTGGAACAGGCCCTGCGACAGATGGGCTATCAGGTCCAGCGCAATAAACCCTATGCCGGTGGCTTTATCACCGAGCATTACGGCAATCCCGCCACGCATTTTCATGCCTTGCAGATCGAAGTGAGCCGCGGGCTCTACATGGACGAGAGGACCTTCGAACCAAGTCCATGTTTTGCGACTGTTGCGGAAGATCTGACCAGAATGGCGGCGGCCCTGGCGGCGGCAATCGCCGATCGTCGGCCCCAACAGGCCGCAGCGGAATAATCCACCAAAAATATTATCCTGCCCAAAAAGAAAGGAACCGCTCGTGTTGCCACAAGCGGTCCAAGTCAAGGGAGGAAACGCCCAAGGAGGGCATCGGCGGTAACATCGTTACCGCACCGCAACAATATGCATCGGCACCGCAGAAAGAGCAAGCCTTTTTGTAAAGGCGCTTGTCAGAATGCATGGGGTTCGGAGCCTTCGCCACGGGGAAGAGATTCGAAATAAATTATTTATTTCAGTATCTTAGAGAATGTAGAGGACACACGCGGCCGAGAAATGCGCAAAACTGGGCCCTGCATTGTCCTATTTGCATAGGAAACCCTTGAAAGGGATTTATGCGGAGAAGAGAGGAGCCCAAAAGAAAAAACCGCCTGTGTCGCCACAAGCGGTCCAAGTCAAGGGAGGAAACGCCCAAGGAGGGCATCGGCGGTAACATCGTTACCGCGCCGCATCGATATGCCTGTGTGCAGTGCGAAACGCAAGCGCTTTCCGAACAGCCTTGCCTTAGGTGAGCACTCTCATAAAGGCCCTAACCGGTCCCAAATGGATTTAAGAAATAAAATAAATTCAATATCTTATATCATCTCAAAAGGCCCAACGACCGAGAGATGCACGAAACAGGACCCAGGGCTGCACGATGAACATGAGAGTTAGGCGTTCGTGCAAGGGAAGCGGTGAAAAGGGAAACCGCGAAAGGGAACCCAAAAAGAAAAAACCGCTCGTGTTGCCACAAGCGGTGCAAGTCAAGGGAGGAAACGCCCAAGGAGGGCATTAGCGGCAACATCGTTACCGCACCGCAATAATATGACTGTGCAGCGCACAAAAAGCAAGTCTTTTTCAACGGGCCAAGCCTGAGGCACAGGCATGTATCTGCCTCTATTCTCTGATAGATCACATGAAAGAAATTAATAATTCCAGGTGCTTAGGCGTCGACCTGAAAGGCACGCGCTTAGAAATGCGCCGGCCGACACCCTGCATTGCGATATGCGCATGAACGAGCGAACAGGCTTGCCCACGAACGGATTGGCGCAGACGGAAGGCAAGGTCGCACAAGCGGCCCAAAAAGAAAACCGCTCGTGTTGCCACAAGCGGTGCAAGTCAAGGGAGGAAACGCCCAAGGAGGGCATTAGCAGCAACATCGTTACTGCACCGCAATAATATGACTGTGCAACGCACAAAAAGCAAGTTTTTTTCAACGGACCAAGCCTGAGCCACAGGCATGAATCTGCCTCTATCCTCCGGCAGACCATGTGAAAGAGATTAATAATTCCAGGTGCTTAGCGCATCGGCCTGAAAGGCGCATATCGAGAAATGCGTTGCACGATACCCTGCATTGCGATATTCGCATGAACGAGCAACAGCAAAAAGACTTGGCGCAGCCGGACAGACAAGGTCGCACAAGCGACCCAAAAGAAAAAACCGCTCGTGTTGCCACAAGCGGTCCAAGTCAAGGGAGGAAACGCCCAAGGAGGGCATCGGCAGCAACATCGTTGCCGCACCGCAACAATATGACTGTGCGACGCACAAAGAGCAAGCCCTTTCAGGGTTTTTCGCTGCGGCAAGACAACACAGGCCGGGAAAACAGGTTCGGTCCACGAAAATCGGCTTTTGGCGGCTACGACGAGGCTCTTTTCTCCAAAAGGCCAGCCGGAAAGATCCCTTCACCAGCGCTGAAAAGCCTTCGGGCATTTGCTATGGGTTTCGAGAGCTGCGCCGCTCGCGCTTTTTGTTCGCGCGCTCTCCGCAATGTCCGCATGGAAAGGTTGTCTTATGTCCGCCGTCGATTTTGCCGCCTTCGTCGAAAAGCTCGCCGACGCCGCCAGTGAGGCTGTGCTGCCTTTCTTTCGCACCTCTCTCGGCGCGATCGACAAGAATGCTGGCGGCCCCTTCGATCCGGTGACCGAGGCCGATCATGCCGCCGAAAGCGCGATGCGGCAGTTGATAGAGATGACTTTTCCGCGGCATGGCATCATCGGCGAGGAATTCGGCACCATCCGGGAAGATGCAGAATATGTCTGGGTCCTCGATCCGATCGATGGCACCAAAAGTTTCATCGCCGGCATGCCAATATGGGGGACGTTGATCGGGCTCCTGCACCACGGCCAGCCGATCTATGGGATGATGGCCCAGCCCTTCATCCGCGAACGTTTTGCCGGCGATGGCCAACATGCCGAGTGGCGCGGCCCCGGTATCGATCTCGCACTGATAAAACGCACCCTGCGCGCGCGCACCTGCGCTTCGCTTGCCGATGCAATCCTCATGACGACCTCTCCGCTGCTCTATGAACCCGCCAAGCTCGAAGCCTTCCGCCGGGTCGAGGCAGAGGTTCGCCTCTCGCGCTATGGCTGCGATTGCTATGCCTTCGCCATGCTGGCGGCGGGTCACGTCGATTGCGTCATCGAATCCGGCCTCAAGCCCTATGATATCGCACCCCTCGTTCCGATCATCCGTGGCGCGGGCGGCTGCGTCACGACCTGGGAGGGTGGCGAGCCAGCGCAGGGCGGCGATATCGTGGCCTCCGGTTGTGCAGCCTTGCATGATCAGGTCCTGTCTCTTCTGCGTCAGAGATCATGAGTGCGCCTGAAGAGGGACCATCCGCAAAATCAAACGGCTGTCTGGACGATGAGCGGCTCGTCCCGTGGTTTCAACACCTCTTCTGGCGAACCGAGAATGAAATGATCGAAAGCAGCCCAGAATTGTTCGCGATAGCAATCCTGTTCCATCAAGATCTCATGCTGGGCGTTCGGGATTGTCAGGCAATGACCCGTCTTGAGACGACTGGCAAACAGTTCCACCGAACGTGAATCAATGACGCGATCATCGCCAGCGACGAAGATCAGGACTGGCGTTGTAACTCTCGCGGCGAAATCGGGTTTGGCCAGCTTGTGCATCAGACGGAAGGCCGCATGTACCCAGCCAATCGTTGGCACACCCACAGCCAATTCCGGTGCCGCGGCAATCACTGAGGTAAATCGCGAGAAGCGGACCGGATCCGAGGTCAGGACATTTTTCGAGAAGGGCTCGCGGGCAGCAGCACGCGCATAGCGGAAGGGAACGCCGGCACGGCCGAAGCCGCTTTTATGAAGGAATTCAGTCAAAAACCGCATGCCGCGCGGAAAGGACAGGCGCTTGAGCGCAATCATCGGCGCACACAAAACCATGCGTGTGAAAGGAGAAGCTCCGTCATGCGCCTGATCGAGCAGAATGGTGCCTCCCATGGAATGAGCGAGCGCAAACCAGGGCTTCGGACAAAAAGGTGCGAGCACCTGCTGTTCGAAGGCATCGAGATCCTTGCGATAGGATTTGAAATCATCGACGTGACCCTTGCTGCGATTACGCAGCAAGCGTTGCGATAGACCTTGTCCGCGCCAGTCGAGAAGGGCGACCGCGAAACCACGCTTCTGGAGCGCGGCTATCGTCTCGAAATATTTCTCAATGAATTCGGCTCGCCCGCCCAAGATGGCAATGGTCCCTCGCACGCCCCGCCCCGCAGAGTCCTGAGCCGGCCAGCGGGCATAGCGAAGGACAATCCTATCGGCCGTAACAATCTCGCCGACCGTGCCACTGGGCGGAAGAGGATTTTGGTCAGTCGTGATGAATTTCAAGGGCCACCCTCTCAAATCGGCCCCCATGCAATCGATTGGATTCGGCCGCCGGGGCGTGGAGCTTGAAAGGAATTATCATTGTTTTGAATAGTTTCGTTGACAAACGAAAAGAGCGCCGGACTTCATCGAAGGCTGGCGCTCCAGAATCTGTGTGGCAGGATAAGGTGCCGAACGGTCTTACTGACCGCGATAGATCAGCGGCACCTTGGATTTTCCGGCTTCATCGAAGGTGAGCGCCGTCGTCCCCGCCGGATAGCCGTTCTGCTGCAGCAGATAGGCCATGATCTGCACATAATCGTCCTGCTCGAGACTGCCCGGATTGGTTGCCGGCATATTCTGCGAGAGAATGACGAAAATGTCGCTGACGGAGAAGCCAGCCGTTGGCGAGGCGAAGGTCGGCCCTTTCAGCGCCGGTCCCGCGCGCCCGGCCAGGGTCGGCCCGTGGCAGATCGCGCAATTCTCCGCATATTTCTCCTTGCCCTGATCAGCCTGCGCACTGGTGTAGAGCGCGGGCGGAGTGGCACCAGCGGCAGCGGGTGCCGGAGCCGTTGGTTGCGGCGCCGGGGTGGCGGGCGTTGCCGGTTGCGGGGCGGCAGGTTTGGGCGGGGTCGCCTGCGCGACGGCCTCGGCAGGTTTGCCCGCATTCGCCTTATTCGAGCTTTCTGCGACAGCGCCGCTCTTCAGATAGGGCGTGATCACGCGATCGAGTTCACCCGCGCTGGCCAAGGCGATCACGGAATCGTCAAAAGCCTTCGCCGCTGCCGCATGCGGCTCGCCGTAAAGCGCGACCAGATTGAAACGGGCATGAGCCGCATCGAGATCATGCATGTCGAAACGGGCCGTCTCGGCATGGACTGTCTGATAGCTGGCGACGGTTGGGCGCCAGACCATCGCGGCCGACACCTTGCGCGCCACCAGGGCCGCCAGAGCTTCCTCATCCGTCAGATGAACATCCGCATGAAGATTCGGATGATCGATGAAATAGAGATTGGGGGTCGTCTGATACCCCACGGCGACGGCCGTGCCTTTCGGCAATTGATCGAGCGAGGCGGCGGGACTGCCAGACGGCGTCACCAGCACGAAACCGGTGTGCCCATAGGGAGCGGTGGAAGACAATCCAGCCGGCAAAGCATGGGTTTCGGGATCGACGGGGAAACCGAGCACCAAATCACAGCGTTCGGCGAGATCGGCGAATTCATCAAGATCGAACCCATCGTCATCACCGGAACCGTCGAAATAATCGATTTTGACGGTCGCGCCCTCATGCCGCGCAACGGCACGGGCGAGCGCCGCATCCATCGCGGATGTGGGGCTCGCCTTGTCGATGCAGACAGACAGGTTCGCGGCGCTTGCTGTGCCGCCGTACCCAAGTACGGCGGCGAGAGTCGTGGTCCGCGCAAGGCGGATGAAACAGGAGAGAGAAGGCATCATGCCTGCCTTTATTTTTACTTACAATGAAAAGACGTAGAAATGGCCGCCGAGCGGGATGTTGAGAACCCGCGGATCCTTGGCCATATCGCCGCCCCAGATCGGCGTACCACCACCCCAACCGGCGTATATCCCGATATATTGCTTATCGCCGACCTTCCAGGTGCTCGGAACGCCGAGGAAGCCCGAAGTCGCCTGCGGGCTCTTCCACAGAACCTTGCCGGTCTTGGCATCGAAGGCATGGAGATAGCCATCCGCGCTGCCGGAGAAGACGACACCACCCGCGGTGGTCAAAGTGCCGTCATTCCAGGGCAGTTCGGACGGGAAGTCCCAAACCTGCTTGCCGGTATTGAGATCGATGGCCTGCACCGCGCCCCAATGGTTGGGGAAGGCCGGGTCACGCACCACCTTGAAGGATTCGCCGAGGAACGGCAGGCCCGCCCGGTAGCTGACCGCATTACCCTTCATCGTCATGCAGGTATGCATGGTCGGCACATAGGCGATCTGGGTTTTCACATCGACCGAAATCGGCCACCAGTTCTTGCCGCCGAGGAAGCTCGGGCAGGTGAAAATCTCTTTGTTGATGTCGGGGCGCTTGTCCGGGTCGGTGACCGGCTTGCCGTCCTTGAATCCGGTGACCGAAGTGGCCGTGGCGAATTTCTCGCCATAGATCAACTTGCCGTTGGTCCGGTCAATCGCATACAGCCAGCCATTGCGGCTCGCGCTGACCAGGGCCTTATAAGGCTTACCTTCATGGGTAATATCAATGAGCACCTGTTCGTTGGTGCCGTCATAGTCCCAAGTATCGTTGGGCGTATATTGATAGTGCCATTTGATATTGCCGGTGGCCGGGTCGAGTGCCAGGACGGAATCGGTATAGAGGTTATCGCCAGGACGCAATGTGGCGAGCCAGGGTCCAGGATTGCCGACGCCCCAGAACAAAGTGTCCGTGTCGGCATCATAGCTGCCGGTGAGCCAAGCGGGACCACCACCGGTTTTATAAGCGCCTTCCGGCCAGGTGTCGCCGCCGGGCTCGTTCGGAGCCGGAATGGTATGACGCCGCCACACTTCCTTGCCAGTCGAAGCATCGAGCGCCGCAATGTAGCCACGCGCGCCATATTCGCCACCGGAGACGCCGACGACAACCTTGCCCTTAAGCGCCAAGGGAGCCACCGTCATCGCATAACCAACATCCGGTTTCTCTAACTGAGTATTCCAGACGGGCTTGCCGGTCTTGGCATCGAGCGCGACGACACGATTGTCCAGCGTCGCCATATAGACATTGTCGCCATAGAGCGCGACACCGCGATTGACCACGTCGCAGCAGATGGTTTTCAGACCAACGCCCGTCAGATCATGCTTGTAAACCCACAAGGGCTTGCCGGTGCTCGCCTGGAAGGCATGCAGCTCATTCTTAGGCGTCGTGATGAAAAGGTAATCGCCATTAACAATGGCGGGAGATTCATGGCCCATGTCGAAGTCGGTCTTGTAATCCCAGACCTGCTTCAGATTGGCGACATTGCTGGTGTTGATCGTATCGAAGGGCGCATAGCCAGAGCCCGTATAATCACGCCGATACATCAGCCAGCCAGCATCCTTAGCGGCCGCGCCCAGGCGCGCGTCGGTAACCGGCGCGTAAGTCTCTTCGGCGGCAATCGCGCCTCCGGTCAGCATCAACGCAACAGCAAGGCTGGTTGAGCGCAGGAAATTGGAGCGTTTCACGGTATCTCCCTAGAATTTTCTGAGGATCAGGAATGGTAGAAGAGCGGGCTTCCACCTTACGCACTGGGGCTCCGCAACTGATATGCGTGCCATGCATGACTTGGAGACAACATCCGTCTGCTGTTCGCGGAAGCGATCATGGTTCATGATGATTGCTGGCCTCGCGTCCTTTTCACAAACAGCGTTCTTGAAAAAGACTTCCAAACGGAAAGAACAGAGCGGTTTCCACCATGGACTCAGAGTCATAATGATGGAAGCGCCCCGCGCGGGAATTTGACAGTTTCAGCCCTTCGAGGCAACCGATTTTCACTGGCGGAAAGAGGGATAAGGAGCGGTAAATCCCCCTTTTGGTCCTGTTACCAAGTGTCGCAACCGCGCGTCAAAACCGCCCGGTCCGGGGCCATTCAGCCCTCGCGGCCGTCTCCAAACGAGCTCCACGCCATGACATGAGCCCTCAACCAGAATGATCCTGTTAGGAAAAACTTGTTAATTTTCAAATGACTACGCCTTTTGCTCGATCATTCATCATGCGTTGAGAGCATACCCGGAGCAAAAAATGCGTTTTTCCAAGGGAGGAAGAGTCTGTTTGCGATCTTCCGAATCACAAAACCGCGTTTCTATGTATGCGACTAGCATCGAGAATCACAGATTCTCGATGCGTCACTTTTAAACCGTATCCACTTATCCTCATTGAACCGCGACGAGTCGCGCTTCAATGAGGGTGGGTACTAGCGGTCATAAAAACTGACCACGGCAACAGTCTCCGATTTTCGTTCCGCCTCTGAAAAAAGCGAACAAGAGAAGCGCACGATCCGCGATCCTGGGTCGGTGCGGTGGCCAGGGGCTGCATATTCAAATCGAATCATGTCCCCAAACGCATTGACCCCAAAAGTGGGTGTCACTTTTGGGGTCAATGCTCTCGGTCTCAAAGACATTGGGCGAAAACGGAGACCGTTTTCGCCCAATGTTCAAGATTCAAAAATCCAATCGACTCGAATCAAACCTGCGGTTGCGGTTCGAGCCCGGGTTCGGGGCCAGGCTTCGGCCGGCTCACGCCCGTCGTCGGCACTGTCGAGCCACGCGGGGGAACCGGTTCATCCTTCGTCTCGCGGACTGGAGCGCGACCCTGGAGAAGACCGAGGATTTCCTCGCCTGACAGGGTCTCATATTCGATCAGCCCCTTGGCGAGACATTCTAGATCGGCCCGTTTCTCGGTGATGATCCGGGTCGCCTCGGCAAGCCCCATTTCGACCAGGCGCCTGACCTCAGCGTCGATCTTCTGCGAAGTGGCTTCCGAAATATTCTGCTGACGCCCCATCGAATAGCCGAGGAAAACCTCTTCCTGGTTCTCGCCATACATCACCGCACCGAGCTCTTCCGAAAAGCCCCAGCGGGTCACCATGGCGCGGGCCAGTTTGGTCGCCTGTTCAATATCGGATTGCGCGCCCGAGGTGACCTTGTCGCGACCAAAGATGATTTCCTCGGAGACACGTCCACCCATGAGAACAGCAAGCCGCGAAAGCATCTGCTCATAGCTCATCGACAATTTGTCGCGTTCGGGCAATTGCATGACCATGCCGAGCGCACGACCGCGCGGAATGATCGTCGCCTTATGGACGGGATCAGTCGCCGGCACGTTCAAGGCGACGAGCGCATGACCGCCTTCATGATAGGCCGTCAGGGTCTTTTCCTGCTCGGTCATGACCAGCGTGCGGCGCTCCGCCCCCATCATGATCTTGTCCTTGGCGTCCTCGAATTCGACCATGGTCACGACACGCTTGCCGCGCCGGGCCGCCATCAGGGCCGCCTCATTGACGAGGTTCATGAGATCCGCACCGGAAAAGCCCGGAGTGCCGCGCGCCACGGTTTTCAGATCAACATCGGGAGAAAGCGGCACCTTGCGGATATGCACCTTGAGAATACGCTCACGGCCGACGACATCCGGATTGGGCACGACGATCTGCCGGTCGAAACGGCCGGGCCGCAGCAATGCAGGATCGAGCACGTCGGGACGATTGGTCGCAGCAATGAGAATGATGCCCTCATTGGCCTCGAACCCATCCATTTCGACGAGCAATTGATTGAGCGTCTGCTCGCGTTCATCATTGCCGCCGCCAAGGCCCGCACCACGATGCCGGCCAACGGCGTCGATCTCATCGATGAAGATGATGCAGGGCGCGTTCTTCTTGGCCTGTTCGAACATGTCGCGGACCCGGCTGGCGCCGACACCGACAAACATTTCCACGAAATCAGAACCGGAAATGGTGAAGAAGGGCACATTGGCCTCGCCGGCGATCGCCCGGGCGAGCAAGGTTTTACCCGTGCCGGGCGGGCCGACGAGGAGCACACCGCGCGGAATGCGACCGCCCAGCCGCTGGAATTTCTGCGGATCGCGCAGGAATTCAACGATTTCCTGGAGATCTTCCTTGGCCTCATCGACACCCGCGACATCCTCGAAGGTCACGCGGCCATGCGCCTCGGTCAAAAGCTTGGCCTTGGATTTGCCGAAGCCCATGGCTTTGCCGCCCGCTCCCTGCATCTGTCTGGACAGGAAGATCCACACGCCGAAAATGGCGATCAGCGGTAGACCGTTGACAAGCAGAGTCACGAGCCAATTATTGCCGTCGGACGGGGGCTTGGCCGAAATCGAGACGTTCTTTTTATAGAGCATCTGGACGAGATTGGGATCATTCGGGGCATAGGTCGCGAAGGCGCGATTGTCACTGAAATGCCCGCTGATCTCATTGCCGGCAATGGTGACCTCGCGGACATGCCCCTGGTCTACCTCGTTCAGCAATTGGCTGAAGGTAATATCCTGCGTCGCCGTTCGCTGCCCGGGATTTTGGAACAGCATGACGAGTGCCGCCACCAGCAGGATGATGATTACCCAAAGTGCGAAATTCCGGAAGTTCGGATTCATTTCGGTCCCGCGACACGCCACTCGGCTCGAAAGCTTCAGCGTCAGATGATAGAAGGAGGCACTGCTCTAAGGCAGTGCGGTCAATTCAATGTAGGCGCCGGCTGCTCCCTTGCCAAGGACCCCTGAGGGAGGAAGAAGAGCGAAGCAGGGCCGTCTCTCCCTTAAAACAGGCAAAAACCCGGCCGCGCTTCAGCCTCGCGCAAGTTTGCCGCGCGGTTTTTCGGGGCAAAGTTTCAGTTTTCCGCCTGCATCAAGATGCAGGCGGACACCGCCAAGCGTGCTTTTGAAGACCTTGCCCTGGAGCAAAGCGGCCCGCAGGAGGGTACAAAGCGCCTCCAGCCGCTCGAGACGGGGCGGCCGTTCCCGTGCCGTCAAGTCGAGGATCTCCGCTTCGATGAGACGCAGCAGAATTTCCTCAGGCTCCCGGCTGACAAGGGCGAGATCGAGTTGAACGAAGCCGGGCGCCCGCTCGGCGGGCAGACTCGCGCGCAGAGCCGCCGCGCGCTCCGCGATCACAGCCTCGGCCCGGGCGGCACGCTGGCCAAGCCGCAGTAAGGCCGCTCGATCGAGGCCAGCCGAAGCGAAACGCCGCTCCATGCGCCGCAGCCTCGCGCGGGCGAAACGGACATCCAGATTGGATGGATCGGTGAAAAACGGATGCCGGCACGTGTCACAGATCGCCAGCAATTCAGCCTTGGTCATGCCGAGCAGAGGCCGCGCATGCAGCAGTTCGCCGCGCTGGAATAGGCTTTCCATGCCCTTGAGTCCGCGTGGACCGCTGCCCCTCAGCAGGCGAAAAAGAATAGTTTCCGCCTGATCGTCGGCATGATGGGCGGTGACGAGATAATCCGCGCCAATGGTTTCGGCATGAGCGATCAAGAGGCCATAACGGGCATCACGCGCACGCTCTTGGAGCCTGGTCTTGGGCTTTTCCCCCTCCCATCGCAAAATGTGATGCGGGAGCCCGAGCCGCGCGGCCCATTCTGCTACTTGTTCAGCTTCCGCCAGAGAGTCTGGCCGCAATCCGTGATCGACGCTAGCCACGCTGAGGGGCGGCGCCTTCCATACAGCTTCGGCCCATTGCGCGGCGAGCAGCATTAAAGCGACAGAATCCGGCCCTCCCGAGACGGCCAGCAGGACCTTGCGCGCATGTTCGAGAGGGCGAAACAGATCTACGAGCGTCGCGGGCGAGATCAGACCGCCAGAACGATCGGCCATGTGATCGGCCGTGCCACGATTGGACTCTCTGTTGTCCGGCCCTTCCGGAAGGCCAGGATCACCTCGCATGAAGGGACTCACCACTTTGCCCTTTCCGGTCCCATCCTCAAATCCCGTTCTTAAAAACTCCGCGCCGCCTTTACCGCAATCGATCTCATAGAACCATTTCAACATTGCAAGCGCCGGGCTTCCCGTTCGGCGCTGGCTTTCACCTGAGGCGAAGCATTCGGATATTTACGATCGATTTCGCCAAAGGTGGCACAGGCCTGTTCCTTGGCGCCGAGCGCATTGAGTGACTGGCCAAGCCGCAGCATGGCTTCCGGCGCCCGATTCGAATTCGCATAATGCGTCGAGATTTTGAGATATTGCTCAGCCGCTTCACGCTGCCGGCCGCGCTGATAATAAGTTTCGCCGAGATAATAAATCGCGTCAGGCGTTAGGCGGCTTTTCGAATTTTTCGCCAGAAAGGCCGTGAAACTCTTTTCGGCGGCTTCATATTCCTTCTGCCGGAGATAACCGAGGGCGAGATCGTAATCTTCCTTGGTTGGATTGGCGGACGCGGAGGCGATGACGGTTCCTCCGGCGCTCACCACGGGGTCGGGACCAGCATTGCGTGGAGCCGTTGGGGACACGGTATTATCAGACCGCAGGCGACCGCCCGCCAGATCGAGCGGCGCATTGACGGTCTCTGAGGCGCGCTTTGAAGGTGGTGTCGTTCCGAGAGGACGCGGAGTTCCTGGTGCATCGGGATCGGCATCGGGATCGAAGGCATCGCCGCGGCGGCGACTGGAGCGACCGGAATTGGTGACAGGCGTCACGTCCTCGTCGCCGGCCGCCGTCTGGTTCATGGGGGAAGCGGGGCTTTCCGGCCCTTCGCCCCGTTTCTGCCCCCCCTTGAGAGCCGGCGCAACGGGCGCACCATTGCCACGCCCAGCGTTCTCCTGAAGCCGGAAGTCGACATCAGACTGGAATTTCTTCAATTGGTCCTCGAGCCGATGCGTGGAAAATTGCATCTGCTCGAGCTGACCGGTCAATTGCCTGACCTGATTCTCCAATTTGTCGATGCGCACGAGGAGGCCGGCGACATCCTGGCCAGGCGCCCGCCCATAGGCACGATCCCCGCCATCGCTAATATCTCCGGGAGGATAGCCGTAGTTTTGGGCCAGGAGATCGTCACGCGCCGATTCGCCAGAGAAAGCTGCGTTCTGCGCCCCCGCACAATTGACGCCAGCCAAAAAGATCAGGCCAAAAAGACCCGAGGAACGAAAAAGACCCGGGAAACGGGTAGATTTCCCGTTCCAGTCGCTAAAATTTCGCGAAAAACAATGTGGAAAAGGCATTTTATCGAAGATCATAGAATCGATCCAAACCTGTCACGGTGCGGTGGTCCTAGTATCGAGAATCGCAGATTCTCGATCCGTCACTTTTCAAACCGTATCCACTTGTCCTCATTGAATCGCGACGAGTCGCGCTTCAATGAGGGTGGATACGACAGCATCGGACTTTCAAATTGAATCCTGTCCGATGCTCTATCTTTCTGTAAACGCATCAGATTGGTCCCAAAAGTGGGAGCCACTTTTGGGTCTGATGCTCTAGATTAACGAGAACCGAAACGAAGAAAAACCACCACCCGCCTGAATGGTCGAGCGAGAGCCGGGCTAGTCAGGCGGGTGGTGGGAACCTGAAAACGGGGAAGACTATCAGCCTTGTGCCCGTTTCGGCACATTGAATAACGGAACCGGCGCAATAATCTGACTCTTCGGGCCTGACTCGATCCTGAACGAAGCCCCATTTTAGTCTCTATTGATAAAACGCATTTTCCTGCTTGGCCGATTTTGGTTAAGTTGGAGCATGAGGCACGCGACTGTCCCGGTCATTCATGGATTATTCAAATCTTTGAAGGCACTTATTAAAGAATGGGCTGAATGATCTCAACGCGGTCCATGGGACACTCGTGAATGCGCATCGCCACGTCCCATTTTCGCCGCTTATGATGGTCAGGAACCCCATTCGGAGCTTTGTGGGCGCAGCGGCGTTCTGCCCGCAAGAGATCTCGGGCCAAAGACCTGAGGCAAGGGAACTAGGCAAGAACCTCGGGAATGAAAGAGTTCTGGGGGAATTCGCGACACCGGCCCCAAACCACCCCATGTCTTTATCGCATTGATATGATCGAAAGGATGAATTCAGCATGGCTCGCAAGCATTTCGGGACGGATGGAATCCGTGGCCGTGCCAATGCCGCCATCACGCCCGAACTCGCCATGAAGGTCGCCCAGGCGACGGGGGTTCTGTTTCAGCGCGGCGAGCAACGCCATCGCGCGGTCATCGGCAAGGATACGCGGCTCTCGGGCTATATGATCGAATATGCGATGGTGGCAGGCTTTACGTCGGTCGGCATGGACGTGCTCCTGCTCGGTCCGATGCCGACGCCGGCCGTCGCCATGCTGACGCCATCGATGCGCGCCGATGTCGGCGTGATGATTTCCGCCTCCCACAATCCTTATGAAGATAATGGCATCAAGCTTTTCGGTCCCGATGGCTTCAAACTTTCCGACGAGATGGAAGCCGAGATCGAAGCCAAGCTCGACCGCGATGTCGCGCTCAAATTATCGAAACCCGCCGATCTCGGCCGTGCCAAAAGGGTCGAGGGCGCGCAAGCCCGCTATATCGAATTCACCAAGCGCACTCTGACGCGCTCCTTGTCTCTCGAAGGCCTGCGCATCGTCATCGATTGCGCCAATGGTGCTGGCTATAAGGTCGCGCCCGAAGCGCTCTGGGAACTCGGCGCGGAGGTTTTCGCCATCGGCACCGAGCCTGATGGCTTCAATATCAACCGTGACGTCGGTTCGACCGCTCCGGCGGCCCTCGTCAAGAAAGTGCATGAAGTCCGGGCCGACATCGGCATAGCCCTCGACGGCGACGCCGATCGCGTCATCATCGTCGATGAAAACGGCAAAGTGATCGACGGTGATCAATTGATGGCGGCGATCGCGGCGGGCTGGCAAGAAGAGGGCAGACTGGCGCGGCCGGGCATCGTCGCCACGCTCATGTCGAATCTCGGCTTGGAACGCTATCTGGAAAGCATCGGTCTCACACTGGCGCGCACCGCTGTCGGCGACAGGCATGTGCTCGAACATATGCGCGCTCACGGCTATAATCTCGGCGGCGAGCAATCCGGCCATATCATTCTTTCCGATTATTGCACGACGGGCGATGGCCTCGTCGCCGCGCTGCAAGTTTTGGCGCTTGTCAAACGGCTCGGCAAGCCGGTCAGCCAGGTGTGCCGCCGCTTCGATCCCGTGCCTCAGATCCTGAAAAACGTGCGCGTCAATGCCGCACAGTCCTTGGAACAGGATCACGTCAAACGCGTCATCGAGGAAGGCCACCGCAAGCTCGGCAAGAACGGAAGACTCGTCATTCGTCCTTCCGGCACGGAACCCGTCGTCCGCGTCATGGGCGAAGGCGACAATCGTGATCTCGTCGAAACCATCGTCGATGATATTTGCGAGGCTTTGAATGCGGCCACTCCGCTCGCGGCGGAATAACCTTGCGGCCAAAGGAAACAAGCGCCATTTTGCGACGCGGATAAACCTCGGCTTCAGGGCATCCTCCTTTCTGCTGCAGCGGAGGATGCCCTCCGTCACTTTGTTTTAATGCATAATCCTGTCTCAAAACTCCTCCTCCGAGGGTTATGCTTGATGCGAGACATGAATGGTGGCTGTGCTTTCACCCGAAGAAATTGAGCGCTATGGCCGCCATATCCTGCTTCGCGATATTGGTGGCCAGGGCCAACAGAAACTCAAGGCGGCGCGCGTCCTCGTCATCGGCGCCGGGGGGCTCGGCTCACCGCTCATTCAATATCTCGCCGCCGCCGGCCTCGGTGAAATCGGCGTGGTCGATGACGATGCCGTGTCTCTTTCAAATCTCCAGCGCCAGATTCTCCATGGGACGCCGGATCTCGGCCGCCCGAAGGTCGAAAGTGCGCAAGAGGCCGTGCGTCGATTGAACCCGCATGTGGTCCTGACCCCCTTCCCCACGCGATTGAACGGGACGAATGCGCGTGGCCTGATCGAGGCCTATGACATTGTCGCCGATGGGTCGGATAATTTCGCAACGCGCTATCTGGCGTCCGATCTCTGTTTTCATGCCAAACGCCCGCTCGTGACGGGTGCCGTCGGCGCGTTCGACGGCTCTCTAACGACCTTGCGGCCATTCGAAACCGGTCCCGACGGCCATCCGAACCCGACCTATCGCTGTCTGTTTCCCGAACCGCCGCCGGACGGCACAGTGCCGACCTGTGAAGAGGCAGGCGTGCTTGGTGCGCTCACGGGGATGCTCGGCGCGATGATGGCGCTTGAAGTGATCCGCGAGATTGTCGGCTTCGGCGAAGGCCTCGTCGGACGCCTCCTTCTGGTCGATGCCTTGCATCTGCGTTTCGAAACTTTGAATTACCGCTGGGATCCGTCCAATCCGCTGAATGGCGAGCCTCGCGCGGCGTAACGAGCGCCGAGCGAGCAGCGGCACATCTGATGGTCGTTCTCTACGACGATCGATACCAGCGTGGACCGAATGTCTTTTGATGCAGGATGGTGCATGGCTTATGCGTGATGGTGCAAGACCGATGCGGCGGCGTGGTTCACGGATCTGGTGTTCGCTCGCTTTATTGCTCTGGTTCGTCGGTCCCGTCACCGCACCCGTCCTTGCCGAACAGCCACCGCGTCTTGCGCGTGAGGGGCGGTTCCTCCCAGTCCTCGCGACGCATGGCATGGTGGTCGCGCAAGAAAGCATGGCCGCCCGCATCGGGGTGGATATTCTGCAACGGGGCGGCAATGCAGTCGATGCGGCCGTGGCGGTGGCCTTTGCCCTCGCGGTCACTTTGCCGCGCGCCGGTAATCTGGGCGGGGGCGGCTTCATGCTGGTCCATCTCGCCAAATCCGGCAAGACGATCGCGATTGATTATCGCGAAATGGCCGCGGCCGCGACCACGCCTGAAACGTTTCTGAATGCCGAAGGCCAAGCCGATCCCGAACGGTCACGTCACGGCGGGCTCGCTGTCGGCGTGCCGGGCACGGTCGCAGGCCTCGCTCTGGCGCATCGGCGCTATGGCTCCGGGCGCCTCAGCCTGGCAGAACTCGCGGCCCCCGCCATCACTCTCGCCCAAGATGGGTTCGTCGTTGGCCAGGACCTCTCAGATTCCCTTTATTATAATCTCAACGGATTGCGGCGCTGGCCATCGAGCACGCGGATTTTCCTCGACCCCGAGGGCCGGCCGTTGGAACCCGGCCAAAGGCTCGTGCAAAAGGATCTTGCCGCCACCCTGACAGCCATCGGACGCGATGGCGAGGCGGCTTTCTACCAGGGCCCGATAGCGGAAAAAATCGTGACGAGTGTCCGTAAGGCCGGGGGCGAGATGGAGCTCAAGGATCTTGCCGCCTATCGCGCGGTGGAGCGTGAGCCGGTTTCAGGCACTTATCACGGCCATAAAATCGTCTCCATGCCGCCGCCCTCCGCGGGTGGTTCTCACCTTATCGAAATCCTGAATATTCTCGAAGGGTTCTCCCTTGCCAATTACGGCCCGGATTCCGCGCGCACCATTCATCTGACCGGCGAGGCCATGCGGCGCGCCTATGCCGACCGCGCGAAATATCTCGGCGATCCTGACAGCGTCACCATTCCGCTGAACAATCTCTTGTCCAAGACCTATGCATCCCGGCTGAGAAAGGAAATCGACGCCGATCATGCGACCCCATCGGACGCACTCCAGCCGCTCGCACCCCTCCCCCATGAGAGCGACCAGACCACGCATTTTTCGGTCGTCGATGCGGAAGGCAATGCCGTTTCGAATACATATACGCTGAATTTTTCCTTTGGCCTTGGCCTTGTCGCCGAAGGCACCGGCGTCCTTCTCAACAATGAGCTCGATGATTTTGCTGCCAAACCCGGTGCGCCCAATGCCTACGGGCTTGTCGGTGGCAACGCCAATGCGCCGGGCCCACGCAAACGGCCTCTCTCTTCCATGACACCGACCATGGTCTTTGGCGAGAATGGCGCGCTCGAACTCGTCACCGGCTCGCCGGGCGGCTCGCGCATTATCACCATCGTCCTCGGTCTCATTCTCGATATGGTGGATTTCAAGATGAATATCGCGGAGGCCACCGCCATGCCGCGTGTGCATCATCAATGGCTGCCGGATCAGCTCCAGGTCGAACGCGGCCTCTCGACCGATACGATCGAAAAGCTCCAGGAGCTGGGCCATCACGTCAAGGTCATCGACGCCTGGGGCTCGGCGCAGAGCATTGCCCTTGTGCCCGGTTTCCTGATGGGCGCTGCGGATACACGTCAACGCGGTCCCTTAGCGATTGGCTATTAAGGCCAACAGCCGCAAAGAACGGTCCAACGGTCAGTTCTCGTGATCGTTGGAATAATGGTCGATATAGCGCTCGCCCAATTGAGCCAGCGGCAGGATGGTAAAGACATCGGTGGTCTTGAATTGCCAATCGATCACGGCGCCTTCGCCGAAGCGGGCTCCGGCGCGAAGATAAGCCTTGATCAAGGGTGGCAATGAAGCAAGACCACGACGCGGATCCACCGCTTCCTTGTCGAGCATAGCCATGGACAGCGCAGACGTGCCACAGGGCCGGACCTGCCATTCCGCATCGGCCAAAGCATGATGATACAGGAAGCTCAAGGGAAGAGCGAGATTTTTGGGATTGACGCTAGGCAGGCTGGCGCAGCCGATCAGGACATCCACCGCATGATGTTGCGCATAGATCCATAGACCGCGCCACAAAAGTTCGATGACCCGCTTCGAACGATAATCGGCATGCACACAGGAGCGGCCGAGTTCGAGGAACTTCTTGTCGGCATGGCGGGCCAGGAGCGGGCCAATGACGAATTCCGTCTGACTGTAGAAACCGCCATGTTTGAGAGCGATATCGGACAGCAACAGGCGATAGGTGCCAACGACCTTCGGCTTGACGCGGCCGAGACGATTGCGATGCGCGTGATCGATGACGAGCAGATGATCGCAGACTTTATCGAGCGGGCAGAAATCACGCCGTGTCAAGGCTGCGCGCGGATGCGCAATCGCGCCGCCTTCCTCATAGAACACTTTATAACGCAGGCGTTGGGCTTTCTTAATGTCACTCTGATTTCGCGCCAAGCGAATCTCAAAGGAGCCAGAGCTGCCGAGTGAAGGCGGCAAGGGGGCCGACAAACGAGAGGAATTGACGGGTAACTGTCGGACACTATCGGCCGGAGAAGAAATACCACCTTCGTTGAAAAGGCCAAGGCCGAACGCTGAACCGATGGACCACATGCGCCGACATGTCTCAAGAGGAAGCCATCATGGTTGATAAGCCTATGATGCGACGGCTTGATGACACCTGAAAGAAAATTACGAGAGGGATCGAGATCTTGTAAAATGACGCTGAAAGGGCTTGCTTTTTCGACCCATTTCCGTGTCTGTCTCGTGCGTCAACTCCGCATCTTCCTCTGTATGCAGAGGCCTTATCCCATCGGTCATCAAGAATGCCCTCGCGCACCGGTACGCTTTTTCTTTATTCTCTTCGGGTGAAAAAACTTCCCACAATGACACGCTCGCCGATGGACCATTTTTTCACGGGACGAGAGTATCGCATACGCTTTACCTTGAACATCCGGTGCTCTCACATTGTTCATTGAGCAAGGACCATGATCTTCCTCCGACTGTTCGCCCTCGTTCTTGTCCTTGTCTTCTTTTTATGCCTCGCTGTGCCGTTGCAAAGTTTGGCGCGGCGGCGCTATCCGATCGCGACGGCACGCACGACCCAAATCTTCGCGCGGCTGCTGTTGTCGATTTTGCGGATCAAGGTCATATGCAAGGGTCATAGGGAGTCGGATACGGCGCGATTGCTCGTCGCCAATCATGTATCCTGGATTGACATTCTGGCGCTGGCCAGCGTCGAATCGGCCAGTTTCGTCGGCAAACAGGAAATTGCGCGCTGGCCGCTCATCGCGACTTTCGCGAAAGTCGAACAGACCATTTTCATCAACCGGCGACGGCGGCGCTCAATCATCCCCGCCAACAAGCAGATGGCATCCTGCCTCGCCAGAGGCCGCGATGTGCTTCTCTTTCCGGAAGGCACAACCGGAGATGGTCGGGGCTTGTTAAAATTCCACAGTTCGCATTTTGCGGCGCCGGGGCTTGTTCTTACAGCCTTGACAGAACGCGAAAGCGTGCCGGTCCTGCCGCTGGCCATCCGCTATTCCACGCCCAAAGCAGCCTGGGTCGGCTCAATGAGCCTGCTTCCTCACATCTGGCTTGTCCTGAAGGAACAGTCCATCATCTGTGAACTTTTCCACGGTTCCCCGCTGCCTTACACACGCGGAACAAATCGCAAGGTCATGACGCAAAAGGCAAGAGCGATCATCGAGAACCTGCTGACCATGCCGGATGGTCCCCATGATTGAGCCGGCCTCTCTCTCTCTCCAAAGCCGCAACCGCTTTCATGATGCTATCATTGAAAAACCGGGCAGAGAGCAAAAGTCCTTCCGCTCGATACTCCCGTGAGACCAATCGCTCGACGACGATTGTCAAAGCCGATCAAACCGACGCGCCGGCGAGATCGACGTCTTAAAACAATTCACAATCGCCAGACGAAACAGAGGTCTCTCGTCGTGGCGCCGGCTCGGATGCCGCCAATGTCGCGGAAAGCTCCGCAAGCGTCACGACTTGCGCAGCAAAGTTGGGATCGATCCGCCATTGTGGTGGCATGTGGATGGCCAAACCGTTGACGAATTCCGAAAGACAAACGAGTTTCTGAGCGACATGATCGAGATTCTGAATCTCGCGCAAAAAGGCACGATCATGATGATGCCCCTTGACGAGAAGAGGACTGATCAAGATTTGAAATTGATCCATGCTCTTACTGAGATGGGTCATTTCATGACTGACGCGCGCCAGGACTTCGCCGAGTGGCAAGCTGGTCTGTTTGGCTTCCATCAGCTCCGAGGCGATCGAATCCGGTGGGAGAACATGATCATGGGCCATAGTCTGTACCCCTGAAGTAGGCTCATTCGACAAGCCCGGCTTTTTCCTGGCTGAAAAGATCAGAAAAACTCGATAGAGCCTGAATTCGACTGCGGAATTGGAGGAATGG
Source organism: Beijerinckia indica subsp. indica ATCC 9039 (assembly GCF_000019845.1). NCBI lineage: Bacteria > Pseudomonadati > Pseudomonadota > Alphaproteobacteria > Hyphomicrobiales > Beijerinckiaceae > Beijerinckia > Beijerinckia indica. The sequence continues at coordinate 4,114,178 of NC_010581.1, read as the reverse complement.
GCTTAGTCGGCGGTAAAAGATCGTCTTGTAAAAAAACCTGCCGGGCGCGACCAGACACCGGCCAGAACTGTATGCGCCGACCACGGGTGCCACGCAAACTGCCGCCAATGATATGAATCCCCTCAACATGCAGGAAATGTTCGGCAAAACCTGCATTCAAAGAACCGATATCGGCCAAGCCCTCGCGCGTGCAGGCGCCACCGAATAATTTCGCCTCGAGCCGATGCCGCCGGCCGCCATGTTGCAGAATGCCATTAAGCAACAGTTCCATCAAATGCGCACCGTAGCGCTCGGCTTCCCCAAATTTCATAGCACCGCTCTGATCCTGAGAACTGTCCTGACCAGGCAGTAGAAAATGATTCATGCCGCCGACCAAGGCAATTGGATCACGGATACAAGCGGCGACACACGAACCAAGCACGGTTGTCAACACCACATCGGGATCGTCGGCAACGTAATATTCTCCTTGGATGACATGAATGCGCCGCTCCATTTCGAGACTCTTCGGCTCAAGATTCTTCAACCCAGGATTTTTGAGCGTCGCGGTCAAGTCAGGCACCTTACCTGTATCCAAAGGCCTGACAGCATTGCGAGACGCGTGATCGGGTCGCGTCATTTGAGCTTCCCAATCACCGCTTCGATCTGGGTCTTGAGAACCGGCACGGTGAAAGGCTTGGCGAGAAAATTATTGACTCCCGCCTGGGCCGCTCGCTCCATCAAGGCTCTGTCACCCTTGCCGGTCAGCATGATGAAAGGGATTTTGCGGGTCTGTTCATGTGCCCTCACTGCGCGCAAAAGGCCGATGCCATCGAGCTTCGGCATGTTGAAATCTGAAATGATGAGATGTGCCGGCTTGCTCGATAGATTTTTGAGTGCTTCCTCACCATTGGAAGCCATTTCAATATCCGCCATACCGAGATCCTCGAGCCCGCCACGAATAAGAAGCCGGCTGGTCAATTGATCATCGACGATGAGCACTCTCACTGCAGCGGCGAAAGGCATTTTTCTTCTCCTTCTAAATTGGTGGCGCGGAGGATTTCGGCCCTGAGTCTTGGCAGGGCGACCTGTCTCTCAACGGCGCCGATTTCGTATGCGGCCTTAGGCATGCCATAAACGAGGGAGCTGGCCTCATCCTGACCAAAGGTGCGCGCCCCACTTTGACGCATGGCGAGGAGACCTTGAGCACCATCACGGCCCATGCCGGTCAAGATCACGCCGACACTGTTGGAGCCTGCCGCCTTGGCAACGGAAGCAAACAACACATCGACCGAGGGACGATGCCCGTTCACAGGATCGGTAGGACGCAAGCGGCAGCGCCAGGGGGTTGAACCGTAAAGAGAGGTTCCAGAGATTTCGAGATGGCACAGCCCGCCGGGAGCAAGATATACGCGGCCCATTTCCAGCAGTGCGCCATCGCTAGCTTCGCAAACCTGCGGCTGGCAAAGGCGGTTCAGCCGTTCCGCGAAGCTGCGCGTAAAGCCCGCCGGCATGTGCTGGGCGATGACTGTGGGAGGGCAATTTTGCGGAAAACCGGACAGAATGGTGATCAAGGCCTCAACGCCGCCTGTCGAGGAACCGATGGCGACGAGGCGGCCACCGGGATGATAGATCTCGCGCGTCGCCGCGAAAGACTCCGGCCGGCTCAAAGGTTCGGACTGTGGCCGCTGCCGCATTGTCGCGCCAGCCGCGGCCTTGACCTTGCTCGCAAGTTCGCCGAACAGATCCACCTCACCGGAGACCGGCTTCGCGATACAATCGAAAGCACCGATTTCGAGAGCCTTGATTGTGGCCGCCGTGCCTTGCGCGGTCAGGTTCGACACCATGATCACCGGCGTCGGCCGCAATCGCATGATCTTCTCGAGAAAGTCGAGGCCGTTCATATTCGGCATTTCGACATCGAGTGTCACCACGTCAGGGTTCAAAGCTTTGATCGCCTGCCGCGCCTCAAAGGGATCTCCGGCTTCACCGACGACATCGATTTCGCGATCGCGACGCAGAACCATGCTGATCAAGCGCCGCATCGTCACGGAATCATCCACAACGAGCACACGAATCTGTCTCATGCATGGGCCTCCCGCAGCCGCCGATAGGTGGTAATGCCATCACTTGCGAAGGCTTGAGCCGCGCCGCCCGCGAGCCGTTCCGAATGACCGATATAGAGAGCGCCATCCGGTTCGAGCAAAGGCACGAAACGATCCCAGATCCGATTTTGCGTCGCCTCCTCGAAATAAATGACGACGTTGCGACAGAAGATCGCCTGGAACACACCTTTCATCGGCCAATCGCCAATCAGGTTGAGCTCACGGAAACTGACCAAGGCGCGCATGGATTCAGCGACCGCGAACGTCTTGCCCTCCTCATCATGGATCGGCGTAAACCAATGGCGGAGAGTCTTTGGCACTGAGGCGAGCGCAGCTTCGCCATAAAGGCCCCGGCGCCCCTCCGCGAGCATGGTCGGATCAATATCGGTTGCCAGGATCTTGATGTCGAAGCGCGGTGCCTCCGGTAAAAGAGCCAATATTGTCAGTGCGATGGAATAAGGCTCCTGACCATTGGAACAGGCCGCCGACCACAGCCTGACCCTCTCGCCGTGCTGAGCGTTTTCAAGAAGGCGCGGCAGAACGCGTGTCCGCAAATGATCGAAATGATGGGGCTCGCGAAAGAAACGGGTGACATTGGTCGTCAGCGCGGCCAGCATATGCTGTCGCTCGTCGAGACCATCATGATGACTGACCAAGGCACAATAATCGCGAAAACTTGTCAGGCCGAGGGCACGTAAACGTTTCGCCAGTCGGGAATAGACCAGCGTCGCCTTTGTGTCCGGCAGATAAATACCGGTGCTGGCATGCAAAATATGCGAGATCCGCTGAAAATCGTCCATGGTCAGAATGAATTCCCCATCGACAAGACCGGCGTCCCTCGTTTTGCTCCCCGAAGCTGGTGCGAGACTTGTCATGCCGCCTCCCGGTCCGGCGCCGGCAGAACCTGGTCGAGAGCAATGAGGCTGATCATCCGACCTTCAACCGCGAGCACACCTTGCACAAAGAGCTTGGCCATTTCCGAAGCGACCTCCGGAGTTGGCTGAACCAGGTCATCGGTGATCGTCAGAATGTCGAGAACGGCATCAACGAGAAGGCCGACGATCTGATGCCCGACAATCGGATGCGCAACCTGCGCGACGATGATGACATGGCGGACCGTCGGTTCGGCCGGGGGGAAACCAAGACGCGCGGCAAGATCGACAATCGGCAGAACGGCGCCACGCAGATTGATCACGCCACGCACGAAATTCGGCGATTGCGGCAAGGCGGTCGCCGGTGTCCAGCCACGGATCTCGCGCACGGACATGATATCGACACAAAATTCCTGCGCACCGATGCGGAAGGCGATGAGTTCCCGTGAATTGGTCTCGTTGCTCTTGATGTCAGTCATGGCCCCTATCCTCATATGATCGCGCGATCATCCCTTCCGAAGGGAGGTTCAGTATGTCGCCGCAAGGCTGTGTTCCGGTGCGGCTTTGAAACAATTCCCGTTCTGATTGCTTTCCAAAATCCCCTGTGGACCGTCCTGAAACACATCCGTCCGGGCGCTCGTGACGATCGATTCGACATCCAGAATGAGGGCGACACGGCCATCACCGAGAATGGTCGCAGCGGCAATGCCCGGCACATGACGATAATTGGCCTCGAGGCTTTTGATGACGACCTGGCGCTGGCCTTGAATGGCATCGACCAGAAGGGCATTGCGCACACCGCCCTCCGTCTCGACGAGGATGACGACGCTGGCCAGGGGATCAGCGGGGACACGGCGATAGGCAAGTTCACGCCCGACATCGATCAAGGGCGTGAATTGATCACGGATGGCGATTACCCGGGCGGCGCCACCAAACCCATGCACATCGGTGGATTTGGGCTGCAAGGTCTCCACTATGGCGGTGAGCGGCACGACCAAAGTTTGGTCCGCAACGGAGACCACCATGCCATCGAGCACGGCAAGCGTTAGCGGCAGGCTCATGGTGAAGGTCGATCCCTGGCCCGGCCGCGAACTGATCGAGATGCGTCCGCCGAGCGCTTGGATCGAGCGGCGCACCACATCCATGCCGACGCCTCGCCCGGAAATGTCGGAAATCGTCGCCGCCGTCGAAAAGCCTGGCAGGAAAATCAGATTGTCGATTTCATCATCAGTCAAAGTGACATCGGCAGAAATCAATCCCTTATCGATGGCGATCTGCTTGACGCGCGGACGGTTGATGCCGGCCCCATCGTCAGCGATCTCGATCACGATCCGCCCCGACCGGTGCAAGGCGCAAAGATGAACGGTCCCTTCTTCCGGCTTACCGGCCGCCAGCCGTTTTTCCGGAGTCTCGAGACCATGATCGATCGCATTACGGATCATGTGGGTCAGAGGATCGGTGAGCCTTTCGATCACGGTTTTATCGACTTCGGTATTTTCTCCCTCCGTCACAAGTCGGACCGACTTGCCGGTCATAGCGGCGACTTCCCGAACCAGGCGCGGCATGCGCTGAAATACGGATTTCACCGGCTGTGCCCGGATCGCCATCACGCTGTCCTGGATCTCACGGGTCAATTGTTCGAGTTCATCGAGGCCCGTCGCAATATTGGTGGCGCGGGCGAGCCCCGCCTCGGTCACACTTTGCGCAAGCATGGCCTGATTGATGACAAGTTCCCCGACAAGATCGATGAGACGATCGACACGATCGAGATCGACGCGGATCGTGGCGGGCGAGAGACCGGCGGTGGTGTTGCTCTCGCGTCGCTCCTGTTCGCGCCGCTCAGGCTGGATCACGCCTTGATCCGATTCTGAAACGGGTTCAGCATGAACGATCTGAGCCTTCTTTTGTTTATCGGATATATCCTGATGGGCATCAGCGGCGGCGAGATCAGGGCTCGTCACATCCGCATACACTTCACTTTTCGCAGCGGGGGTAGCGCATGACTCGATCGTCAGATCGCAATCCCATTCCACGAATTCGAAGATCCCACGCACAGCAGCTTCATCGTGCTGGGTGAGCAGAGTGATGGTGAAGGTGAGGTAGGCGCCCTCGGGATCAAGTTCACTCAGCAGAGGCAGATCGCTGGCATCGCAGACGACTTCCATTTCGCCGAGTTCCTTGAGACCGCGCAAGAGCAGTGCGGTTTCATTCGCCTTGGCATAGAGATCCGGCTTGGGCTTGAAACGAATTGTAAAGAGCGTTTCAGCCGGCTCGTTCTGGAAATCGTCGAAGTCGAGATCATCGAGACACGCCTGAACCGGCTGGAAGGAAAAACCCGCCTGTCCGTCATCGTCATCATTCGTTTCGGCAGAGACACCCTCCGCTTGACCATGGGTGAGAGCCGCAAGATCCTCGATGATTGCCTGCGAACGGCCAGCATCGACCGTGCCGCCGTCGCGCGCCGCGCGCACGAGATCAGCAAGCATATCGGCGGCGCGCAGCAGCGTTTTGAGGACATCTGCGTTCGGCGCCAGCACGCCCGCTCTCAAATCATCGAGCGTGGTCTCGAAGACATGCGAGAAGCGCACAAGATCATCGAGACTGAAAGCGCCCGCGCCACCCTTGATGGAATGAACAGCGCGAAAGACCGCATTCACCGTTTCGGGATCCTTGTCTCCGTCCTGGATTGCCAGCAGTCCATTCTCCAATTCCGCGAGTTGCTCCTCGCATTCTTGGAAAAAGGTCTGCTTGATCGCCATCATCGCATCCATGCCAGGACCTCCTCTCCCCACTCTCGTCAACAGTCGTCTATCTGACTCTTGGAACAAGCCAAGATATTGTCTATATATTTGAAAATAATATTCTTTTAGAAATGGCCAACGAGGCACTCCCGGCGACCTGTTCTATCATGCAGCGACGCGTCGGATCGCATCGACAAGCTTGACCGGATCGAAAGGCTTCACGATCCAGCCGGTGGCGCCGGCACGGCGCGCGCGGTCTTTTTTCTCGGCATCGCTTTCCGTCGTGAGGACGAGGATCGGCACGGCGCGGTGGCGGGCATCCCCACGTACCCCCTTGATGAAACCGAAACCGTCCAGACGCGGCATGTTGATATCGGTCACGATGACATCAGGGATTTCCTGGGCGAGGACCTCGAGCCCCTTCTCGCCATCCTCGGCCTGGAGAACCCTGTAGCCCGCGTCCAGCAAAGTCAGGAGTAGCATGTCGCGCATAGTGCGTGAATCATCGACGGTGAGGACAGTCTTGGTCATGCGGATAGATCCTTATCGAGAAGAACCGCATCCCTCCGCGCAGCATCCACGGAAGCAGGCTCTAAAAGAGCGGCCGGCCGTATGCCGAGGAGTTCGACCGCTTCCAGGAAATCGGGCGAAGGATTGCGGATAGAGAGGGGAATTTCATCGGCCTGCCATGTCGCGACGGCGGACAATAGGACTTGCAGGCATTGACCGCCGATACGTTGCACCTTGGCAGCGTCAATGATGAGGTCCCTTCCCCGACACCCAAGCAGTTCGCTCGCCAAGGGCGTCGCGGCCCTCAGATCAAGGATAGCCGGCAGGTCGATGGTCGCGCTGAGCGCGGAGTCTAAGGGATGATCCATCTCGATGAGATCCTTCCTGGGAGTTTCTCGGCACGATTCTCGGGCTTGAAAGACAAGTGTGCGAATCGGTGGGCATCATCAGAATTCTTCCCAGCCTTCATCGCTCGGCAGGCTTTCGCCGAGCTTGAGCGCTGTTGCCTCGAAAGTCGGGCGTAGAAGGCCTCGTCCCGCCGGCTTCGGCGCGGACGGTCCCGAGGAGGCCCCTGGGGAGGGTGGCGGGCTTGTCAGTGCCGCTCTAGCCTTTGACCGTCCGGTCTCGAGACGCGAACCGTCGGCAAGATCGCGACGGGCTGGATTTCGCTTTGCATCACCCTCCACCGAGCTTGCGGAATCACCGATGCGGAAGCGCGTGATGAGTCGGGAAAGCTCCTCGCCATCATCAGTCAGAGCATGAGCGGCGGCAGTGGTCTCCTCCACCATGGCGGCGTTCTGTTGCGTCACTTGATCCATCTGGTTGATGGCGGTGTTGACCTGATGCAGGCCGGTCGCCTGCTCCTGGGCGCTGGCGGCGATCTCCGAGACGATCCGGTTGATCTCGCTGACCTGGGCCACGATGCGGTCGAGCGCCTTGCCGGTCTCCCCGACCAGATCGACGCCCTGATTGACCTGTGTGCTCGAAGCCTGGATCAGGGTCTTGATTTCCTTGGCAGCCTCGGCCGAACGCTGGGCCAAGGCGCGGACTTCCGAGGCGACGACGGCGAAACCGCGCCCCGCTTCACCGGCTCTAGCCGCCTCGACACCGGCATTGAGGGCAAGGAGATTGGTCTGAAAGGCGATTTCATCGATGACGCCGATGATCTGGCCGATCTGGGCGGAGGATTGTTCTATGCCGCCCATGGCCTTGATCGCTTCGGCGACAACGGCGCCGCTCTTGTCGGCATCGGCCTTGGCTGTGGAGACGACATCGCGGGCATGGGTCGCGCCCTCGGCGGTTTTCTTCACGGTGGCGGTGATTTCATCGAGAGCGGCGGCCGTCTCTTCCAGGCTGGCCGCCTGCTGCTCGGTGCGCCGTGACAGATCATCGGTGGCGCTTGAAATCTCACTCGTGCCGGAGCGGATCGCGTCCCCTTTGGCCCTGACGGTCGTGAGCGTCGCATTGAGCGTGGCAACAGCCTGGTTGAAATCCGTGCGCAGGATCTCCGCGTTCCCGCCAAAAGGCTCCTCCAGCCGTGAGAGAAGATTCCCCTCGGCCAATTGTTTCAAACCATGGCCAAGGGCTTCAATGACGATCTGCTGCGCCCGATGCGCTTCTTCCTCGATCGCGGCGCGTTTCTGGCGGTCCTGTTCGACGCGATCACGCGCCGCCTTGGCCTCGGCATTTAAGCGATCGTTCTCGATCATGCCGCGCTTGAAAACCTCCACAGCCTCCGCCATGCGGCCAAGTTCGTCGCATCGGTCGAGGCAGGGGATCTCTCCAGCGAGCTGCCCATCGGCCAACCGCCGCATGACTTGCGTCAGACTCTCGATCGGTTTGGCAATCACCCGCGCCAGCCAATGACCGATGAGCACGGAGAGCGTCAGGCAGCCGACAGCACCGATGATCAAGGTCGTGCGAGCCGTGGTCAGGGCATAATCCTGCGCCGCCTGCGCCTTGTCCGATTCCTTGTCGATCACCTGCCGCGCTTGGGTGAGAGTGGTTCGGACATTCGCCATAAGATCGACACTATGCGGCAGATTCACCAGCGCGATGGCCTTTTCATAGGTCGCTGGATCATGGCCAAGCGCGATTTCGGGATCACCGACCTCCTCTCGCCAGGCACGGCCCGCAGTCTCCAATTGATCAATGACTTGCTGAATGGCGGGGAAATCAGCGCTATTGGATTTGGCTTTGGCCATTATATCGGCGAAGGTCCGTGTTGCTTCCTGATAGAAGGGAAGCCGGTCCTCGCGATGGTTCAGAAGATAGCCACGTGCCGTCTGCGACTGATAATAGACAGCGCTGCCGCCACGATCGATATCGGCGACCAGGCCAGAAAGCCGGTTATTGAGCCGCGAGGCCTGGTCGAGTCCGTAAAGGGCATTGAAGAGAATGCCGCTGATCAACAAGACGGCGGCGAGAATGCCGGCAAAGCCCAGCAGAAATTTCTGGGCAAGAGGAAGTTTCTTGAACACCGGAAGACCTCGGAATGAAATGATTCCTTTTCGTGACGATGGAAGGCGCCACGGAGATCTTTGTATCGCAAATAAAGATTGACGAAGTACTCTATTATATTCAAGTATTTAATTGAATTATATTAAATTTCTATCTAATAAAAGCCTTCGTTACTTCTGTACAATCGCCGTTTGAGCCGAAGGAGAAGACGAATACAATCGGGCACAGAATAACGCTCTTGCCGATAGGCGACTCTGAAAAAGCGAAAATTCAAGAACGGAAGCAAAGTCACGATCCGCGACCCTCGGTATAAGAGCTCAAACCGCTCAATTCCCCTCAACAACCTCCCGCCCCGACAAAAGCACGGCGATCCAGCGACTCGAAGGATAAGAATCACAAATGGTAAGACAGGCGATCATGATCGGAACGCCGATGACGGTTCCGGGCAAGCCCCAGAGAAAGCTCCAGAAAAACACCGCGAAGACGACAAAAAACGGGGAAATGGCGAGCGCCTTGCCCGTAAACAAAGGCTCGAGATAGCTGCCGATCAGAAACTGAATGGCGGTGATCGTCATCAAAACCAGCAGGGCCGTCTCCAAGGATCCCGTCTGTGCCAAGGCAAAGAGAGTTGGCAGGATGGTGGCGACCAAAGGCCCGATAAAGGGAATATAGTTCAAGGCAAAGGACATGACGCCCCAGGCGGCGGAGAGTTCGAGCCCGACGGCAAAGGCAAAGCCCCAAATCAAGAGGCCCGTCAACAGACTCGCCAAGCTCCGCATCAGCATATAGCGGCGCCATTTGGCACCAATCGCGCCACAAGCGGCGACCAGCCGGCTGCCCCATTGACTCCCTTCATTGCGCACATCAAGGGACTGGAGATTTTTTCTGAACGCATCGGCCTCGAGCAGGCCCATGGCCAGGAAGATGAAGACAAGAAGAGTGAAACCGGCGAGACTATTCGCCCTGACTACGATCCCCTGAAAGACGCGGATCAACCAGACGACATTGAATCGTTCGGCAATCGTGCCGATAACAAAAATATCGTGGTCCTCAAGCCATCTCGCTCCAAAACTGTAGAGATCCTGTAAACGGCCCTGATTCTGGACAAGCCAATGAGTGATCTGTCCTCCTCCCCAGGTAATGAGGGAGGTGAAGGTGATCACGACCGTGAATGTCATGAAAATCGTGACGATGAGCGCGAGGCCACGCGGCAGGATTTTCCGAAGAGCCTGATCGAGCGGCCAGACAATAGCCATGATCAAAAGCGCGAAAGCCATAGGCCCGAACACAGCCGCGGCAAAAAAGAGGGCGGAAACCATCAGGAACAGGCTGAGGAGGGCGCAAGCGGCGCGGATGATGCTGTTGTCCATCACAACTCTCTGATTTGGACCCGTCATCCTGACACCCGTGTCAATGGACGGCTTGAAAAAGCATGATTGCCGCCGCAAGCTAGCGTGCCGATTCGGCATCCATGCAAGAGGAAAGTTTCCAATGTCCGATCTCGTCGTCATTGTCTATCCGACTGAGGAAAAGGCGGAGGAGGTGCGCAAGCGTCTGTTCGCTCTGCAGCAGGAATATCTGATCAAGCTCGGCGACGCGGTGATCGCCACCAAATCTCCCGAGGGAGAAGTCAAGCTGCACCAGACTGTCAATACGACGGCGGCCGGCGCGGTCTCGGGCAGTCTCTGGGGTTTGCTGATCGGTGTGCTGTTTCTCAATCCGCTGCTCGGCGCAGCGCTTGGAGCGGCAGGCGGCGCCGTGGGGGGCGCCTTGACCGATATCGGCATCAATGACGAGTTCATGAAGAAACTCGCCGAAAGCATACAGCCCGGCAGCGCGGCTCTCTTCGTCCTCATCGAGGAGATGACCACGGATAAAGTGCTCGCGCAGATCAAGGATTACGGCGGCACCGTACTGCAGACCTCTTTCGATGAAACGAAGGAACAGGCTCTGCGCAATGCGCTTGCGAGCGCGGCGACGACGCCGATTCCGCCAGCACCACAGGGTTGATTGGCTTCGTCGGATATCGAGAAAACATAGGCTGATTGGTTCCAGCCAAAAGGTGAGTGCGCCTTTGGCTCAGCAAGACGAGCACTCGCCTTGTTTCAAAGTCGGGCCTTGCCCTTTTCATGGAAAGCTCCTTGTTTTTTCAAGGAGCTTTCTGCTTTTTCAAATCCAATTCAGAACTTGGGGACGCTGATCAGCCGAGCGTCGTCGCCATGGCCGGATCACTGATGCTGTCCTTTCCAGTCTCCAGACGGCCGGCGAAACGCCTTTCGAAATTATTATCGCCCACGACCGTAAAATCATACCAATTGCTTGTCCGGGCCAGCGATCGAAACTCTTCAGCCATCCCATAGACCGGCACTTGGAGCGGACTCTGCTCTTGCGGATTTAAATGATCGACGAGCGTGATCTTGGCCCCATAAAAACCGTCCCTGGCCACCTTGATACGCACGCCGCCGTTCTTGGCATCATAGTGCAAGAACACTTTCGGCTCGGGTTTTTCACCAAGCTTGGGCGCCGTGCCCTTGAACGTCCGCACGAAACCATTGGGACCATAGACCCAGAGATCGTAATGTCCGGCATCGCTCGCCAGTGTATCCCAGAAATCGTCGGTGAGCGTTTTCCCCGCTTCCACAGTATAGCGACGCGGAATGCGATCGAGGTGGAGCTTGTCATAGACGTGAAAGACCGCGCCTTGCTGACCGGTGTTATGAAAGGAGAGGTGAAGCTTGCGGTTCCCGACGATATCGCCCCGCACATCCAATTCATAAGGAAGCGCCCGCGAATAGCGCCAGCCGCCCTCCTGATAGAGAGGCTGTGGCGTGGCCGGGGCGTTCGCAATCGGCAAGGTTATTGATTTGGCCTCGATCTGCGCATAATTGCTCATGTCGGGCAGAGCCGGAAAAGCCGCATCGTTTGGATGAACGAAATCAAACGCGGACGTCATATCACCGGAGACAGAGCGATGCCACGGACTGATCGCCGGGATCTCGATGTTGAATCGCTTTTCAAGGAATTGGCCGATCGAAGTATGACAAAAGACTTGTGAATTCACCCAGCCGCCTCGGCTCCAGGGCGATACCACATACATCGGCACGCGAGGACCATGGCCCCATGGTCTCACATTGCCGCTGATCGTATCCCGCGCATCGAGATATTGGGCCTTGTCATCGATGAAATACATACCGGCCACATCCAATGTGGCCTTGCCAGCCAACGTTCCGTCGAGATTATACGAGGGAACAGCCGGCGCCGGTATGTGATCGAACAGGCCGTCATTTTCGTCGAAGGTCAGGAAAAAGACGGTTTCACTCCAGACCGCTGGATTGGAGGTCAACGCCTCCAGAACTTGTTGCGTGAAATCGCCGCCATGGGCCGGGCTCGACGGCGCCCCGGGATGTTCGGACTGCCATTGCGAAGGCAGGACCCAGGACACTGCTGGCAGCGTGCCGTTTTTCACATCGTTGGCCAGATCGGCGAGGGACCAAAGCGACATGCCGTTCTTGTAGATCGAAGACCCGGGAGCGGCCGTCCGGAAGCTTTCGAAGGCAAGGCAGCCATTCATCGCGCCGGTCCAATTGTTGTTGGGATCCTGGTAGATCCGCCAACTGATGCCAGCCTGTTCGAGCACTTCGGGAATCGTCGGCCATTTGAAGGCCGAACCGGCATAGGTATAACCGGGTGTGGGCCAGTGGCCCTTGATCCAGCAGCGCAGATTATTCGGCTCGGAATCGGCGTCAGTACTGTTCACGCCTTTCGCGCGTAAATCCGGGTTGAAGTTCGATCCGGACCAGAAAGCGATGCGATTGGGGTCGGTGCCAGTGGCGACCGAACAATGGTAACCATCGCAGATGGTGAAGGCTTCCGCGAGGGCATATTGGAACGGGATCTCGTTACGAGTGTAATATCCCATCGAATATTGATTCTTGAACACCGGCCAGAAGCCGTATTTGCCCTGGTTCCAGGCCGCTTGTGTATTGGAAAAACTATGCGGCGTGCTCGGGATCAAGGCCGCATTCATCGTGTTCTGATCAAGATGATAAGGCGTGATCTCACGCGTGCCGTCCGACTCGTACCAGACAGGCTTGCCACTTGCGAGCGGGATCGGGAATCGATCGCCGAAGCCGCGAACACCGCGCATCGTCCCGAAATAATGATCGAAAGAGCGGTTCTCTTGCATCAGGATGACAATATGTTTGACATCCTTGATCGTGCCCGTTTTCACCGATGCGGGAATGGCAAGCGCCTTCCGAATGCTCAGCGGCAAAGGTGACAAAGCCGCTGTGCCGGCGGCAAGTCGCACGAAGTCACGACGAGTGGGTTGATCCACGGATAGAGTCCTTGTCTGTCGATGAACAGGCTGTTTGTCAGCCGAGGCAGTCCGTGAACAAGGAGCGTGAAACGCCACCCTTGTTCACTGCTGAGCTTGCGTTAGCCCATTTCTGTGACAGGACTGTATAGTTCCGAAAATTCGCGCCCGATTTCCATCAAGGGAGAACAATGTGTTCATCAGGCCATGCATGACAAACACATGAGACCGCGTACACGTTTAGGTTGTTGATCGCGATAAACTGTACAGACTATTTCGAACACCAAAGACTGCAATCCAACCATTGGATATTCTAATGCTTACGGGATTCACGATAGATCGCTTCCGATATAGGTGATCGAAGGTGTTTATGGGATTGCAGATCGGTGGCGATTGAATACTGTGTTTCAGCCTGCGAGGCAGGAAGAGTGGAATGATAGCCTCGGGAATATCCTCTCATACCAAGTGTCGCGAAGTGCGACTGTTGGTGCCTTTCTGGAATTTTCGCCTTTTCAGGGCTAAGCCGAAAATTCCAGAATGTCCCAAGGCGAGTCCCTCATTCCGGAATCGTTTTCGCCGGAAGGGATAAAAGAAAACGATTTCGGAGCACGAGGTTCATTCTTTAATGAGACTTGGTATCAATGGAAGACCCCCTCATTCTGAGGCATGTGGTGGTGGCTAAAACTCCTGCACGGCCTTGATCAGCGCTTGCGCCTCCGCCGAATCCCATTGCGCAGGCCCCGCCATTGTCGCAATCTCGCAGCCGTCCTTACCGACCAGCATCGTCGTCGGCAGGCCCAAAACCTTGCCGGCCTGACGCAATGTCTGAAAAATCTCGGCCTTGGAATCGGCATAGCGGGTCAGGCTCTTCACGCCGATCTCATCGAGAAAGGCATTGGGTTTATCGAGCCTCGCCGTATCAATATTGACCGCCACGACTTCGAAATTGGGAGAGCCAAGCTGGGCCTGAAGGCGATCGAGAGCCGGCATTTCCTGACGGCAGGGGACGCACCAGGTGGCCCAAAGGTTCAAAAGCAGGGTTTTGCCGGCAAAATCCTCCAGGCTCGCGTCGCTGCCATCCGGCCTGTGGAAGCTGATCTTCGACACAGGCTTTGGAGCCTCCGACAGGATCAGCGCCGCCACTTCTCCATGGATAAGCGGCTTGATCCGCTCCGCCGCCTTGCGGCTGGCGAGACAAGCCTGCTCATCCGCGATGTTTTCCACGGCTTTCTTGCCGCCGGGGGATCTGATCTCGTATAGGGAGATCGCCCCGAGCGCCAGGAGGCACAGCAGCATCAAGGGCAAGGCATAACGGCGCCGGCGGGTTTTCAATGCCGCTGGTTCAAGATTTTCTGTCATTGTGAGAGTCGATCCTGTCCACAAGCCTCTCCCGCCCTTCTTCAGTAGCGATACCAAGAGCTTGATCCAATGAGCAATCAGATGTGGGGCGGCCGTTTCGCGAGCGGCCCCGACGCCATCATGGAAGAAATCAACGCCTCGATCGATTTCGATCGCAAGTTGGCCCTGCAGGATATAGCAGGCTCCAAGGCGCATGTCGCCATGCTGGCTGCGACCGGGATCGTCAGTGCAGCCGATGCCCAAACGATCGACAAGGGCTCGATGCGATCCGCGCCGAGATCGAGGGCGGCACTTTCGTCTTCTCCCGCGCGCTCGAAGATATTCACATGAATATCGAGGCGCGGCTCGCGACGCTCATCGGACCGACGGCAGGGCGGCTGCATACCGCCCGCTCGCGCAATGATCAGGTCGCGGTCGATTTCCGCCTTTGGGTGCGTGATACGATCGATGCACTCGATGCACAGATGCATGACCTGCAACAGGCTTTGGCCGAGAAAGCTTTGGCGCATGCAGGCAGCGTCATGCCGGGCTTCACCCATCTGCAATCGGCACAGCCGGTGACGTTCGGCCATCATCTCCTGGCCTATGTGGAAATGCTCGGGCGCGATCGCTCTCGCCTTCGCGATGCACGCGCCCGCCTCAATGAATGCCCCCTTGGCGCGGCGGCGCTCGCCGGCACGTCCTTCCCGATCGACCGGCACCAGACCGCCAAGACACTCGGTTTCGACCGGCCAACCGCCAATTCGCTCGATAGTGTGTCCGACCGTGATTTCGTGCTGGAAACGCTCGGCGCCGCCTCGATCTGCGCCATGCATCTCTCGCGTCTCGCCGAGGAAATCGTGCTCTGGGCGACGCCGCAATTCGGTTTCGCGGCACTGTCGGATAAATTCTCGACCGGCTCCTCGATCATGCCGCAAAAGCGCAATCCCGATGCAGCCGAACTGGTGCGCGGCAAGGCGGGCCGCGTCATCGGCGCTCTAACGGCCCTCCTCATCGTCATGAAAGGCCTGCCGCTCACCTATTCCAAGGATATGCAGGAAGACAAGGAAGGCACTTTCGACGCCTTGCAAAGCCTGTCTCTGTGTCTGGCCGCCATGACCGGCATGGTGCGCGATCTCAATCCCGATCTCGCTCGCATGCGAGCCGCCGCCGGGGCGGGTTTCGCCACGGCGACCGATCTCGCCGATTGGCTGGTGCGTGCCCTGGGCCTGCCGTTTCGCGAGGCGCATCATGTGACCGGACGCATTGTCGCGCTCGCCGCCGCCAAAAGCGTCGGCCTGGAAGATCTGAGCCTCGCCGAAATGCAAAGCGTCGAATCGCGCATCAATGCGGATATTTTTGACGTGCTCGGCGTCGAGAAATCGGTGCAGAGCCGTAAAAGCTACGGCGGCACGGCACCGGATAATGTCGCGCACCAGGCTCAGGCCTGGCTCGACCTTTTAGCCAAATCCCCGGCCAAACCCGAAGCCTGATGCCCGGGAAACGGCCGGATCTGGAACCCGACGCGCTACGAGCCTTGGCCTTGCGCTATCTCGGCCGTTACGCGGTGAGCGCGCAAGGGCTCGCCGCCTATCTCAAGCGCAAAATCCGCCAGATCGAGACACAGGCGGCGCGGGAGGACCCGAGCTACGAAAAGCTCGATCCGGCTCTCCTGTCAGCAAGGCTCGCGCAAGTCATCGAGCGTATGAAGGAGGTGCAACTCCTCGACGATAAAACCTTTGCCCAGGCGCGCGTCACGGCCCTGCAGAGCAAGGGATTTTCACGCCGGCGGATCGAGGCCGATCTCGCCAGCAAGGGCTTGCGTGACGAGGCCACCACCGAAACGCTCGACGCGCTCGATCCCCTGGAACAGGCGCGGCTTTTCGCGAGGCGCAAAAGGCTGTTTCCTCGCCCAGGCGAGATGCCGGAAAAGGCCGCGAAACGCCGCGATAAAGCGCTCGCGGCCTTGTTGCGGCAGGGGTTTCCCTACCAGATCGCCCGGCAGGTCCTTCTGGAAGGGGAGTAGAGCCCGACCAGGCAATGCACCTGAAGGCGTGAGGCAGAACTGGTGCTGCTTGAAGACGATGCCTGAAGCGAGGCGAAAATTCTCGTCGGCACGATCGGGGATCATGAACTCGTCGATCCGACCCTCTCCAACGAACGCCTACTCTACCACCTATTTCATGAGCGCGGTGTGAAGGTGTTCACGCCTCACGAACGCCAGGACAGGGTCAGCGACAATGGCAAGATCGGCGTGACGTGCGAGTTTTGTTCGACGTTTCGGGGCTTCGAGCCGGAAAAGCTTGAGACGCCCTCGCCTGAGGATTGATCAGATCCTACTCAAACTCTACCTAGCTTGCATCACGCTTATTTCACCGCATGATTTGGTCGTAGTGATCATTGGTTCAATTGTATTTTGGAACGGCTCGTCGCCACCGATTCGGCTATATCGACATTTCTTAGGGTCCGTTTCGAAAGTGCTCGTAACCCAAGGCAAGGCGTAAAAATAGAGGAGCCAAATCGGAAAGTCTCCTCTGGAAACCGATATCTGCATATATCGGTTTGCCGCCCTCAGGGTATGGTTGAACGGATTTCGAAACAGCCTCTTAGGAAAGAAAATCACGACTTCCATTACAATTATGGACCACATTCGATCAGCACAGCAATGGATTTTGCTCGCTCCGCGAGATCGGCCGATTGCAAAAACTGTCCTGCACTCCCAGTTGAGTAGTCCACTCCATTGGCATCAAGTAAATTCGTCAACACGCTTGTCTTGATTGCGAAATTTACATTCTGAGGGACGTCTTTAGTAATCGCAGCGACGTTTATGGCATCCAGCTTTGCTACCACCACGCCCACAATGTTTCCACTTTGATCGAGCACGGGACCACCACTATTACCCGGCTGAACTGGGGCAGATATCTGCAGATAGCGCGTATCATCTCCAAGACCTGCAAGAGCAGAAACAATACCAACAGAAAAATTCCCACTCGTTGCAAGTAGCCCGATTAAAGGAAAACCAAATACAGCAACGTTCTCGCCGATCCGCACACCAACTCTGAGTGGAACCAACGTATTAGGTCGCAAGTCACTTTTCAACAACGCGAGATCATTTGCCGAATCTTGGGTCAAGATTCGAGCAGATATCTTTGGCGACAACCCCGACGTTATCTGCACATCCTTGCAACCGTTAACGACATGAGCGTTGGTAACTATATAGCCTCTCGGCGATACAAAGAATCCAGTACCTGACGAGCCATTTTTGTCAGCGTCCGAATTCTTCGCTTCCGGCAACCTCGCAGGTGGAGACGTTACGGCATTTGGCAGTTTCTGTAGGTTTTGTATTTCGTGCTGCGCACGGTTGACCTCTTGGTCGCCCGGCTCCAATCGCGCAAATAGGCTTAAATCAGCTGTAGCCGCCGCATAATCACCAAGCATCTTATAAGCAAGACCTCGTTCGCGTAACGCGATCGCGTTATTTGCATCCATATCGATGGCATGAGTAAAATCCGCCACGGCTTCATGAGTTTTTTTAGCCGCCACAAACATCTTGCCACGATCAACGAAAAGACCACCATCTTTAGGAGCAAGAGATATTGCTGTTGTGAAATCTGCCTCTGCAAGATCATATTGCTCCAAATCAGTGAGCAACAAACCTCGACTACGGTAAACGAATGAATATGTGGGAGCTAGACGAACTGCTTCCGTTGCATCCTTCATAGCTTCTTTCAATAGTCTCAGTGCTTTGTAAGCGTATTGACGATTGTCATAATAACCAGCGATCTTTGGATTTAGTCTAATGACAGCGGTAAAATCATCCGCTGCCTCCGCAAACCGTTTTAGATCCATGTAAGCGAGCCCTCGCCGGTTGAAAGCCCGTTCCAGAATTTTTGGATCAGTTGTGTGCGAAATCACGAAAGAGCAATAGTCTATCTTTTCGGAAGAAACCTTCGATTTCCCACACTCGGCTATAGAAACCTTCAAATTGCCGGTACTTGCTAACGACGACACAGCGACATCAGTCGTTCGATCCAAATTTTGGATATTTTCTAAATAAAAATTGTACAATGAACCTTTTCGTCGATTATAAACATCACATCTTATGTAATGAAATTTAGTAGCTGGCTTGTTCATTTGGAAATGGCATTCTCCCTCCATTCCGTAATCTGCAATCTCAGCTTGGTTTTTTTGATTAATACGTATAGTATCTATACTTAGATAATAATTCTCTAAGTTTGGCTGCCGATCTTTTCCTCCAGAAACAGAAAATACTGTATTTTCATATGAAAATGAAACTATAGAACGTCCATTCGACAGCTGAGAGTAAATGACCTTTTGGTCACACGGGAAAAAACCTTTAATCAATTGGAATCGGCATGTTCCAGAGAATACTACAAGATTCTTAATCCCGGTTTCTTGCCCTCTAACTTGCGACCAAGGAAAAAGAGTATTTAAAGCGATTGCGAGGTATATTATAATACGCATAGTATTTTACCAATATGATGACGCACAAAGATATAAAGTATCAGGCATGCGAATCGGATCGGATGCTCTAGCCTCTTGAATGAAACGGGTCGATAATCCTGACTTGGTTTTGGATCACCATCCCATCCTGCATGTCCTCCGACCAAAGCGTGTCGCAATCGTTCTGGAGCGCTGAGGCAGCGATCATGGCGTCATAAGTCGAGAGATTGTAGCGCTCGGCGAGGGCGAGGCCTGTTTCATGCGTTTCAAGGGTCATAGGATGGACCTGCAGCAAATCGCGAATCATCGAAAGAAACGCACGGGTCTCCGCCCATGACAGACACATTTTTCGCCGGGCAACATTCGTGATTTCGTTCAGGACTTGCACACTGATCATGCCGCCTTCATTGATGACCTTCTCCGCCTGATCCGCTTTTACAGGATCGCCCGATGCGAGGTAGAGCAAGACATTCGTATCGAAGAAGCTACCGGGCATTCGCCTCATCCCGATCAAACTTGAAATCGGGAGGAAGACGCCCGCGGAAGGCCCGAAGACGCCGCAGCAATTCCTCTCGGCCGGGTTTGCGCGTCACGGCAAATTCTCGCGCATCGGCAATATGGATTTCGATCTCATCCCCCTCTTTCAACGCCAGGGCTTCGACGAGCGCGGCGGGAAGGCGAACGGCGAGGCTATTGCCCCATTTCGCGACCTGCATGATTTCTCTCCTTGGATCTACTTGGAGATCAATGTAGATCAAGAAAGATCTTAATCAAGAGAGGCCTTTAACGCCGGATGAGCATCGAAGAAGGTTCCAAAGAAAAGAGCGCCCCGAAAGGGCGCTCTTGGCTATGTCTTCAATTCTGAATTCTCAAATATGGATCGAGCGCTTATCCACCCCGAGCGCTGCTTCCTTCACGGCTTCCGACAAGGTCGGATGCGCATGGCAGGTGCGGGCGAGGTCTTCCGCTGAGCCGCCGAATTCCATCAGGACGCAAGCCTCGCCGATCAATTCGCCGGCGACGGGTCCGATGATATGGACGCCGAGCACCTGGTCGGTCTTGGCATCGGCGAGGATTTTCACAAAGCCGTTAGTCTGACGCATGGCGCGCGCGCGGCCATTGGCGGTGAAGGGGAATTTGCCGACATTATAGGTGATCCCCTTGGCCTTCAGATCCTCTTCCGTCTGACCAACCGCCGCGATTTCCGGCGACGTATAAACCACGCCCGGAATGACATTGTAATTCACATGGCCATGCTGACCGGCCAGAATTTCGGCAACCGCAATGCCTTCATCCTCGGCCTTGTGAGCGAGCATCGGACCGCGCACGACATCACCGATCGCGTAGATGCCGGGAACATTGGTCGCGAAATGATCGTCGATGACGACACGGCCGCGATCGAGCGTGACGCCCACCTGATCGAGGCCAAGGCCATCGGTGACTGGGCGCCGGCCGATGGAGACCAGAACCTTATCGACTTCCAGCACGATTTTCTCGCCGCCAGCCGCCGGTTCGATCGTCACCTTGGCGCTGCCGCCAGATTGTTCGACCCCGAGAACCTTATGGCCGAGCTTGAAGGTAAAGCCCTGCTTTTCGAAAATGCGCTGGGCTTGTTTGGCGACCTCGCCATCCATGCCGGGCAGGATACGATCCAAAAACTCAACCACGGTCACCTTGGCCCCGAGGCGCGACCAGACGGAACCCAGTTCAAGGCCGATGACGCCCGCGCCGACGACGACCAGATTTTGGGGAACCGCGGGAAGGGCGAGCGCGCCGGTCGAGGACACCACGACTTGCTCATCAATTGTGACGCCCGGCAGCGGCGTGACCTCGGAACCGGTGGCGATGACAATGTTCTTGGTCTCGATGTCCTGAGTCGAGCCGTCCTCGGCCTTGACCTGGACTTTGCCGGGCGCCGTGATCGTGCCGAGGCCGATAAAACTGTCGATCTTGTTCTTCTTGAACAGATAGGCGACGCCGTTGACATTGGCACCGACCGTATCGTCCTTGTGTTTCATCATGGCCGGAAGATCGAGGGTCGGTTTGCCAACCACGACGCCGAAACTTGCGAGTTCGTGCGCCGCTTCCTCGAATTTTTCCGAGGCGTAGAGCAAGGCCTTGGAGGGAATACAACCAATATTGAGGCAGGTGCCTCCAAAGGTCTTGCGCTTTTCGACGACGGCCACCTTGAGGCCGAGCTGCGCCGCACGGATCGCACAGACATAGCCGCCTGGGCCCGTGCCGATGACGACAAGATCGTAAGACATCCCGCTACTCATGGCTGGATCATGCTCATCCTGTGAGGAAGACTCATCCTTCACTTCGGGGCGATGATCGGTTTCAGGGAGAAAGGCGGAGAAAAAGCCCAGGAACGGCCTCATCCCCGCTAGGAAATGATTGAAAAGGGATGAGGGAGACAAAGCCTGAGGGATCGTTTCTTCTTGATCCGTCTTGGGCGGTTCCGTCTCCTTCATGATTTGCCGATCCCGATCAGAGATCGAGAACCAGGCGGGCCGGATCTTCCAGCTCTTCCTTGACGCGGACGAGGAAGGTCACGGCTTCCTTGCCGTCGACGATACGGTGATCATAGGACAGAGCCAGATACATCATCGGCCGGATCTCGATCTTGCCGCCGACGACCATCGGCCGGTCCTGGATCTTGTGCATGCCGAGAATGCCCGACTGCGGCGCATTCAGGATCGGCGTCGACATCAGGGAGCCGTAAATGCCGCCATTGGTGATCGTGAACGTGCCGCCTTGCATTTCCTCGATCTTCAACTGACCGTCGCGCGCCCTTTTGCCATAACCCGCGATCGTCTTTTCGATGCCGGCGATGCTCAATTGATCAGCGTCACGCACGACAGGCACGACGAGACCCTTATCGGTGCCAACCGCAATGCCAAGGTGGTAATAGTTCTTGTAGATGAGATCGGTACCATCGATCTCGGCATTGACGGCCGGAATATCCTTCAAGGCCGCGACGCAAGCCTTCACGAAAAAGCCCATGAAGCCGAGCTTGGTGCCGTGCTTCTTTTCAAAAATATCCTTGTATTTCGCGCGCAGGGCCATGACCTCGGTCATGTCGACCTCGTTGAAGGTCGTGAGCATGGCGGCGGTATTCTGCGCATCTTTCAAGCGGCGCGCGATGGTCTGGCGCAGCTTGGTCATGCGCACCCGTTCTTCACGCGCACCATCTTCCTGCGGCGCGGGCGCACGGGCGATAACCGGGGCCGGAGCCGCAGCAGGCGCCGCGCCCTTGGCGACATAATCGAGCACATCGCCTTTCAGCACCTGGCCGCGTTTGCCGGAGCCATCGATCGCCTGCGTATCGACATGGGCATCGGCCGCAACTTTGGCGGCGGCGGGTGACGGCGGCAGACCCGCACTCGGGGCCGGAGCAGGCGCGGCGGCAGGAGTGGGAGCAGGTGCAAGAGCAGCAGGCTTGGCCGCGGCCGGCGCGGCGCCAGCGCCGCTTTCGACGATCTGTCCGAGCAGGGCACCGACGCCAACCGTGTCGCCATCCTTGGCAACGATCTCACCGAGCACGCCAGCGGCTGGCGCATTGACTTCGAGCGTGACTTTATCGGTTTCGAGTTCGACCAGCGGCTCGTCCGCCTTGACGGCATCGCCCGCCTTCTTGAACCATTTACCGATCGTCGCCTCGGTCACAGATTCTCCCAAAGTGGGGACGCGGATTTCAGTTGTCATAGGATCACGCTTGCCGCCGTGCGGCCTCCTCTTCAAATCAAATCAATCGTCATCGAAATGGCGAAATGGGTTCTCACAGCATGACGGCTAGTATCGAGAATCACGGATTCTCGATAAGCCCCTTTTTAAACCGTATCCACTTGTCCTTATTGAACCGCGACGAGTCGCGCTTCAATAAGGGTGGATACTAGCGCCATCATGCTGCTCACGTTTTATCGAATCTGAGCCTCAGGCCCCGTAGACCTCGTCCATGAAGGCTTTGATCTGCGCCAGATGTTTCGACATGAGGCCGGTCGCCGTCGCGGCGGAAGCCGGCCGGCCGGCATAACGCGGCCGCGTCGCCTTGCCACCGCTTTGTCCGAGCACCCATTCGATATAGGGTTCGACAAAGGTCCAGCCTCCCATGTTCTTGGGCTCTTCCTGACACCACACCACATCAGCTTTCTTGAAGCGCGACAGCGTGTTGACCAAAGCCTTCAACGGGAAGGGATAGAGCTGTTCGACACGCAACAGATAGACGTCATCGACGCCCCGCTGCTCGCGTTCCTCGAAGAGGTCGTAATAGACCTTGCCCGAGCATAGGACGACGCGACGGATCTTGTCGTCCTTGACGAGCTTGATCTTCTCGGCCTTGCCCTGCTCGGCATCGTCGAGCAGCAGGCGGTGGAAGCTCGAACCCGTCTGCAATTCCTCCAGCGTCGAAACCGCACGCTTATGGCGCAGCAGCGATTTCGGTGTCATGAGGATCAGAGGTTTGCGGATGTCGCGCTTCAATTGCCGGCGCAGGATGTGGAAATAATTGGCCGGCGTCGTGCAATTGGCGACCTGCATATTATCCTCGGCGCAGAGCTGCAGATAGCGCTCGAGCCTGGCCGAGGAATGTTCCGGTCCCTGGCCCTCATAGCCATGCGGCAGCAGGCAGACGAGACCCGACATGCGCAGCCATTTGCGCTCGCCCGAGGAAATGAACTGGTCGAACAGGACCTGTGCGCCATTGGCGAAATCGCCGAACTGGGCTTCCCAGAGGACGAGCGCATTGGGCTCGGCCAGGGAATAGCCATATTCGAATCCGAGCACGGCTTCTTCCGAAAGCATCGAATTGATGACTTCGTAATTGGCCTGCTCGTCGCGGATCTGGTTCAACGGCACATAGCGCGCCTCCGTCTCCTGATCGGTCAGCACGGAATGGCGCTGCGAGAACGTGCCGCGTTCCGAATCCTGGCCCGACAGACGCACCGGATGGCCTTCATCGACAAGGGTTCCGAAGGCAAGCGCTTCGCCCATCGCCCAATCGATGCCCGTCCCCGTCTCGATCATCTTGCGGCGATTATCGATCAAGCGACCGATCGTCTTATGCAGATGGAAGCTCTCCGGTATCGTGGTCAGGCGCTCGCCGATCTCCTTCAAGCGCGTGATATCGACACCGGTGCGGCCGCGCCGATCATCCTCGCCATCGACCGCCGGCTTCAGGCCAGCCCAGCGGCCGTCGAGCCAATCGGCCTTGTTCGGCTTATAGGCTTGGCCCGCCTCGAACTCCGCCTCAAGACGCTGACGCCAATCGTTCTTCAGCTTTTCGACCTCGCCATCGGTCACGAGACCCTCGGCGATGAGCTTTCCGGCATAGAGTTCGAGCGTCGTCTTGTGAGAGCGAATCTCCTTATACATGACCGGCTGGGTGAAGCCCGGCTCGTCGCCCTCGTTATGACCGAAGCGGCGATAGCAGAACATGTCGATGACGACCGGCTTATGGAATTTCTGCCGGAATTCGATCGCGATCTTGGCGGCATAGACCACAGCCTCAGGATCATCGCCATTGACGTGGATGATCGGCGCTTCGATCATTTTCGCGACGTCGGACGGATAGGGCGACGAACGCGAGAAGCGCGGATAGGTCGTGAAACCGATCTGGTTGTTGATGATGAAATGCACCGAGCCACCGGTGCGGTGACCCTTGAGGCCGGACAGGCCGAAACATTCGGCAATGACGCCCTGACCCGCGAAAGCCGCATCGCCATGGATGAGGAGCGGCAGGATCTGGTTGCGCTCCACCACATCGTTCCATTGATCCTGCTTGGCGCGGACCTTACCGAGCACCACCGGATCGACGATTTCGAGATGCGACGGATTGGCGGTCAGCGACAGATGGACCTTGTTATTGTCGAAGTCGCGATCGGAAGAGGCGCCAAGATGATATTTGACGTCGCCCGAACCTTCGACATCGTCGGGCTTGAACGAACCGCCCTTGAATTCATGGAAGATCGCGCGATGCGGCTTGCCCATGACCTGCGACAGGACATTGAGACGGCCACGATGGGCCATGCCGAGAACGATTTCCTTGACGCCGAGCGCACCGCCCCGCTTGATGATTTGTTCCAGCGCCGGCACCATGGCCTCGCCGCCATCGAGGCCGAAACGCTTGGTGCCGGTATATTTCACATCGAGGAATTTCTCGAAGCCTTCAGCCTCGACGAGCTTCTGCAGGATCGCCCTTTTGCCTTCCTGCGTGAAGCTGATCTCCTTGCCGGGGCCTTCGATGCGTTCCTGCAGCCAGGCCTTTTCGCTGGGATCGGAAATATGCATGAATTCGAAGCCGATCGTGTCGCAATAGGTGCGGCGCAGGATCGGCAGCATTTCATTGATGGAGGCGAATTCGAGACCAAGCACATTATCAATGAAGATCTTGCGATCGTAATCGGCCTCCGTGAAACCATAGGTCGCCGGATGCAATTCCTCATGATCCTTCGGCGGCGCAAGGCCCAGGGGATCGAGATTGGCATGCAAATGGCCGCGCATACGGTAGGCGCGGATCATCATCAAGGCGCGCACTGAATCACGGGTCGCGCGTTCGAGATCGGCGCCCGAGACCGTCTGCCCTTTTGCTTCGGCTTTCGCCTCACCCTTGGCCTTGAGCTTATCGCCGATCGCCTTTTCGGTCAGCGCCCAATTACCGTCGAGCGCGGAGACCAGTTCGCCATTGGCGGTGATCGGCCAATTCGGCTTTTTCCAAGCCGGACCTTCAGCGCTGATCTGGACCGATCGGCGCTCATCGTTCATGCCCGAGAAGAATTCGCGCCATTCCGGATCGACCGAGGCCGGGTTTTGTAGATAAGATTCATAAAGATGATCGACATAGGTCGCATTGCCGCCATAGAGAAAAGCGGTTTGCGCAAAAGCCTGGTTGGGGGAGGAGCGGCCGGTGCCGCCGCTGCCGGCACCCGTGCCTGTTGCATCTTCATCCTGGCGTGCCATCATCATCTCCTGCAAGTTATTGCAATCGCCCTCGATCTCGCGCCGCGTCTCTTTCCCGAGATAGGCACACCCGAACGCTCGGGCCAGGGTGATTGCGCGTGTTTCAGCAATGATCCTTCGTCATCATTCGGTGATCCCTGCATGGGCCTCGCAACTAAGGTCACGCCCATGAAGCGACTTAACCTTTGCGTCGCACGATCGCGACTTGCGCCAACCTCGGATCAAAAAACCCAGAAATCACGTCTGGCGACAGCTACAGACATGATCTCGGCTCGTGCGGAATGCCGCAAGGCAAAAGCCTTGAACGACCCTCCGCATTAGAATGGTGATCCCGTCCGTCCGGCTTGCCTTGACCGTCACCTTTCACCGTCAAGGCAAACCCGCCAGACTGTACCGTGGCTGCGGCATGAATGCAGAGCATCAAAACCCTGAACACATGCTGACCACGGGCACGGATCTCCGCGCTTCCTCCATTTCACTTTTTCCAGCTGTGCCTCTGGCACCGCTGGTTCAACCCATCCTCTTCATTCAAAGAACATGGCTTGCAAATCGGACACGAAAGCGATGCCTTGAATTCTTACAAGAGCATCAAGGTGCGCATTCATATCCACATACATATACACAATCAGTTCATCGACAAGAACCACTTTAATGAATACTGTAGGCGCTATGCCCGCACAAGCTCGGCCAGTGTATGACCGATCCGCGCTGGCGAGGGCGAAACCTTGATACCGGCGGCTTCCATGGCAGCGACCTTGTCCTCCGCAGCCCCCTTGCCACCCGAAATAATGGCACCTGCATGTCCCATACGACGGCCGGGCGGCGCTGTGCGCCCCGCAATGAAGCCGACCATGGGTTTCTTGCGGCCACGACGGGCCTCGTCAGCCAGGAACTGAGCGGCGTCTTCCTCGCCCGAACCGCCGATCTCGCCGATCATGACGATCGAATGCGTCTTCTCGTCGGCCAGAAACAGTTCCAGAATGTCGATGAAATCGCTTCCCTTGACAGGATCACCGCCGATGCCGACGGCAGTCGTCTGGCCAAGCCCTTCGCGCGTGGTCTGAAACACCGCTTCATAGGTCAAAGTGCCAGAGCGTGAGACAATGCCGACCGAACCGACCGAGAAAATATTCGCGGGCATGATGCCGATCTTGCTGGCACCCGCGGTGACAATCCCAGGGCAATTGGGACCGATCAGCCGCGATTTCGAACCGCTGAGCGCACGCTTGACCTTGACCATGTCAAGGACCGGTATGCCCTCGGTGATGCAGATGATCAGCGGGATCTCAGCATCGATCGCCTCGAGAATCGCATCCGCCGCGCCAGGCGGCGGCACATAGATCACGCTTGCCTCGCAGCCTGTCGCCTGCTTCGCCTGCAGCACGGTTTCGAAAACCGGCAGACCGAGATGCGTCCGACCGCCCTTGCCCGGCGCCACGCCGCCGAGCATTCTCGTGCCAAAGGCCAGGGCCTGTTCGGAATGAAAGGTGCCGTTCCTGCCAGTGAAACCTTGGCAGATCACCCCTGTTTCCTTGTCGATGAGGATCGCCATCAGACTGTTCCTTTTCCGACTGCTGCGACGATCTTCTGCGCGGCGTCGTCGAGGTCATCGGCTGGTATGACATCGAGACCGGAGCGCTCTAAAAGCACTTTGCCGAGGTCGACATTGGTCCCTTCAAGCCGCACCACGAGCGGCACTTTGAGACCCACTTCCTTGACGGCGCCAATAATGCCCTCGGCAATGACATCGCATTTCATGATGCCGCCAAAAATATTGACGAGAATCCCTTTGACCTGAGGATCGGCGGTGATGATCTTGAACGCGTGAATGACTTTTTCCTTGCTGGCGCCGCCGCCAACATCGAGGAAATTCGCCGGATTGCCGCCATAGAGCTTGATGATATCCATCGTCGCCATGGCGAGACCCGCGCCGTTCACCATGCAGCCGATCGTGCCATCGAGGGCGATATAGGCGAGATCGAATTTCGAGGCCTCGATCTCCTTAGGATCTTCCTCGTTTTCATCACGCAGCGCGACAATATCTGGATGTTTGTAGAGTGCGTTCGGATCGAAGGAGACCTTCGCGTCGAGACAAAGAAGGCGCCCCTCCTTGGTCAGCACCAGCGGATTGACCTCGAGCATCGCCATGTCCTTGGCGACGAAGGCTTTGTAGAGAGAGGTGGTGATCTGCGTGATTTGCGCCGCCTGATCACCGCCAAGGCCCAAAGCCACAGCGGCAGCGCGGCCATGGTGTGGCTCGATGCCAGTCACGGGATCGATCGAAAAACTCACGATCTTGTCGGGAGTTTTATGGGCGACCTCCTCGATGTCCATGCCACCTTCCGTGGACACCACGAAAGAAATTCTGCTCGTGGAGCGATCAACAAGCAGAGACAGATAGAACTCACGGGCAATGTCGCAGCCATCCTCGATATAGAGGCGCTGGACCTTGCGTCCAGCAGGCCCGGTCTGAACCGTGACGAGCGTGCGATCAAACATGGCTTCGGCTGCCTGCTTGACTTCGGCAAGGCTGCGCGCCAAACGCACGCCGCCTTTCTCGCCAGCTTCGGGTTCCTTGAAATGCCCCTTGCCACGCCCACCGGCGTGAATCTGTGCCTTGATGACATAGACGGGTCCCGGCAGGGCACGGGCCGCGGCTTCCGCCTCACCGGGCGTCAACACCGGGGCTCCATGCGAAACCGGCGCCCCGAAATCCCGCAAAATTGCTTTGGCCTGATATTCGTGAATGTTCATGCAGGCACTTATGAGGTTGGCCGAAGCCATCGGCGAAGAGTGTCAAACGCCGGCGGCATCCGGCGCGTGGATCACATCAACTCAAAAGCGGCGGCTCTTATGGGCCGTACCCCACTCCTGAAACGCACCCTAAACCACCGGACTGACCTGAAGCTGACCCGATGGCTTGGTGATTTCCACTCGAGCAGAGCGGAAATCACCTTTGCTTATTCCATGACGTCGATCTGAGACGTCACTTCGGAAAGTTCGGAGACTTTTCGAAGAGCCTCAGGCGAAAGCCGGATTGATGGTTTTGCAAGCCTCGACGAGGCCCTGCACGGAGGCGACGGATTTCTTGAACAATTCCTTCTCGGCATCATCGAGCGTGATCTCGACGACTTTCTCGACACCATTGGCGCCGATCACCACCGGCACACCGACATAGAGCTTGTCGACGCCATATTCGCCATTGAGCTGGGCCGCGACCGGCAAGACCCGGCGCTTGTCCTTAAGATAGGACTCAGCCATGGCAATAGCGGAAGCCGCCGGCGCGTAGAAGGCCGATCCCGTCTTGAGCAGATTGACGATCTCACCGCCGCCGCCACGGGTGCGCTTGACAATGGCGTCGAGCTTTTCCTGCGTGGTCCAGCCGATCTTCACGAGGTCGGGCAGGGGAATGCCGGCAACCGTCGAATAGCGCAGCAGAGGCACCATATCGTCGCCATGGCCGCCAAGCACGAAGGCGGTCACATCCTCAACGGAAACCTTGAATTCGTCGGACAGGAAATAGCGGAAACGGGCGGAATCGAGCACGCCAGCCATGCCGACGACTTTCTGCGGCGGAAGGCCGGAGGCTTTCTGCAGCGCCCAGACCATGGCGTCGAGCGGATTGGTGATGCAGATCACGAAAGCATCCTTGGCGTAGGTCTTGATGCCCGCGCCCACCGATTCCATGACCTTGAGATTAATGCCGAGCAGATCGTCGCGGCTCATGCCCGGCTTGCGCGGCACACCAGCCGTGACGATCACGACATCGGCGCCTTCGATTGCCGAATAATCATTGGCACCGCTCAAATGCGCGTTGAAACCGTCGACCGGGGCTGATTCCGCCAAATCCAGGGCCTTGCCCTGAGGCGTGCCCTCGGCAATGTCGAATAAAACAATGTCGCCCAGTTCCTTGAGACCGGCCAGATGAGCCAGGGTGCCGCCGATCTGTCCGGCTCCAATCAAAGCGATCTTGTTACGCGCCATAATTATCCGTCCTTGCTTCGCCGCCGACGTTAGGGCCGGGGCTTCTCGCGGCCTCGCTTATCCTCCCCAATGGCCCTGTCAAGCCATTGGTCGATCACCAATCCACGGAGCGGAGCCCAATCAGGCCCGAGTCTAGCCCCTGGAGTCCAAACTTTTGGAGTCGTGCCCTCTAACGGAATGCCGACTTGGTCGGTGAAGATGTCACCGGCCGCTCATCGGCCGGGAACGAAGCGTGGACATGCTTGTGCCGAAGCTGTTTTTCAATTGCAAGCCACCCGAAAGTCTGAAAACCGTGGCCAGGCTCAAGTCTGTCTCGGCCCGTTCCTCGATTTCGCCTATAAAATCCATACTTTTCATATCGCTGACAAAATCGGCTAAGCGTATTTCGCCCCGAAAAATCGCCTTTTTCTTGGGTTTCTATTTACAAAATTTGTAGCTTGTCATCGCAAACGGAAACGTGATGCCGGCCCGCGCACCGGTACCCGGACGCATCAATAACGGCCTTGTGTCAAGGCGCCCTGTACCAGATCGAGGAGGGTCTGCATCCGCGCCTCCACGCCGGCCCGCGATTCTTCGGCATCGAGCACAATCCCGGCAGGCGACAGAAAACGATATAATGCGTCGAGGACCAGCGCTTTCGCCTTTTTCATATCGGTAATGGCGAACAGACCGCCACTCGCGCCTTCTTCCAAGGTGCGCTGGATCTCGAGTCGGCAGCGGTTGCGATGTTTGCGCGCGATGGGCGCATTCTTGTCATTGGCAGCGAGAAACAGATCGAACAAGGGCGCGTCATTTTCAAGCTTGGCGCGATAAGCCCGATGAATCGCAAAGAGAAGGCGTTCCAGCTTGTCGAAAGCCGGATCAGGCGCATCGGCGATCATGCGCAGGCCCGCTTCAAGAGGTTTTAGCCAAGCGGCGGTAATTTCCTCGATCAAGGCCTCTTTCGAGGGATAATAGCGATAGATATTGGCGTGCGACATGCCGGCTTCCTCGGCGATGCGCGTCACCGTCATCCGGGCAAGACCATGCCGGCGAATATGCTCGGCCGCTATGTCGAGAATGCGGACATCGGTAGTCGGCACTGTCTGGGGTGGCTGGCGAGGGCGCATCGAGATCCGGGCACGGCGGGTTCTGCAGGGATGGTTCGGGTGCAACCATCAGGTCATGCAAAATCCTGCTTGTCGAGAGGCAGCACCCTATCCAGGCGCCCCCGCGACCCTATGCATCAGGTTTCGACCAGTCCCGTCGAGACACCGGAGGCCTGCGAATCGATCGTGCCATGCGGCAAGGCAAGATAGGAAGACGATTGCATTTCGATCAACCGCGAGACGGTTCGGTCGAATTCGAAAGCCTCGGTTCCCCGCTCGGCAAAATAAAGGTCGATGGGCTGCGCCGCCGCCGAGGCGATCAGTTTCACATGCTGATCATAAAGCGCATCGATCAACAGGATAAAGCGCTTGGCGCTGTTGCGCCGATCCGATGCAATGATCGGAATCCGATCAATGAGCACGCTATGGAAATTCGTCGCAATGGCGAGAAAGTCGGTGCTCCCGAGCGGCGCATCGCAAAGATCGGTAAAATCGAAGCGCGCCACATGGGCCTTGGCCTGCGGCACGCGAAGGCTGCGGCCGAGCAATTCAAGCGAGATCGGATCGCCCTGCTCGACACCCGTCAGAGCCTTGAAGGCTTTCGTCATGGCAAGGTCAGCGCGCGCATCGGCGGGCACATAATAGACAGGCTGGCCTTGCAGTTTTTCGAGCCGGTAATCGGTGCGCGCAACGAGACGCACCGGTTCCATCCTCTCCTCGATCAACCGAATGAAGGGCAGGAAAAGGGCCCGGTTGAGTCCATTGGTATAGAGATCACCCGGCGCGACATTGGAGGTTGCGACAATCACCACGCCACGGGCGAACAAGGCCTCGAACAGGCGCCCGAGGATCATCGCATCGGCAATATCGGTGACGGTGAATTCATCGAAACACAGCAAGGCGGTCGTCTCCGCCACGACTTGCGCCACGGGCTCGATCGGATCATCACCCTTAACGAGACCCTTTTTCAGATCCTGTCGCCAGGCATGGATACGGGCGTGGATGCCGGCCATGAATTCGTTGAAATGCAAGCGATGTTTGTGCTCGACGGCGACCGTCTCGAAGAACAGATCCATGATCATGGTTTTGCCGCGCCCGACCGGCCCCCAAACATAGAGGCCGCGCGGCCCGGGCGTCGGTTTCTTGCCCAGAAGCCAGCCAAGCGGCGTCGAACGCCGGGGCAAGCGATAGCCTTCGAGCCTTTCCCGCAAATCATCGAGTCTGCCGAGCACTTCCACCTGCGCCGGGTCAGGTTCGAGAAAGCCTTGTGCGATTTTATCCTTGTAACGGTCGAGAAGAAGGGCGGACACAAAACCTCCCGGGTCATTTTGTCGAAAACCTTGGCACCTTTTCACCTTGGCGCTTTTTTCGCCTTAGCGTTTTTCAAGGAGAAGGGATAAAGGCCGCGCTCGAAGTTGGAAACTGCCATAATTTTGGAATGGAATCGCCTGCCATAGTATCCACCCTCATTGAAGGCGACTTGTCGCGCTTCAATGAGGGCTAGTGGATAAGTTTGAAAAGTGACGTATCGAGAATCCGTGATTCTCGATACCCGTGCATTTTGATGCGAGCGCCAGCTTGCGGCCCGAAAAGAGAGCCCAAAAGGAGAGAAGGTGAGCATCCGGCACTATTCCTGCTTAGCGCTACGTCAGGCGAGACACGAAGAGATCGCAGGGTCATCACCGGAAGCTTGGCTCTATATTTATGCAACCGGTTTATCGTGGGGCCAGCGACTCTGACGGCGAAAGCGAGGGGATTTTATCGGTATGATGTCGCAGGTGCGCTGTCATGCCGAAATTTGGCCCGAAACTCATGGTCGAAAGACAAGCGGCGGCTCGGCGATGTTTGGCGATTTCTGGTTTGATGCCCTAGCCTTGAATGCCCGGGTGAAATCATTAACCATTCGGTGGGATGCTGCCTATTCGGCGGGACCAGCAGGCCGAACCTTGGTGTCTCACCCGATCGGTGACGATTTGTCACGGAAGAAGACCTTCCCTTAAGGGAAGACAAAGCGGACATTCCGCTGACGATCCGTATGCCCGCGCAAAAGGGGATGCCTCGTTTGAGGATCGACCGGCGGCGCGAAAGACTATCTGCCATTGGGCCTCCATCCGGTTTGCGCCAATGGCTTCAAAGCCACGCAACAAATCGCATCGGGAAAGGTTCGCCAATGAGAGGTGGAAAGGGTGTCACGGTTGGAGTGCTCCTGGCCATGGCTTGTGTTCTGACACTCGCCGGATCGCCCAGACTTCGGGCCGCGCCTTTTCTGCAAAAAGATCTTACGCATTTCCAATCGGCACCAATCGTTCCGGTCGTGGTTTTCGGTCGCAACAGCCGCCGCAGCGTGGATGATTTCGCCGCCGATTATCGGCTCGATGCTGATCATCTGCGCCGTGATTTCGTGTCTTCCGGCTTGATCGAATGCGGGCAAGCCCATGGCGCCGGTCAGCTCACCTTGACCAATGATGTGGTGACGACGGCAGCTCATGTCCTCTTCGACGAGCACGGCCGGCCGCGCGCCAAAAACTGCTCTTTCATCATCGAAATGGACGGTAAGCCGGTCAGTGTGCCGATCAATCTCAAATCCGTCGTCGCTGGTTCCAAGGACCCCTATTCCATCGCCGCGGTGCATGATTGGGCCGTCGCCCGTCTCGCTTATCCCATCGAAGGTGCCGTTCCGTTCAGCCTTGCCGAAACCGTTCACGACAATGAGCCCGTCGAATTCGTGGCGCGCGGCCATATCGATTGGGGAGACGGACACCGCCTGTCGATGGAAAAATGCCACCTTCACGATCAGCTCTCGATCGGCAGCGAGGGAACGCGTGAATTTTCCTTTGATTGCGAAACGGGCGACGGGGCCTCGGGAGGCGCGGTCGTCACCACCGCCGACAAGCCGGTCATCGGTGCCATTCTGGTCGGGTGGCGCAGCGATAAGCCGTTCCATTCAGCCCCCTTCTCAAACACGCATTATAATTTTGCTGTCTCGATAGAGGGCGCCTTCAAACAGGCTGTCATCAATGCCGCGACGCATCCGGCGACCGCCGTGGCGACAACGAACCATCCGGCCAAGCTCGCCGCACGGGCAAAATAGAGCATAACCAAAATGCCCCTGCTGGGTTGGATATGGGAGCGCGCCATGGCGCCCCATAAATCGCGTCATCTTTCAGAAACGCGACAAAAGGTCATTTGCCCCAGCGACGAGGATGCAGTAAATTTCTTTACTTGACAGCGTGGCTCCTTCAAAAGCCTTGAAAAGCTTGATGCCGAGCGGTGCCTTTGTCGAGACAGCCTGGTGTTCGGGAGACACACCAGGTCTCTGCAATGTTAGAAGCCTCATACCTTCGCTTTCATGAACCTGTTGCCTTCGGCATTCGCCAATGCCGGAGTTAAACCCATGGATAATTCGGCGTTCTTGATAGGCAGGGACGCAAAACCCGGGAATTGAATTCTTGTCGTCGCCTTTCGCTCATGTCCAGCAATTGCCCCGCGATCCCGTCCTCGGCATTACCGAGGCTTTTGTGGCGGACTCGTCGCCGCGAAAGGTCAATCTCGGAGTCGGTGTCTATCTCGACGAGAACGGTCACGTTCCGCTTCTCGATTGCGTGCAGCAAGCCGAGGAAGAATTGCTGCGCCGCAAGGGACCGCACAGCTATGTGCCAATCGACGGAATCGCGGCTTTCGATAATGCCGTCGCCAGCTTGATCTTCAGCGGAGAGCGTCCCTCGCTCGACGAGCGGCTGGTCACCGTCCAGGCGCTCGGCGGCACTGGCGCGCTCAAGCTCGGTGCCGATTTTCTGCGCACCACCAATCCCTCCGCGCGCATCTGGATCAGCGATCCAAGCTGGGAAAATCATCGCGCTCTCTTCTCCGCCGCCGGCTTCGAGGTCGAAACCTATCCTTATTATCGCGCCGATGGCGGCCTTGATTTCGCTGGCCTGATTCAGACCCTGTCATCTTTGCCGAGCGGCGACATCCTGCTTCTGCACGCCTGCTGCCATAATCCAACCGGGCTCGATCTCGAGCCGTACCAATGGGCGGAGATTCAAGCCCTTGCCGCTGAGCGCGGCGTCATTCCCTTCCTCGATGCGGCCTATCTCGGCTTTGCCGACGGCCTCGACGCAGATCGCGTGGCGATCGATACATTCGCGCAAGCTGGCCTGCCGTTTCTGGTCTCCTTTTCCTTCTCGAAATCCTTGTCGCTCTATGGCGAACGCGTCGGTGCCCTTGCCGTCGTGACCGGCGGCGCCGCCGAGCGCGGGCCAGTTCTCAGCCAGATCAAGCGGATCGCGCGCACCACTTATTCGAGCCCGCCAAGCCATGGCGGCGCTACCGTTGCCACGATCCTGAATGAGCCGGGCCTTACTGCTCTCTGGCACGATGAATTGGCCCTGATGCGCGATCGCATTAAAGCCATGCGCGAGGGACTGGCGGAGCGTCTGCGCGTCCAGGTCCCTGATCGCGATTTCAGCTTCATCACGCGCCAGCGCGGCATGTTTTCTTATTCGGGCCTGTCGAAGGAAGCGGTCGAGATGTTGCGCAGCCGTTTCTCGATCTATGCGCTGGACAGCGGTCGCATCTGCGTTGCCGCTCTCAATAAGGCCAATCTCGATATTGTGGCGGAAGCCATTGCCACCGTTCTGCGCGAAAGCGGAGAACAGAGCCTGGTAGCCTGAGAAAATAGGCCCGAGGTGCGGGAAATAAATTCTGCACCCGGGCACAAAATGGCATAAAAAACGCATGTGCTAAGCTAGGATAGAGCTTATCCAGCTTGGCACATGCGAAAAGCCAGACCATCGACCCTAAAAGGGAGTGCCGCTTTCAGGGGGAATCCGATGGCGTTTGCTGAAATTTAGAGCATTTGCCCGAAAATGTATCTTTGGGCATAAGATATAATTTTGATGAGCAATAAAGAGCCCGGCCTCATTCGGTCCGATCACGCTGCTATTCTTGGGGAAAAAGCGGTAGGTTAGGCGGCGATCGTGGAAGAACGGCCAACGCCAAGGCTCTGCATGAAAGCAGTGATCGCCTGAGTGCGGCGGTCGCAACCGAGTTTTTCTAAAATGGCCGAGACATGGCTCTTGACGGTGCCCTCGGTCAGACCAAGTTCCCAGGCAATCTGCTTATTGAGCAGGCCTCTCGTCATCAATTCGAGAATTTCGAATTGGCGATTCGAAAGGCGACCGAGGCCCGCGGCATGCGGAGCGGCATTGAGAGATTTGGAAATGGAGCGGCGGCCTGCCAGAAGATCGCCGGCCATGTCGATAAAGGCCTGCGGTTCAGCATCGGGATGGATGACGCCAGAGACACCCCGTGTCTCGAGCAGGCGGGTGCCGGTCTGATCCGGAGAAGCAACGATCGCCACGGCGATCCCGCGATTGTGAAGATGGGGCTGGTGCGCGGAATCAGCTTCTTTTTCCAGCACAGTCCAGGTGGTGATGTCGCAAATGACGATATCGCCAGAAGTAGCCTGACCGAGGCTGTCGTTTTCAGCATGCGACATGCTGAAAATGGCATGACCAGCCAAGGGCATGGCCTTGCTGAGGATGGTCTCGATAGCGAGGCGCATCAGCGGCACGCTATGAACAATGAAAATCTTTCCTTTGGGGAGAGGTTTGGACACGAGTGGGAGACCCGGTTTCTCGATTGACTGCAATGTCACGGAAGCAGGATTCATGGTGACCTCCATCGAACGACTAATGTCGTTAGGTAGGCTTTACAAAAAACCAGGGGATGAATCCCTAAAAAAAGGGCCGATTTGCAAATTGCTTGCAAATGACCTTCGCAATGTTACAAATGCGAAATGCGTCAAAAATTTTTTGCCGGAACCCAGATCCGACGCCTCAGGGAGGCTCACGCCCTGACTCAAGGCGCCTTTGCCGAGCGTCTTGGGATCTCGCCTAGTTATTTGAATCAGATTGAAAATAACCAGCGTCCCCTTTCCGCCTCTGTCCTGCTCAGTCTCGCTCAATCCTTTTCCGTCGATCTCAGCGAATTTGCGCAGGAAGATACCGATCGCCTCATCGGCGATCTCAAGGAAGCCCTGGCCGATCCGCTCTTTTCAGGACTGACGCCCAGTGGTCAGGATCTGAAGATGATCGCTGGCAATGCGTCCTGGTTCGCACATGCCTTTCTCCAATTGCATACGGCTTTTCGCCGCACCAATGAACGCATGCAGACGATGGACGATGAGGACATCCTCCATCGGCCGGCGGGCACGGCCTCGGATTCCGGCATGCTCTTGCCTTACGAGGAAGTCCGGGATTTCTTCCATTATCGCGGCAATTACATCGATGTGCTCGATGTCGCGGCTGAGCGAATCGCCGAGGAAGAACTCGGCATCGGCGAGGGGACGAAAGTCAACGAACTCGCGGATTATCTCTTGCGCCGCCATGCCGTGCGCGTCGAATGCGAAAAGGTCGAGCCGACCTCGCGCTTCATGCGCCGCTATGATCGCGTCGGCCGCGTGCTCTCGATCCGGGATGGTCTCGATCCGACGAGCCGGGCGTTTTTGATTGCGCATCAGATCGCCCATCTTGAGGAAGGCGATACATTCGAGGCGATCATCGCCGAGGCCGGTTTCCGGGCGAGCGGCGCGGCCGGCATCACCAGGATCGCGCTTGCCAATTATTTCGCCGGCGCCTTGATCATGCCTTATGAGCGTTTCCTGAATGCGGCGCGTTCGACACGTTATGATGTCGAACGCCTCTGCTTGATGTTCGGTGCGAGTTTCGAACAGATCGGCCATCGTCTGTCCACCCTGCAAAGGCCGAATGCGCGCGGTGTCCCTTTCTATTTCGTGCGCATCGATCGGGCGGGAAATATTCTGAAACGTCATTCATCGACGCGTTTCCAATTTGCTCGTTTCGGTGGCACCTGTCCTTTATGGAATGTGCATGAGGCATTCGAAATGCCGAACCGCACCTTGGTCCAGATCGCCGAAATGCCGGATGGCGTGCGCTATTTGTGTGTCGCCCGTTCAGCCACCAAATCGGTTGGCAGCCATCTCGCGCAACCCCGTCATTACGCGCTCGGCATTGGATGCGAGATCAGCTATGCGCATGATGTTGTCTATTCCGACGCCATCGATCTAAAAACCACTCCGGTCGCCAAGATCGGTGTCAGTTGCCGTATCTGCGAACGCACCGATTGTCCGCAACGGGCAGCGCCGCCGATCGATCGCGGCCTTCTCGTCGATCCGGACCGCCGCGATTTCGTTCCTTTCCGGTTTACATGAATCCCTTCCCGGCCTCTCCCATCCGCAGTCTGTTTATTCTCGGCGGCGCACGCTCCGGCAAGAGTTTTTACGCACAAAGACTGGCAGAAACCTCCGGCTTGCGGCCGGTGATGATCGCCACGGCCGAGGCCCATGATGCGGAAATGGCCGAACGCATAGCCCGCCACAAGAGTGAACGCGGTCCCCTCTGGGGGCTTGTCGAAACGCCTCTCGCTCTGTGTGAAACCCTTGAGCAGAACGCCCATCCCGCCTCCATTCTGCTCGTGGATTGCGCGACGCTCTGGCTCAGCAATCTGTTTTTCCATGAAGCCGAAATCGACACAGCCGTTGCCAATCTCACGGCCACGATTCTCAAACTGTCAGGCCCCTTGATCATTGTCTCCAATGAGGTCGGCCAGGGCATTGTCCCGGACAATGCCCTGGCGCGAAAGTTTCGTGATGCGCAAGGCCGGCTCAATCAGGCTCTTGCGCAAGTCTGCGAGGGTGTCGTCCTGGTCAGCGCTGGACTGCCGCTTACACTCAAACCCGCTCCCCAACCCGCACCTCTCTGGCGCTTTTGAGAAGGCGGAAACCTTATGTTTGATCACACCTAAAATAATAACAAGCTCACCATCATTTCAGTAATCAGCAGCAATTCATAATGTGAAGGTCCGGCTTACCTGGAGCACATCCATTGCGGTACAAAGCCGTCATCCCTGCAATTCAATGGTTCTGTTCGGGGCGAGGGTTTTCAGAAATGCCTCGTCATGGCTGACCACCAGCACCGCACCATCATAGGCTGTCAGTGCGGCCTCCAGCGCCGCGATGCCGTCCAGATCAAGATGATTGGTTGGCTCGTCTAGGATCAGTAGCATGGGGGCAGGTGTGGCCCCGAGGGCGCAGGCGAGACCCGCGCGCAGACGCTCGCCCCCGCTCAGATTGCCCGCCCGGTGCAAGGCATCCGCCGCGCGGAAACCGAAACGGGCAAGTGCCGCATGGGCCATATGCGCATCCGCTGAGGTGTTCAGGCGCAGAAAATTCTCGCGCAAGGACTGAGCGGGATCAAGCAGCTCCACATGCTGATCCAGCAAGGCAGAGGGGACCATGAGGTCCACCCCGCCGCGTTGCGGGGTCAGCTGGCCGGTGATCAGCCTGAGAAGCGTCGTCTTGCCGCTGCCGTTCGGCCCGGCGATGACAACACGCTCAGGGCCGATGATGGTCAGCGACAGATCGCGGATGATGGGGCGGTCGGCATCATATCCCCCGGTCACATTGTCGAGCCGCAGCACTACCTTGCCGGGCGACAGGCCGGTCGGGGGAATATCCATGTGCAGGGGATGCAGAACCTCAATCTTCTCGCGGGCAGCAGAAAACATTTCCTCTGCGGCCTCGCGCCTTGCATCGCGCAAACGGGCGTTTGCGCCGCCCGATGCCTCGGCCCGGCCCTTGGTTGCATCCATCAGAATCTTGGGCTGATCGCCTTTCGCCCTCGCCTTGTGCCCGGCGCTGTCCCTGCGTGCCTTGCGCTCGGCGGCCTGCTGCGCGCGACGGGCAATCTCGGCACGAACCTTTTCCGCATGGGCAAGATTGCGTTGAGCCGCGTCCAGTTCAGTGTCCTTCCAGTGCCGGAAGGCGCTGTAATTCCCCCCATATCTGGTCACGCCAAGCGGGGTCAGTTCTACGATGGCGTCCATTTCCTCCAGCATCTCGCGATCATGGCTGACGATGATCGCCCCAGCCTTCCAGCCCTGGATCAGGTCAATCACGGCCTGACGCCCGGCGCGGTCGAGATTGTTCGTCGGCTCGTCGAGCAGCAGGAAATCCGGCTCGCCAAAGATTAGCGCCGCAAGGGCGGCGCGGGTGCGCTGCCCACCGGAAAGAGTTGCCAGCGAGGTCTGCAGATCAGCCGACAGGCCACAGCGCAGCAAGGCAGCCTCGATCCGCGCGGGCAATGTCCAGTCCGCTTCGACCAATTCATCGGCATCGGCAAGACCGGCTTCTGCCCGATCAAGCAGATCGAGTGCAGGCTGCACTCCGAACAGATCGGAAATGGTGTCGCCGGGGCGTTCCATCGCCTCCTGCCGCATCATCGCAATCGACCCGGCGACCTGCATTTGGCCCGGAACCGGGTTCAGGTCGCCCGCGATCAGACGCAGAAGAGTGGTCTTCCCGGTTCCATTACGTCCGACAATGCCGGTGCGTTCGGAGCCGAAACTCAGGTTCAGGTCGGTGAAAAGCGGGGTGCCGTCAGTCGTGGACCACGACAGATTGGAAAAGGAAACAGATGCAGGCATGGGGCAGAACGTCTCGCAGCGATACCGAAGGGGTGAAGGCGGCGAAGTTCAGGTCCATGTCGAAAGCATCTCCTTTTATCGGATCAGGTCTGACTCAAAATAGGGGGCTTTCGCAGAGCTTGCAAGGTCCGATGCGAATGACGGGTAAGGTCTCGTCGCGACCGAGCAGGAACGTGGAGACACGATCGGTACAGGTAATTGCCGCCTGTCAACATTGCGCAGCTTCTTCGGCTTCGTCCCAGGCTGGGAACCTACGGCTATCGCGCAATGCATTGAATCCTGCATGTGTCGACAAAGAAAGTACCGATCCGTGCGCCATGCTACATCGTGCTCGTGAAGGTGTTCCTTCCCATTATGCACTGCTGCTGATTACCAATAGTGTTTGCGCATAGATAATCGTCATTAAAAGACCCGCGGTGATCACGAACACACGGATCATACGCGCCGGAAGAATACGAATGAGACGACCACCCGCATAGCCACCCAGCAAGGCTCCCGTCAGCATACAGAGTGTTTCCGGCCATCGAGAGCAAAGCCGTCAGGACAATGCCGAGCCCCGCCCCGAAGAAACTGCCATAAAGGGAGGCGCTGGCAAGCGCCGCGAAATCTCCGATGGGAGAAGGTCTTGTTCTGCCGTTTCGTTTATGCGTCCATGATTGGATCTGCGGGGCAAAGGCGAACAGACATGTCGCGAGACCGATAAGGCCCGGGATCGGCAAGACGAAAAGCCGTTCGGGAAGCGCGAGCACCAGCAAGGCGCCCAGGGCCCCTCCAATGATGGCGATCATCAAGGAGAGAATGACAGACTGATCGAAGGGCCGCAATTTTGTCCAGTCCGCCAGTGCCGCGAGCAAATGTCCCGGAGCAATAGCGACCGCATTGGAGGCATTTGCAACGACGGGAGGCAATCCAGCCGCCAGCATGGCCGGGAATGTCAAGAGAGTCGCTCCGCCAGCAATCGCATTGACAAGACCGCCCAACAGCCCCGCGACAAACAAGAGAATAATGATCGTCCAATCCATGGGTATCCAGACCTCGTGGAGGACTATTGGATGCCCATGGAAACAATGTCTGGAACGTTTGTGATCATCGCATGCTTTTGCGATAGGCGTTGGGAGTGGTGCCGAAGGCACACCGAAAATGCCGGCCGAAATGGCTCTGATCCGAGAAATTCAGCTCTGCCGCCAATCCAGCGATTGAATCGCCGCGCTGGAGGCACCAGCGGGCAATATTCAAACGCTCTATGAGACGGGCGGCATGAGGCGGCATTCCGAAATCGCGGGTGCGGGAATAATGAGGCCTTGTTCGGCAAAGACCGTATAGTGCTTGCCTCTGATTTGAAAAGCGCGTGCGCCGGAAAGGACAATCGTCACCTGGGTCTGTGCATGAAAATGCCTCTTGAGTTTTGGAGCGGACAGTCCGCTCCAAAATCCAAACTCGGTGATGATCTCAGCATGATCCAACCAATAGGACCACGCGTTCTGTCGTCCGATGGACATACGTGCTGGTCACGCCTCTCGATCTCGCATCAGTGCGTATTGGCCGTCACAGTCGAGGGTTCAACGGTAAATTCCACGGCATCGATGATTGCGAGGCCAGCCATGGTCATCAAGGACACATGGAAGGGCACGACGACATGCGCCTTTTCAACCGGCGCCAGCCAAGCCTCGATCTCGCGGTTATTGGCCATGAAACGGGTCGATTGCGAGTCAAGCTTGTGGCCGGCGATGGGATGATAGCGGGCGGTACAGACCGCGACCGGGCCGGAGTAACCCTTTGCCGCGACCTCGCGCGTACCGGCATAGGACAAAGCGACATCATAACGGACATAGCCGTCATAAATACGCAAGGTCCGATTGCATGCCGCCGGTCCGACCAGAGGCTGATTGTTGGGCACCGCCATGATCAGGGCGCTGGTGGGATCGAGAATATTGCGCTTCAAGGCCTCGGTCACCGGAACGCGACCCTCCCAATCCTCAAAAGGCGGAGAAATATCCACGGCCTTGACGGTACCCGACTGCAAGCGCATGCGTACGGTCCGGGTTTCCTGTTCGTTACCGCTCGTCGTTGCATAGGACGATGGCAAAATCGCGCCGCGATGCAAATTGCCCGCGGAAGCGAAGGCCAATTTGACATTGGAAACCATAGCGGCCACGCCGGTCAGCCGTGCATTGAGATCGATCTGGTAGTGCGAGGGCTCGACATGACCGGTCGCCACGGCATCCCCGATCTCAAGGCCGATGAGGCTGACGGAATAATGCGCGCGGATCATATCCGCCCTGGCCGGAGCCAGCGTGGATCCAAGGGTGATCGCGCCGAGCCCCAGCGCCAGCAAAGCGTGGCGCAAGAAGCCCGCCTCGCGACAAGGCATTTTGGAGAAGCGCTTGCACCGCAAGGCGCGTCCTCGGCTTGGAAAAGACCAATGAACCATTGCGCAACCGCCGTTGAACCTATCGGAACCTAGCTTTCTGAGCGGCGAATTGGCCTCTTTCAAGGCCGTAATCAATGCCGCCAGGGCATCAAATCATCCAAAAAACAAGTCCGTTTTTGGATGATTTGATGCATTAATAAAGACTTAAAGCATCGCATGCCTCCGCATCAACGAGCGATGCGGCACGCCGTTTTCCTGTCGAAAAGGACATAAGCTTTTTGGCAGGAAAATGCATAAACTTAAACATAAGGCGCATGGCGGCTCTTCGAAAGGGCCCCGTTCTGGCGCCGATTCCTTCACCTTTATCATGTCAGCCATAAAAGACGATTAAGGTTGACGAAACCTTAACCACCGGCGCCCCTGGGAACAGGCTCTGGCTGTCCTTTCGCTTTCACGGAAAATGCTTCAGATTGAGCTTCAGAATAGTCTGAGACACGAAAGCGTCACTCGGACGAAGGTTTTGGCCTCGAGGCCAACCGCATTAGCCAGTATCAGTTTCGGAAGGAAAAGCCATGGCCGCCATTCCCTATCAAACAGCCCTGATCGTCGGCGCCGGCAGCGGGTTGAGCGCCGCCTTGGCGAGGCTCTTTGTTTCCAAAGGCCTGAAACTCGGCCTTGTCGCACGTGATACGGATAAGCTTAAAGACCTGGCGGGTCAAACCGGAGCCAAGCTTTTTCGGTGCGACGCAACCAATCCCGCGGGTGTCGAAAAGCTTTTCACGGAGGTCGACCAGCAATTAGGGGGAGCTGATGTCGTCATCTACAATGTCGCTGGCCGTGTGCGCGGTTCGCTGGTCGATCTCGACCCGAAGGATGTCGCCTTCGCGCTGAATGCCGGGGCCTTCGGCGGTTTTCTCGTCGCGCAACAAGCGCTCAAACGTATGCTCGTCAAACAGCAAGGCGCACTTTTCTTCACCGGCGCAACGGCCAGCATCAAGGGTAATGCCCAATCGGCACCTTTCGCCATGGGCAAATTTGCCCTACGTGCCTTGGCCCAAAGCGCGGCGCGCGAATTCCAGCCACAGAATATCCACGTCGCTCATTTCATCATTGATGGCGCGATCCGTCCTGCAAACGTGCCGGTGTCGCCTGGCCAGCGCGAGGATATGATCGACCCGGATGCGATCGCGCAGATCTATTTCGATTTTCTCGCCCAGCCGCGTGGCGCCTGGAGCTTCGAAGTCGACCTACGCACCTTCATCGAGAAATTCTGAGTTCGGGGTCCAGAATCTGCCCATTTTCGAACTCGATGAGTGCGTGAATAATTTCGTGCCTGTTCCCCAATCATGCTGAATGAGATTACAGGCCTTACAGCCCACACGAGCCTCTGATACCGATCAAGTCATATGATAAAGCGTCTAGTTAAAAACGCAGCCTTTTTTAGATAAATTAGATGCGTTCATAAAGACTTGCAGCATCGCCAATCCGGATGAATGAGCGATGCTGGAGAGCTGGATGCGTGAGCAGATGTGAATGCATACAGCACCATTATATGTCTTCGATTATGATGTAGGCGACACGCTTTCAATTTCTCCCATGACGCTCCCTGACTATGATTCATAGCCAGGGAGAGACAGGGTGATATCGAAATGAAAACTTTTGCGGCAGGAAGCGAACCGGAACAAGCCACATCCATGTCGTGGGAGTTGACCTGCGATTCTTTGAAACCCTTCCCGATTTAATTGCTGTCTACCTCATGACAGCCGATTGGTACGCCCCAGCCCTTGGACTCGGACTTTCTCACTACGGGCTTTCGCCTTCCTTTGAATCGGATATCCGCAAACTTTTGGGCCTTCCGCTTTGCGCCTGACTAACGTCAATTAAATCCATCAAGGTTTTATGTTCTAGCAAGCATTCCTCCCGCCGCTGTGCCTGCTCCAGCCCATCCATGCTGCGACGGAAACGATATTGCTCACACAAAACATTTTCAGCCTGAATACGTTGTCGTTCTGCGAGAATGTCCTTGTGGTGTCCGATATTCTGGAGACTGGCAAGGAGCATTTTTGAATAGGCCACAGAGCCCGCATGACCTTCTTGAAGCAGATCGATGATCCGACGATTTTTTTCTTCGACGGCTTGGACCGCTTGATCAATTTCGTATTTTTTCCATTCCGCGAGGCGCAATAAATTGTGCCTGATCCGTGCGATACGCCGGGCCTTGGCTAAAGGAACATCCATGATCCTATCCTCTGATCAACCAGGCTCGGAACCCGAACATGAAGAGTTCGAACAATTGCGTTGATGTGGCG
The DNA here is from genome assembly GCF_000019845.1 of Beijerinckia indica subsp. indica ATCC 9039. Classification (NCBI taxonomy): domain Bacteria; kingdom Pseudomonadati; phylum Pseudomonadota; class Alphaproteobacteria; order Hyphomicrobiales; family Beijerinckiaceae; genus Beijerinckia; species Beijerinckia indica. Next base: position 4,069,181 of record NC_010581.1, on the reverse strand, counting down.
AAGAACAGAAAAAGGCCTCCGATCAATACGAAAGGCATAGTAATAAAATAGATCGGAATTTGCGGAATCATCTTATTGATCAGACCCACAGCGAGATTAACGATAATTGAGAAAATGATGAACGGCCCCGCAAGCCGGAAAGACAGAAAAAAAGCTTTAGATAGACTATCGGCGACTTGAACAAGATCAAGGCGCGCATTGAAATGATCGATAACCGGCACTGCCTTGTAGGAACCGACCAAACCCCGCAAAATTTCCCAATGCAGGTCCATGATGAACAATAAGACTGTTGCACTCAGCGTGACGAGTGCACTGAGTACGGGCAACGGTTCTTCTTCGTTCACGGGGGCGCCAAGCACATTGGTCATGCCAATCATCATAGCCATGGCATTCGCCGTAGTCTCGAGAGCCGCAAAGAATATTCGCGCTGAAAAGCCGATGAAAAAACCCATCAGACTTTCCGATATCATCAGATGCGCAAGAAGAAGCGGTGTCTCATCACGGAGAGCCGGGCGGACCTCCTCCGCCAGGAACGGAGTAAGCGTCAAAGTCAAAGCGAGAGCCAAGGCAAGGCGAACCTTGAGGGGAATACGGGGGCTTGAAAAGCCCGGCAGCAGCATCACACAGAAGCCGATACGACAAAACAAAATGGTCACGAACAAAACGAGATGCGAAGGCGAAAAGGTCACGAAATCGTCCCGAGAACCTTGATGTCGAGGCCACGAGCAAGCTCGAGATGGGAAAGCACGGGCAGATTAGCAAAGAGCCGTTCGATGACGAGCCTCACATAGGGGCGTGATTCAGGTGTGGCCACGAGCGCAAATTGCTCCCCTTTATCGAGATGATCCCGGATGGCACGTGTCGCCTCCTTGCTGAATTGCTCGACCATGGCGGGATCGAGATCAAATTCGACGACTTCACCCTTGCCATCCCGCTTCAAGCTTTGATGGAAAGCGAGGTCCCAGCGTTGGCCAAGACGCATGATTTTTAACACGCCATTTTCACTCAAATCGCCGCAAATCTGTTGCGCGATCCGCATACGAACATGTTCAACCACCTGCTCGGAACGTCGCACATGCGGTGCGATTTCGGCAACGGCCTCTAGAATAAGCGGAAGATTACGGATGGAGATACGTTCCGCGAGCAAAAGCTTCAAGACCGCCTGCAGACCTGAATAAGAGATTTGCGACGGGCAGAGATCATCAATCAAGCGCTTGTAATCAGGCCCCAGCTGATCCAAAAGCGCGCGCATGTCTTTGTAAGACAAAAGCTGAGACAGATTGCTGCGGATCACTTCGCTGAGATGCGTCAACAACACAGACATGATGTCGACTGGAACAAAATTTTCCTTTCTCACCTCATTGGTAAAAGCTTGCGAGATCCAAAGCGCTTTCATGCCGAATGCGGGCTCACGAGTCTCTTCGAAGGGTAGATCGGGCCTACGACCATCACCGATAACGACAAGCATATCCCCAAGTTTCAATTCATAGGTCGCGACGATCGTCCCATGAATCTTGATCTGATAGGATTTCGCAGGAATCGAGAGACTATCAGACAATTTGATATCAGGAACGATGAACCCATATTGCTTGGCGAATTTGCGTCGCATTTTGGCGACACGATGAGAAAGCTCATTATGCGTTTCGAGCAATTTTGTCGCCAATTGCTTGCCAAGACAGAGTTCGATTTCCGCAGATCTCAGCGATTCCTTGACAGAATTCTTGGCTTCTTTCTCAGCCTGCCGCTCCGCAGCCTCACGTTTGGCCTTCTCTCTTTTTTCGGCCTCGGCGATCCTTTTCGGAATCGTGTTGGCGGTCACCACAAAAACAGCCGCAAGCAGCAAAAACGGCACCATTGGCAGGCCAGGAATGACGGCCAGGAGAACCATCAACAAAGCCGCCACATAAAGCGCGCGGGGATATTTGATGAGCTGATCGAGAACCGTTTGCTCCGCCGTCCCCCTGGTTCCCCCCTTCGAGACGAGTAGCGCCGCCGCCAATGAAACGATCAGCGAAGGAATCTGGGAGACAAGCCCGTCACCCACGGACAGTTTCGTGAAGACATCGGAAGCCTGACTGAGCGGCATATCGTGCCGCGTGACACCAATGACAATGCCACCAAAAATATTTACCGCCAAAATGATAAGGCCTGCGATGGCATCGCCGCGCACAAATTTGGAAGCACCATCCATCGAACCAAAAAAGGAACTCTCTTCCTCAAGTTCCCGGCGCCGCACTTGGGCTTGTTTTTCGTCGATCAATCCAGCTGAAAGATCGGCATCAATCGCCATTTGCTTGCCCGGAATGGCATCCAGCGTAAAGCGCGCGCCGACTTCCGCGATGCGAGTCGCGCCTTTCGTGATCACCACGAAATTGACCGTCATCAGAATCGCAAAGACAATCAGCCCGATGACGAAGTCACCGCTCATGACCAGTTTCGAGAAACCGCCGATAATATAACCTGCGGCAGTCGTCCCTTCCGAACCATGCGACAAAATCAGCCGCGTCGTCGCAATATTGAGAGCGAGCCGCAAGAGAGTCGCGACAAGAAGAATAGTGGGGAAGGCGGAGAAATCCAATGGCCGTTGGATCCATAACGCGACCATCAGGATGAGGACGGAGAGCGCGATAGAAAAAGCCAGGCCCAGATCAATGAAAAAAGCAGGGATAGGAAGGAAGAAAACAGACAGGATAGCGATAATGCCCGCGGCAAATCCTATATCACGGACATTTTTGCCATTCGCTTCGCCGGGCATACTCAATGAAGCATCGACCATGATCAATCCCCAGACGTAACCCCTCTGATTGCGCCTACTTTCGACACTCTAAAGTGCGAAACTTGCCTCAACATGACCTTGCTCGACAGAAAGCTTACGATTGGTATCAGCTCTACACCTCCTTTCATTTTCTCCCGGTTGGACACGTCGCGACGAATACCATCCCTATAATAAGCCGAGGAGCCCCTTTCTGAAGGTAAGCTCGGAACAAGCTAGGACCGTTACTTTCACAATTACCGACTTCAAACGACAGGCTAGAACCGCAATTCATTCTTTGTTGGAACTGGCCGGAAGCGATGTCGAGATGTTGTTGGAACTTCTGGTTCTAGTTTGCAGACGAGGTTCACCATGTCTATTCAGCCGCCTTCCGACATCGTTCTCGACGTTGCTAATGCAGCGGGCCCGATTTCGCCGATAATGGCGCGCGAAAGACTGGGCTCCACCGATGGGTCGTCTTCCACGAATGACGTTCATTTTTCACACATATTGGATGGGGTCGGCTCATCGGAACCCCCATCACATTCATTGCCCCTTTTCCTTCCCAAACCGCGTCTGGAGACGCCTTCGCCCAATACACGGACAAAAGTCTTCAAGGATTTGGAAACTGTGCTGCTCCGCAATTTTGTCGAGGCGATGCTACCGAAAAATACAGAAGATGTATTCGGTCATGGCACAGCGGGCAACATCTGGAAATCTATGATGGCCGATCAGCTTTCAAAGGAAATCGGCAAACGTCTTGATCTCGGAATTGGTAAGGTTGCTGCGACCCGGATGAATTATGCCGGGATGTTTCATTCTTCCCCTGTAGACGACTCTCCATTTTTTAAAGCTGTAGATATTGGATCGTCGAAAACTTGAGACATAAGTGCACCTTGATTGTCTTCCAAGGCGAAGGAAAATGGTATGCGTAATGGTATTATCATGGCTGAGACCAGGATCGATCCTGGCCAAGCCGATCCACATCACTTGGACGATAAACCGCAACAATTTCTGTTTGACGCACTCGTGAACGCCATCGATCGACTCGAGACGATTGTGATGCAGGAGACAAAGATTTTGCGCGAGAATTGCGCGATCAGCCTGCAGGATTTCAATCACCAAAAGACTCAAGGCCTACTCGAACTTCGGCGTGTCATTCGTGGCTTGGAAGGAACACGTTTTGAAACGGAGATCCAGGAACGATTCGCTCATTTGCGCGCTGTCCTTGATTACAATCTGCAAGCCTTGAAGAATCACCTCACGGCGATTGAAGGCATTACGGAAACAATCATCGAAACAGTAAAATCATACGAATCGGATGGAACATATTCCGCCCTCAATATACTTGACAGGCAACAACGATGCTGAGGCTCTTTCTATGCTGCATATGGATCTGCATCGTCACATCCGTCGCCTTTTATGTCGGTAGTACCTGGAGCCTCAGCCGGGCATTACATCCGCAGACACAAGAAATGTCTGGTCATATCGAATCGAAAACGACAGCAAATATCAACGTGCCAATGATCCAAAGCGGAGAATTGGTTGGTTATATCGTGACCAATTTTATTTATAATATTGATCAATCCGATATGAAAAAACTGAACATTTCACCCGAGGTTTTCATTTTAGACGAGGCTTTCCACATCCTCTTTTCGCAGGACATAGACTTTAACCATCTGGAAAAATACCAGATTTCTGCTCTGAAGGAGAGGATCAAGGAGCGCGTCAATCAACGGCTCGGCGGCGATTTCATCAAGGATATCCTCATCAAAGAATTTAACTACATTCCAAAAAGAGAGATCCCTCAGTAACCGCCTGCTGTCCGATGGCCTACCCGAAAACATCAATTTTCGAGATTCACCAAGTGATCGCCGTGGCAAGAACCATATCGATATTGCAGCGACCATCATGCTTCCACTTCCACGGCTTACATCTTTGATGCGCAATCAGGCGGATGTGATTATTGAACCATACGCCGATCGGTACATGTGCTTTTTCAAATTCCATTCAGCCGAAGTCTCATTGGAGGCAGGCCAGAAGAGATATCATTGTCGTGAATAGTCGCTCATCTTTTGATTGTCTGCATCTTCAACCGTCCTTTCCGTGACTTTCATCGTAAAGAATTGTTCCATGACGATAAAAAAATATCTGTTCTTGTCTCCATCCGATCTGGGCTTGACGGTGGCAGGGCTTCTTTTTGCCGTGAGTTCCGTGGCGTTCGCCGCTATCATGATTGCGAAGGAAGTTGGACACCCTCTGTTTTACGGCGTAGACCATCTCATGCTTTTTGCACAGCCGTTCCGTTCCACAGATCACGAGCGGATGATCATGATCGAAAAGCCATCTGTCGATTTCCAAATGACAGGAGCCATCGATTCCTTTTCGCGGATGCAGCCTACTCACCCACAAAAGGAGCAGGAAAGTACGATGTCCCTTACTGGCACCGATAGCCCTTATCGGTTGCAAGTCGCAAGTGACGGCGTGGTCTATATAGAAAACGGCAGCGAGAAAATTATTGCGAGAGAAGGTGTCTTCGTGCCTGGGCAGGGACGCATCCTCCTCGTGGAGAAACGTGCGGGCCATTGGATCGTCGTGACGACACAAGGCGTTTTGCTCGAAGCGGCTTCTTGAAGGCCGATCCGTGTACATGATCACCATTGGGGTCTTTACCGAGCACTCGTGTTTTTTCATCGGCAGAACGTTGAAATGGTGTCGTTTCCGTTTCCGTGGTTTCGTTCACCATCGCTCCCATGAAAGTCATGGCTCATGAGAAGCGCCTGTACGAAAATTTGTCTTGCCTTGGCCTATGAGAAGCGCTCGTCTGGATTACAGGGCGAATTTAGCTGGTGCGTTTGACAACCACCCCGCCCTCAAAAACGGGGAGGAGGATCTTGGCAATGCAACTCGGATTTTTAGGTCTTGGCCATATGGGCCTAGCCATCGCTTCGAACCTTTTGGCCGCCGGTCATCATGTCCGAGCCTGGAACCGCTCACAGGAACCCTTGGCTCGCTTGCAGGCAAAGGGCGCTGAAATCGTCAAGGAGCCCGTCGACGCCCTGCAGGGCGATGCCCTGTTTTCGATGTTGGCGAATGACGACGCCGTCCGTTCCGTGCTCATAGATTCGGGTGCGCTCGCCCAAGCGCGCAAGGGGCTGATTCACGTCAATATGGCGACGATCTCGGTGGCCCTCGCCGAGGAACTGGCCGTGCTCCACGATAGACTCGGCCTTGCTTATGTCGCAGCCCCCGTTTTCGGCCGTCCGGAGGCCGCTGCTTCCGCCAAGCTGCATATTGTCGTTGCCGGCGCACCGAGCCCTGTCGCTTCCATCGAGCCGGTACTGGCCGCCCTCGGTCAGAAAATCTGGCCCGTGGGCAGCGAGCCGAAAGCGGCCAATATTGTGAAAATCGCCGGTAATTTCATGATCGCATCGATGATCGAGACGATCGGCGAGGCTGCGGCCCTGGTCCAGGGCCATGGGGTGACGGCAGCCGATTTTCTCGACGTCATGACCAATAGTCTCTTTGCCGCTCCGGCCTATAAAACCTATGGCGATTTGATCGCGAGGGCTCAATTCGAGCCAGCCGGGTTCAAACTCACTCTAGGCCTCAAGGATGTTCGCCTGGCCTTGGCTGCGGGAGAAGCCGCCCATGTCCCCTTGCCGCTAGGGAGTCTGCTGCGAGATAATTTCCTCGATTGCATCGCGCATGGCGAAAGCGACAAGGACTGGTCGGCGCTTGCGGGCGTCGCCGCCCGGCGCGCGGGCCTTGATGAGCGTGACGAAAAGCGCCCCATTGCCTAGGACCGGCCAAAAAGCCTATAAGACCGACGGCATATTCATCCGACACCCCTGGAGGCGTGGTGTGCCGCTTCTTCTCAAAATCTAACGCCAACATGATCGGCCCGCGCTAACGCTGCGCCGATCAAGACATTTAAAGGATATCCTATGGCCGAGCGTAAAACTCTCGCGGCCACGGTTCGCGGTGGGACAGGCAAGGGGGCCGCCCGCAGCATTCGCCGTGAAGGCCGCATTCCGGGTGTGATCTATGGCGGTGGTGATGCGCCCGAGCCCATCACGCTGGATTATCGTGAATTAAACAAATTGATCTATGCTGGGCACTTTCTCACGACGATTTTCGATATCGAGGTCGAAGGAGCCAAGCAGAGGGTCGTTCCGCGCGATTATCAGCTCGATCCGGTCAAGGGCCAGCCGCTGCATGTCGATTTCCTGCGCCTGAAGCCTGGAGCGACCCTGAAAGTATCGGTGCCGATCCATTTCATCAACGCCGATATCTGCCCCGGCCTCAAAAAGGGCGGCACCTTGAATATCGTGCGCCATGCGATCGAATTGAAGGTCCCGGCCGATGCCATGCCGGATGTGCTGACCGCCGATCTGCATGCGCTGGAAATCGCCGAATCGATGCATGTCTCCGCGATTACGCTTCCCGAAGGCTGCTCGCTCGTCGCCACTGACCGTGATTTCACGATCGCGACCATTGTTCCGCCGGTCGTGATCGCCGAAGAGGCGCCCGCCGCGGCAGCCGGTAAGGGCAAGGGTGGCAAAGGCAAGGCGGCCGCTCCAGCCGCAGCAGCAGCTCCCAAGAAGAAATAATCGGCGATTATCGCAGATCAGATTATGGCAGGTCGAACAGGTCTACCCTATCGGCCTGCCTTTAAAATCAAGGATTGCTAGATCCACATAGACTTCGCCCTTGTCACGGCCCTGTCATGCGGTCTGGCCAAAAGCGGTTCCTGACCAAGACTGGTTCGGCTTTTGCTTTTTTCCTCGTGGATTCGCGGGCCTGTTGCGTATCCTCTCGTTCCTTCACCTGCATCGCCCGATGAGTTTTCATTGGAACATGCTTTTATCGGGCAGGCCGCCATGCTTCTTTTCGTCGGCCTTGGCAATCCCGGCAAGGCCTATAGCGCCAACCGGCACAATATCGGCTTCATGGCCATTGATGCCATAGCTCGGGAATATGGAGCGCCGGCTTTTCGTGCGCGTTTCCAAGGTCTCACCAGCGAAATCACTCTCTCTGGCGAAAAAATCGTCTTGCTGAAGCCAGAGACCTATATGAACGAATCCGGACGCTCGGTCAGCGACGCTGTGCATTTCTATAAGATCGACGCGAGCAGGGTCATCGTCTTTCACGATGAGCTCGATCTCGCGCCCGGCAAGGTCCGAGTCAAAAAAGGCGGCGGGAATGCTGGCCATAATGGGCTGAAATCCATCACGCAGCATATCACCAATGATTACCGGCGCGTGCGCATCGGCATTGGACATCCGGGCATCAAGGACATGGTTCGCCATTATGTCCTTGGCGATTTCTCCAAAACTGAATCGGCCTGGGTCGAAACCCTTTGCCTTTCAATCGCGGTGAATGCCCCATTGCTTGCCAAGGGCGAGGATGAAAATTTTCAGAATAAAATTTTCCATGCGATGGAAACTGCGGGCCTCGCCAAGGATGGCTTGTTCTGACCGGATCCGTGAGTCATGTTTTAAGCCTTTATAAAAACATTAACTTATCGGAAATAGCATCCGCTTTCGGTTGACCCGATGGTCTTGATCGGCCGCTTTCATTCCTAAAAACTGTAGTTCTTTTATACTATCCTTGACCTTTCCAGAGATTTTCCCAAAATTCGCCATGAACCATGAGGATGGGGTGACCTCGAGCGAAAATGGCTTTCTTATCGTGTGAAGAAAATGCGATATTTGCAGAAAGTAGAGAACGGTTTCATAATTATATTGAAATAGGGAAGCATTTTGTTCCCCAACCCGCCAGATAAGCGATTGTTGAAATCGAGCTTGATGGACGTTGAACAGCCGTTCAGAAAAATAGCTCTAGGTCTTTGACATTCAGCAAATAGCCTTGCAGCAAATAGCCTCGCCAAAAGTCTGACTGTGCGTGAAGCTCAATCGAAGGATGATTCATGTTCCCGAAGCCCGTGCCTTTCCTGCAGACCAACACTTACGCCTATGAATCTTCCCCCATGGTCAAGCCCACCGGCTTTCGCGAATATGACGCGCGTTGGCTCTTCGAGAAGGAGATCAACCTCATGGGTGTCCAGGCCCTGGGGCTTGGCCTTGGAACCTTGCTGGCCGAAATGGGCGTCAAACCGGAAGTCGTCACGGGTCATGATTTCCGCTCCTATTCCGCTTCGATCAAGCTCGCCATGGTGACCGGGCTGATGGCGGCCGGTGTGCGCGTGCATGATATCGGCCTCGCTCTTTCGCCCATGGCCTATTTCGCGCAATTCGATCTCGACGTTCCGGCCGTCGCCATGGTGACGGCCTCCCATAATGATAATGGTTGGACCGGCGTGAAAATGGGCGCGCAGCGGCCGGTCACCTTCGGTCCCGATGAAATGGGCCGACTCAAGGAGATCGTGCTTTCAGGCAGCTACCGCTATGCCGATGGCGGCTCCTATCGTTTTGTCGAGGATTTCCCTTCCCATTATATCAATGATCTGACTAATCGTGCGCCGATCAAGCGCAAGCTCAAGGTCGTCGTCGCTTGCGGCAATGGCACTGCCGGCGCCTTCGCGCCTAAAATCATCGAAAAGCTCGGCTGCGAAGTCGTTCCCCTCGATACCGATCTCGATTTCAATTTCCCGCATTACAATCCCAATCCCGAAGACCTGCACATGCTGCACGCCATGGCGGACAAGGTGCGTGAGAGCGGCGCCGATCTCGGCCTCGGCTTTGACGGCGACGGCGACCGTTGCGGCGTCGTCGATAATCACGGCGAGGAAATTTTTGCCGACAAGATCGGTGTCATGCTCGCCCGCGATCTCTCGAAATTGCATCCCGGCGCGACCTTCGTCGTCGATGTCAAATCGACGGGCCTGTTCGCCACCGATCCGGATTTGCTGAAACAAAACGTCAAAGCCGATTATTGGAAGACTGGCCATTCCTATATCAAGCGCCGAGTGACTGATCTGAAGGCGCTCGCCGGCTTCGAGAAATCTGGCCATTTCTTCTTCAACGCGCCGGTTGGACGCGGTTATGACGATGGACTCGTCACGGCGATCCATATTCTCGACATGCTCGACCGCAATCCTGATAAGTCCATGGCCGAGCTCTATGAGGCCCTGCCGAAAACCTGGGGTTCGCCAACCATGTCGCCCCATTGCGACGACGAAAAGAAATATGGCGTCGTGGACAAGGTCGTCGAACGGTTCAAGGCCATGCAGGCTAAAGGTGAAACGCTGACGGGCCAGAAAATCCGCGATCTCGTGACGGTCAATGGCGTCCGCGTTACGACAGAGGATGGAACCTGGGGCCTAGTCCGCGCTTCATCCAACAAGCCGGAATTGGTGGTCGTTGTCGAAAGCCCCGCCTCGGAAGCCAGAATGCGGGAAATGTTCGCCGCCGTGGACGGTGTTTTGCGGGAAAACCCCGAAGTTGGCGCCTATAACCAAACCATCTGATATTAATGGAAACCAGAGTCTTCCCCATGAACTCATGGGGAAGACTCTATGCTTATCGATCAAGCCATGGCCGATGTCGAAATAGCGATCCGGGTCACACCCAAGGCCTCCGCCAATCGCATTGTGGTGGAAACCGCGCCCGACGGGAGCGAGCGTCTGCGCATCTATGTCACGACGGTACCCGAGAATGGCAAAGCCAATCGCGATGTCTTGCGTCTTCTCGCAAAACATCTCGATATCCCGCCGTCCAGTCTGGAAATTATTCGCGGATCCACAGGACGGGATAAAATCGTGCGATTTTCGCGCGATTAAACCATTAGCGCCTTAATCGTCATAATCGATATAGGCAAAAGCCGCATCACGCGGTGTCCCCTCGAGCACACCCCCTTCACGACCGGGCTGCCAGAAAATCACCTCCTCGATCTTGCGAGCGAGAGCGAAATCCTTTTCGGTTATGCCCCTGGGCGAATGGGTCGAAAGCGCGATCTCTATTCCCGCATAAGTCATCTTGATTTCAGGATGGTGCCAGGCGGCCTCGCAAAGATGGCCGACCGTATTGACCACCATTAAGGTCGCCTTCCAGCCGCTGGTTTTGTAGCGGCGGCGGATTGCTCCCTCTGCAAAGAACCAGAAGGGCAGATCCTTGAGCTTCTCTTCGATCTCGGCGGGTTGATAAATATGGTCACGGACCAGCTCGGTCATCTGTTTCCCCCATCGTTTTCCCCAGTGGTGGTGCACCGGTACACAAGAGCATCAGATCGAGCATCCTGAACTTCAGCCACCGCCCTTGCCACTTGTCGTCTCGCTCATCGCCGTCTCGCTCAAGGTGAGCAAGGGGCGGCTGGCGCGTGTTCCCACCGGTCGCTTGCGGATGATTTCAATCCCCACAGAGGCCATCTCGATCACATCGAGTTTTTCGACCCGAACGCGGGCGCGGAAAACTCTTTGGTGCTGCAAAAGGGCTGCGGCAAGCTCTTCCGCGAGGGTCTCGATCACGCTCACATGGCCGCGCGCCAAAAGGAGCCGGACTGCATCAATGATGAGATCATAGGAAAAGACATCGCGTATCGTATCAGCATGATGCGTGATGCGTTGCACGGCGAGATCGACATTGATGCGAACCCTTTGCGCGGCCTTCTGTTCCACCGCGTAAGCGCCGACCGACATAGGCAGGATGAGATCATGGACGAAGACGTGATCAGTCTCGCCGCCCTGCACATCCTCGTCCTCGGACATTTTGCGCCCGGCGAGACGCCAATCCACTTTGCCCGTTTCGGCAATCATCTCATCCTCGCCCGAGATTGATGGTTCGCGTGGAAAGTTTTTTCGTGGAATCAAGGCTCGCACCAAGGCCAGCGCTTCGGGATCGAGGACACCCTGGCGTCGATGCTCGCGACGCAAAGCGCCCCGGAACGACAGAAAGCTGGGCTCAAGGACTAAAAGCCGGGCAATATCCGGAGTTTCAAGCGCTCCAGCAAAACCTGCCGAAAGGCCAGCGGCCTGGCAGGCTTGCACGAATTCATGCAAGGCCACGATGCCATCATGTTTGAGGAGATGCGCGCGGTTAGGCTCCGCGGAATCGAGCATGGCGCCTGCAAAATTTTCAGCAACAAGTCCGGCGAGATCATCGGGCCGCCAGCCGTGCTCACTCAGGAACACCGCAAAAATCCGCGCGTCCGGCACGTGTGACGCGAGACCAGCACACCAGCGATTTTCTTTCCACGGGACAAACAATCGACCGATACCGCTTTGCACCGCTTGGCATGCGCGCGCCAGCATGTCGGGCGCGTCCCCTTCACCAGGGCTCAGCATCAGACCCAAACGATCGGGCCCAAAGCGCTTGGCGAGGGGGCCAAGCAAGCCGGGCTCGACGATACGCCAATCCTCGATAAGGCAGAGATCGGCGCCCGCCGCGAAAGCGCGCTCGATTTCTTCCAGGCTGATGACGCTTGCTTGCATCGCGGTCATTGGACAGGTCTCATAAATCCGCACGAGCGAGCAGAACAGCCACGCGGTACCGGTGCTTTTTTAAGAATCGAAAGCGTCGGCCTCAGGCCGTGACCGCAACCAGCTTTTCTTCAGAGGGTACGATTTCCTCTCGAAAACGGCGCACGATCTCGTGTCCCATGGACCGATCAAGGCAAGCGATTTTCAATCCCAGAGCACCGATCGGCACGGCCCTCGCCAGATCCGCAAGCTTGCGGCGGCAGGTTTCTGGCGAGCCGATAATCGCATGAGTCAGGACATTGTCGAGAGAAACCGGACTGCTGGCTTGGCCCGGCCGGGCATAGTCCCGCATACGCGTAAAGAATCGTTCGAGCGCCGGCACAGCCCTCTTCATCGCTTCCTCATCCGTATCGGCCACGCAGACATTGCGCAAGATGACGAGATCGGGTGTCTCTCCAACACCCGATGCACGATAGGTCGAGAGCAAAGTATTGATCATCGGTGCAGACCAGGCATGGCCCGCCATCAGGCCAAAGCCGCAACGGCCCGCATCTTCCACCGTGTCAATCGAGGCCGAGGCAATCCAGACCGGCAAGGCTTCCTGGCGCGGGCGCGGATAAATCGTCAAATCCTCGACGGAAAACCAGCGACCTTTGAAGGTGACATTTTTTTCCCGCAACAAGGCCATGAGCAGCTCCGTTGCTTCATGAGCTCGCGCGCCGGCTTCCTCGGGGGGAACGCCGAAATGCTGATATTGCGCCGGAAAGGGCCCACCCCGTGCCAGCCCTATATTGAGCCGACCCTTGGCCAGGAGATCAAGCGTGGCAATATCCTCAGCAAGCCGGATGGGATGATGGAGGGGCGTTAGCACCGCCGCCGAGCCGACCCGGATCGTCCGGGTAATACCGAGAAAATAGCCTATCAGGGGTAGGATCGAGGCCGATTGGGTGAAGGAATTGAAATGATGTTCCGACACCCAGAGCTCTTCAAGGCCGCAGGCTTCCGCATGAAGAGCCAGTTCGGCCTGAGCCTCGAAGGCCGCAAAACCTTCGCCTTCCTCCTGTTCGAGATTGGCAAACAGACCGAGCCGCATGACTTCACATCTCCTCAACCGCCGATCGGTGTAATGATAAACGCGGCCGAGAAAAGCACGATCCCGGAAAGGGGGCAACTTTCCGGGATCGGAGATTTTGAAACCGATGCAGTCCTGAAGTCAGGACGCCGCAAGAACCGGTGTCTTGGACACGAAATAGGCATTGACCGAAAGGCAGAACTCCTTCCAGGCCGCCGCTATATCGCGCAGGATGGCTTGCAGATAATCCTTCGAGGGTTTGTCCTCGCCAGGGAAATTCGACAGGGCGCAGGAAGTACGATTGTATTGAATCACCGCATCCAGCAGGAATTGGATGAAGCCGTCGAAGCTCTTCAAGATCTGCGGGGTGAGATCGGAACGGCCCTTTTCGACCATGACCCCCTGCATGTCGAAGGGGATTTGTTCGAGCTGGAACAGAGCCTCGCTGAACACTTGTTCCACGGTGGCGACCATGGCGCGCTGCGTCACGATTTCCTTGTCCGGGCTCGCCATGAGCTTGTTGAGCGTCAGGCGATAGGTTTCAAGGACACTGTTTTGCCGTCCGGCGACCCATTGGGCGAATTGCGCGACACTCTCCACGTTGGAAATCCCTTCCTTGCCGGGTTGCAGAGGTACAACGACCGTGGGCGCGAAACGGCCAACGTCGCGGGCGAGACGGCGGGCGGAATCGAGCGCGCCTTCCATATAGCCGCCGGCATAAGTCGCGGTTTCCGAGCCGCCGAGGAACAATTTGCCGTCCCATAGAACTTGGCGCAGGAACGGATTGCCATAATGGGGATGATCATCCGGCCGGATCTGGTCATGGCGGGTCGCGGTAAATTCCTCGGCCGCCCAATCCTGATAATGCTGTTCGCCATGTTCGTATTCGGGTCCAAACACCTGGCCCATTTGATTGCCCATGAGCATGGGCAGACCAGCCTTGAACGAGGCCCGCAAAGCCGGAGCCAAAGCCAGAAAGCCACCCAATGCGGCACGCGTGCCGGTTGCATCGCAGGCGTCGAAAATTTCGCCGAACACAGCCTGTTCATGGGTGACGAAGGCATTGCCTGATTGGCCTGCCTCACGCCAGCCGGGTTTGTCATAAGCTATGACACCCTTCGCCTCGCCGGCCATCCAGGTATAGGTATCCTGCATGGCGGCGACGAGATTTTCATCAAGGCTCGGCTCGAACCGGACATGTTCCTCGACAATGCGCGGGGGCAAGGCGAGCACCACACGGCGCGCCTCGATGATATTGACGGTTTCGCCGACGCGAAAATGCAATTCGACATGATCACCGCGATCGATGACCACGGTTAAAGCCTGGCCAAGATGGATCGTATCGGCGGGGATTTTGGCGGCGAGCGCTTCGATGACGGAAGCCATGCCGCCCTCGACACGGCGGGCGCCGCCATGGACGCTTTCCACCTCGGTCGGTACCGCTTTCTTGTCATGATCATGAAGGCGCAGGACCGAGCCGGAATCATTTTGCGGAAAGGTGATGAGCCCGAGATCGGCGACGAGTTTGGTCATACCGGGCTGAGTATCCGGCCAATACCAGGTGGGGCCGAGATCGAGCCGCATGCCCGCTTTTTCGGACGGGACAGAAAGAACGCGCCCGCCAAGCCTCGGGCGCGCCTCATAAAGAGCAAAAGACCGTCCCTGCGCTTGCAGGGCCACGGCAAGCGAGAGACCGCATAGACCGCCGCCGACGATGACCGTCTCCAGCATGGGCTTTCTCCAAAAGCTCGAGAAAATAAATCGGAAGTTCCGACTTGCTAGCACGGGACTAGCAATTCCCGCGCCCAAATCCCATGCCGGATACCGGGTCCAGAGACGAGCAGATTAACGCTGCGGGACGATGATCAGGCGTTCGACGGGATTGCCTTCGACAAAATGCGACTGGACGATCTCATCGATATCCTCAGGCTTTTCGGGATGGTACCAGATGCCTTCGGGATAGACGACCATCAGGGGGCCAGCTTGGCAAAAGCTCAAGCAGCCGGTCATGGTCATGCTGACGCCGGGCAATTGCTTGGCTTCGAGCTTTTGGCCGAGCCTCTCCCATAAGGGCTGGGCACCACGTTCCATGCAGCTGCCACGCGGATGGCCGGCCGGCCGCTTCGTCGAGCAGGTAAAGATATGGTATTTGAAGACTTGCGGGACTTCGAGGGTCATCAATCCGTTCCGGTAGGTTGATCGGTCGAATGGGCACCGGGTTTTAAACCCAATGTTTTCCAAGCTCAAACTCGATTAGAACCATTCAAATCCCGTGCCGCTCAAGCTAACCGGCGAGCTCAACGCTTGACCGGGACCAACCAATTATAGCCGGCACCAATCGCCATGAGCACGCTAGTGCCAAGGAAAACGGCGCGCATTCCGATATGGCCACCGACAAAACCACCCAGCAGAGGTCCGACGACCTGGCCGGCATAATGCGCCGACGTCGAATAGCCGAGCGCCGTGCCGACGATCTTTTCGGGAACATTGTGACGGATGACGGCAACGATGCAGGGCAACAGGCCACCAAGCGAAAGCCCCATCAAAAAGCGCAAGAACACGAGTTGCCAACCGGCCGTAACGAAAGCCTGCGGGATGAGCAGAAAAGACGAAACGGCCAAGGCGCCGATAAGAACGCTCCGGTGCCCGATGCGGTCAGCAAGCTTGCCAAGGCGAGAAGCCGAGAGAATGCTGCCGAAAGCCGCTGCTGACATGACGATTCCCGCAACGAGCGTGACCCTGCTTTGACCTCCACCAGCTGGGCAACATAAACGGTGATGATCGGCTCGATGGACATATTGGCAACCATCAGGATCAATCCCGTCATCAGCATAGCGAGGATCGGCCGCTTGTTGGGGATGGCTGACCAACTGGCTCGCGTTTCCGTTTTCTTTGCTTCCGCCGGACGCTTCTCCTCCTTGATCAGGAAAGCCGTCGCGAGAAAGGCAAGAAAGATCACGCAGCCAGCCAGCCAAAAAGTCTCCCGAATGCCGATGAGAGGCGGCAGGCTGCCACCGATCAGGGGGCCGACAATATTGCCCGCCATAATACCGGAAGATACCATGCCGATGGCCCAGCCCGTGCGGTCTTTCGGTGTCTGTGCCGCGACGAGGATCATCGAACCCGAGGAATAGCCGCCGGCTAATCCCGTCAGCAGCCGTAGCGCGACTAATTGCCAGACACTATCGACCATGCCGGTCAACGACATGACGATGGCCATGCCAAAACTCGCACGGACCAGCATGAGTTTGCGCCCATAAGCGTCGCCAAACTGACCCCAAAGCGGCGCGACCAGCGCCGCCGTGAAGAAAGTGGCGCCATAGGCAATGCCCGACCGTTGCACGATGGCTGCCTGGTCCCTGACACCGAGCTGTTCCACATAAAGTGGCAACAATGGCAGGAGCAGAGTCATGGCCACAATGGTGGAAAACGAGCCGAGAAGACAGATGGCGAGATTTCTTCTCCAGTGGGCCGATCCAGACTCCGCCGGATGAATGCTCGCTCTCGCCATATTTTAACCGCCGATATCCGCCTCGATCAAAGCCCGCAATTCCGGCGTCACCTCAGGCGTTTTGCCAAACCAGAGACGGAAGCCCGGCACTGCCTGATGCAGCAGCATGCCAAGACCGCCAACACGGCGCAGGCCGCGCAAACGCGCTTGCCGCAAGAGATCGGTTTCTAGCGGCACATAGACGATATCATCCACGATCGCCTTGGCCGGCAAAGGCGAAAGGTCGATGACAAGCGGCTCCTGTCCCGCCATCCCGAGCGACGTCGCATTGACAAGAAGATCGGCCGTTTTCAAGACATCAGGCAGATCCGCATAGGAATGGCAGGTAATGCGTCCACCACCTTGCATTGCAATCTCTTCGCTGCGTGCCAGCGTGCGATTGACGAGGGCGATTTCCCCCGCACCGCGCCGCAACAGTGCGAAGACCAGGGCCCGCGCAGCACCACCAGCACCGATAATGACGGCTTTTCCCAAATCCTTGTCCCAAGCCGGGACTTCCTGATCGAGGGCGCCGAGAAAACCTTCGCCATCGGTATTATGGCCATGCAATCGGCCATCGCGCAGAAACAGCGTATTGACAGCACCTAATTGCCGCGCTTCCTCGCTCACCTCATCGCAAAGCGCGAAGGCTGTTTCCTTATGCGGCAAGGTCACATTAGCGCCAACGAAACCCTTGCCGCCCAGGTCCCGCAGAAAATCGGCCAGATGCTCCGGTGCTACCTCAATTTTTTCATAAGAGCCGGCAATGCCATAGCGTTGCAGCCAATAATTATGGATCAGGGGCGATCTTGAATGTTTGATCGGATAACCGATCACGCAGACCTTCGGGCCCGGATTGTCTTGTGGCAAAAGATTCATCCCAGAAGGCTGCCTTCATCGCGCAAGAAAGCGAGAAGAGGGATTAAGGGGAGACCCAGAATCGTCGACTGATCGCCCTCGATCTCTTCAAAAAGGTGAACACCCAGATGTTCGAGCTGATAGGCGCCGACGCTGGAAAGCGCATTGGTGCCCGCCGCTTCGATATAGGCCTTGATAAAGACGGGTGAGAGCACACGCATGCGCATCCGCGCAACGGGAACGCCTTCAAACAAAACCCGGCCTCCCCGCGTGACACAGAGCGCCGCGTGCAATTCATGCGTCTTTCCGGAAAAGCGTGCGAGATGATCAGCCGCCTCGTCGAGATCGCGTGGCTTGCTGAAAAGCGCGCCTTCGAGACTGAGAACCTGATCGGCGCCAATCACCAGATGATCCGGCCGGCGCGCGCCGATCGCCAAGGCCTTGGCCCTGGCAAGATGCGCAGCAATGTCGGCAGCCTGCCCGCCTTGGCGACGCAGGGGGTCCTCGACGGCGCGTTCGTCGATCGACGCGTCGAGGCATTCGAAAGGCAAACCCGTCGCAGTCAGCAAATCTCGCCGCGCCTGGCTTTTGGAGGCAAGGACCAGCGGCAGGGGGTTGCGCCACAAATGTTTGGCCGGCGCATCCGCCTGGACCATGATCACCTCACTGAATTTCAGGGCTGGATTTTCAGGAGGCCGCTTCAGCAGCCCTTTTTTGGCGATGGACTTTATAAAGGTCGATGATCGCCGCCGCCGTTTCCTCGATCGACCGGCGCGTGACATCGATCATGGGCCAGCCATTCTGAGCGAAAAGCTTGCGCGATTGCGCCACTTCATCAGCCACGGCCAGTCGATCCACATAGGCGGAATCAGGCGTCGCGTTCAAGGATAAAAGCCGGTTCTCGCGGATCTGCACGATCCGCTCGGGCGAGGCGAAAAGACCGACAACAAGCGGAGCCTTCAACTTGGTCACCGAGCGCGGCAAAGGCATGTTGGGGACGAGCGGAATATTCGCCGTCTTGATACCGCGGTTGGCGAGATAGATGCTGGTCGGCGTTTTAGAACTCCGGCTGACGCCCAAAAGCACGACATCCGCGTCCTCATAATTTTCCGGCAGCATGCCATCATCATGCATGAGGGTGAAATTCAAGGCGTCGATGCGGCGGAAATAATCGGCATTGAGAATATGCTGAGCGCCCGGACGCGGTGTCGAGGCGGTTCCGAGATAGGATTGAAACAGACTCATGATCGGTTGCAGCACCGAGAGGCAAGGCATGCCCAGCGCATGACAGGCCTCGTCAAGCACCTGGGTCAATTCCTGATCGACCAAAGTGAACAGGACAATGCCAGGAGAAGTCTCTATCTCGCTGATGGCCTTATCGAGCTGAGCCCGGGTCCGGACCAGAGGATACATATGTTCGATCGAGGTAATGCCTTGATATTGCGCCGTTACCGCATGGCTCACGGCGATCAGGGTCTCGCCCGTCGAATCCGAGACGAGATGCAGATGAAAAAAGCTGCGTCCCTTGACAGTATCGCTCACGCCGTCCCTTTCCGAAATCCGCCTTGAAATTCGTCTTAAACTTACATTCCATCCCAGCGAATCTTTTAACGAAACCGGCGCCAGCAAAGCAATGCATCCCTGCTTGACAGTCGACCCATGGTTCAAAAAGATTCGGACCGCCTTTTCTGTCGCCAATATTTCATAATTTATTGATAATCTTTAATCGTCAGATGGACGGCTGAGACACAGCCGCATCGGTCGGCAGATATTTCTCGTCTTTTAAGAAAAAAGTAAGGATTGGGGATTACTCTGCATAAGAGTGGATAAGGACCGCCCTCAGCGGGTCGCGGCTGAATTCATCCTCCCTGTCCGGTTTTGAGCGCCAGATTTTCTCCACATTCGTCTTCCTGGGTCTTCCCGCCACGGGCTCCTATGTGAATTGCGGCAAGATCGAGTCTTCCTGTGGATAGACAGCACGCATTGCTCGCGAGCGTCCCCTTAAATTCCTCGCTTTTTTGGAAATCCTCCCTCGGCTCTTTGCGCCTGTGGGTTTGGGGGATAAAAGCATCGGGACGCGAACCCGTGTGCACAGTCGCGAATGAACCCAATTCCCTCCCTAAAAGAAGATAAAAACCCAAATTCAAAGATTCTTTGAATTATTTTGAGGAATATCCTTTTGAAGCCTGCGGACACTTGTCCTTCTCCCTCGACGGGCAAACCCTTGCTCGATGTCTGTCAGGGAAAAATCTTTTCAAAGCCACCCGTATGGCTCATGCGCCAGGCCGGACGTTACCTTCCCGAATATCAGGCGATCCGGGCGCAATCGGCGTCCTTTCTTGATTTCTGCTATAATCCTCTCGCCGCCAGCGAGGCGACCTTGCAGCCGATCCGCCGCTTCGGCTTCGATGCAGCGATCTTGTTCAGCGATATTCTGGTGATTCCCGATGCGCTCGGCCAAAAGGTGCGCTTCGAACAGGGTGAAGGTCCCCGCCTCGAACCGATCGCCACGCTCGACGATTTTCTCCGCTTACGGGAAACCATCGATCTCAACCTGCTCGCGCCGGTATTCGAAACCGTGGACCGCGTCGCGAAGGCCTTGCCTCCTGCTACGGCCTTGATTGGATTTTGCGGCGCGCCTTGGACGGTCGCGAGCTATATGATCGCCGGACGGGGCACACCCGATCAGGCGCCGGCGCGGCTCTTTGCCTATCACCACCGTGACCTGTTCCAGCGCCTGATTGATCGTCTCGTTGCAGCGAGCGTGGATTATCTCAGCCGGCAGTTCGAGGCTGGTGTCGAAATTGTCCAGATTTTCGATTCTTGGGCGGGCGTCCTCCCACAATCGGAATATGAGGCCTGGTGCCTTGAGCCCATTCGCGCCATTGTAGAGGGAGTGCGTCAACGCTATCCTGGCGCGAAAATCATCGGTTTCCCGCGTGGGATCGGCAGCAGGCTGGAAAGTTTCGCGAAAATAACCGGGGTCGATGTGCTGGGCCTCGACACCAGCGCGGAACTGACCTTTGCGGCCGGGCTCGATCCGCGGCTCGTCTTTCAGGGCAATCTTGATCCGCTTGCTTTGCTGGCCGGCGGCGAGGCGCTGGAACGAGGCGTCGCAGCGATTTTATCCGACCTGCAGGGGCGGCCATTCATTTTCAACTTGGGTCATGGCATTCTCCCCACGACTCCCATTGCCCATGTGGAACGGCTGGTCGCGCTGCTGCGGGCATGATATCGGGCTGGTTTTCCGTTTGGACGGATCCGAACGAAGGACTTTTACCCTGGAGAAGGCATGGATAATCCCTACCTCTGGATCAAAACCCTGCATGTCCTGGCCATTATTTCCTGGATGGCGGGTCTCCTCTATCTCCCGCGGCTCTTCGTCTATCACGCCGAGAGCCGGGAAGGATCGAGCGAGGATCTGACGTTCAAGATCATGGAACGCCGGTTGATGCGAGGGATCATGCTGCCGGCCATGCTGGTCGCCTGGGCGAGCGGTCTCATCCTCGCCTGGCAAGGCAATTTCTTTCAATCCGGCTGGTTGCACGGTAAACTTGCCTTTGTTATTCTCCTGACAGCGATACACGGATATCTGGCGCGAATCCGGCGGGAATTCGCTCGCGGCGACAATAAGCATTCTTCTCGTTTCTACCGCATGATTAACGAGGTCCCGACGGTCTTGATGATCGGCATCGTTTTTTTGGTCATTACTAAGCCATTTTGATCCCGCACTCTTATACTACACATCCGCAGGTGGGAATTTTTTCAAAAGAATCAGATTGTTGTAAAAGATGATGAATGATTGGGCTGGATTCGATTTGAACCTCTGAAGCCTAAAAAAATTTCGCTGCATGGATCTTTTTGCCTTTCTAGTAGTTTTGCTTTGTCAAAACAATCCAATTGCGATAGACTGCAACTCCTTCCTTTCAGGTCAAAGCCTCGCCTTTCGGGTCGTAACCTCGGCTCGGACTTCTGAAATGTTCAGGCCGATCCAGGCAGACCGGGCTTGCAGCTTTGGGCTTGCCGATGTTTCGGCATAGGCTTCGCTCCCTGAGCGAACTCGACCCTTCCCCTTCTCTTCCCGGATTTTCCTCAACACAGGATCTCCCTTTCTCCCAAGGACTTCATCCCGATGCGGGAAATCAAGCTGCAAGACTTGAAACTCAAGTCGCCGACCGAATTATTGGCCTTTGCCGAGGAACACGAGGTGGAAAACGCCTCGATCATGCGCAAACAGGAATTGATGTTTGCGATCCTCAAACAATTGGCGAGCCGTGAGGTCGAGATCATCGGCGAGGGCGTCATCGAGGTCCTGCAGGACGGCTTTGGCTTTCTGCGTTCGCCGGAAGCCAATTATCTCGCGGGTCCCGACGATATTTATGTCTCTCCCTCGCAAATACGGCGCTTTGGCCTGCGCACCGGTGACACCGTCGAGGGGTTGATCCGCAGCCCCAAGGAAGGCGAACGTTATTTTGCGCTGCTCAAGGTCAATACGATCAATTTCGAGGACCCGGAGAAAATCCGCCACAAGGTCCATTTCGACAATCTGACGCCGCTCTATCCTGATGAAAGGCTGAAGCTCGAAATCGATGATCCGACCAAGAAGGATCTTTCGGCGCGCGTCATCGATATTGTCGCGCCAATCGGCAAGGGCCAGCGCGCTTTGATCGTTGCCCCGCCACGCACCGGTAAAACCGTGCTGTTGCAGAATATCGCGCAATCCGTGACCGCCAATCATCCCGAATGCTATCTGATCGTTCTGCTGATCGATGAAAGGCCGGAAGAAGTCACCGATATGCAGCGTTCGGTGAAGGGCGAGGTCATTTCCTCCACCTTTGACGAGCCGGCGGTGCGCCATGTTCAGGTCGCCGAAATGGTGATCGAAAAAGCCAAAAGATTGGTGGAGCATGGCCGCGACGTGGTGATCCTTCTGGATTCCATCACGCGTTTGGGTCGCGCTTATAATACGGTCGTGCCGTCATCGGGCAAGGTTCTGACCGGCGGTGTTGACGCCAATGCCTTGCAACGTCCGAAACGGTTTTTTGGTGCCGCCCGTAATATCGAGGAAGGCGGTTCGCTGACCATTATCGCGACGGCCCTGATCGATACGGGTTCGCGCATGGATGAAGTGATTTTCGAGGAATTCAAAGGAACCGGCAATTCGGAAATTATCCTCGACCGCAAGGTGGCCGACAAACGCGTGTTCCCGGCGATCGATATCACGCGCTCCGGCACCCGCAAGGAAGAGCTGCTGGTGCCAACCGATGTTTTGAAGAAAATGTATGTATTGCGGCGTATCCTCAACCCAATGGGTACGGTCGATGGCATCGAGTTCCTGCTCGGCAAATTGCGCGAGACCCCAAAGGGCAATGCTACTTTCTTCGAGGCCATGAATACATAAGCATGGATCTGGGCATGATCTCCAAAAGGCCGGGCCTTTTGGAGATCATCCTATTTCATTGCGAGCGGCGTGAGAAGGAAACCGCGTAAGAACTGTCGCGGATGCCGATCATTGGATCGTCGGAAACGTCGATGCCTTCCGTCACTTGCCCGGGCAGGTACAGCAGGGCTTTTTCCGCCGTCGCGCTGTCAGGCACAATCTTCTCGATGGTGATTGTGCCAAGATCGATGATTTTGCGGTCGTCTGGCCAAGGTTTGCTCGGATCCTTGGTGTCATCGCCTTGGGCAGCAAGCTGCGCCTTTAGATGGAAAAGGGCCGGTGTTTTCGCGAGCCGTTCGGTAAGTTCCGTTTTCAGAAAATCCGGTGCGCGTTTTGCGGCCTCTTCTGCCGATAGATGAGCGAGTTTGTCGGGAACGAGCTGATAGCGAACCGCCTGTGTCTTTCCTTTTGCATCGGTGAAGATAAAGGCATTGATACCAAAATAATGTTCCTCGGCAAAACTCGCGGGCGTCGCGAGTGTTGCGTTGGCAGCGGCGACGCTCGGATGACTAGCTGCGAAACGTTCCAGGGCGGTTGGCTTAGCGGCATCAGGCGGGCTTGCGGCTATGGCTTGCAGGAGTGTCAGAAAATCCTCGGCCGTGCCGATGGGGAAGAATTTAAAGGATACGAGGACCATATCGGTCTCGCTGCCATCCGGCAGGTGATATTTGATGGCTGCGCCATGGGGATTGGCGTTGGGCGAGCCGTCCGGAATGAGGGGGACGCCGGTCGCATCCGAAAATCGGAGTGTGACGGGGATGCTCTCTCCCTTAAACAAAATCGCTTTGCTGATCCCCGCCGCTTCCGGCGAAGGTTTGAAGACGCCCTGCGTGACAAGGCCCTTGGCATGATTGGCGCGCAGGCCCGGATGCTTGCCGAATAAGGTATTCATGGCATCGATTAGTTTCGTTTCGATGCCTGCTTCCTCGGCCGCGACTCTATTCATGCCGTTTGCGCAAAACCCTGTTCCCAAAACCAAGGCTGCGATCATCAGCTTATATTTCATTGGGATAACCCTATTGTCATGATCAAGGCGAATTACCAAAATCACCAATATTTCACGCTAAAAAGGGGATCATGGCAAGAGGAGCAGACAGTACAGAGATTGGTTGCTTCCGGTTATCATCTATTATTATTGTTTTGATATTTTGTGGCAGATGATTTTCACTTTCCCATCATTACGGGAAAGGCTTGCGGATAGACTCGATCGATATCCAGCGTCATGTGTTAGAAAAATACAGTTACCTCTATCAATTGGAGCGGTGCATGATTGGGCGACAGATCGCAATTGGTTTTGGTATCGCCATTGTTCTTCCCTTGTTGATTTTTTATGGTGTGAGGACGTTTAGCCCGCCGCCGAAATACCAAGATTATGTGACGAACATCCCCTTGAAGCCGGATGCCACCACCGCTGAGCGTCAAGCTGATGCGGAAAAAATGCAGGCGGAGCAAAAGGCTTTAAGCGAGGCGAAATCACGCTTCGCGTTACACTTGTTCTATGCTTCGGCATTGCTCGGCTATCTTGCTGTCCTGACGGGTGGATTGATGGCGGTCTCACCTGTTGGGACCGGGCTGATCTTCGGCGGCATTTTTTCGATCATCCATGGCTATTGGAATTATTGGGATTACATCGCTGATTGGGAAAGATTTGCATCGCTTTTATTAGCCGCCGCGATTCTTCTGTTCATCGCCTACCGAAAAATACCGAAGCCGAGCAATGGCCATTAGAGGAGCGGACGCTCGAGCGGTTCCCATCTCATGCTATAAAGACTTGAAAATACTTAATATTAATAAAAGTAGCTCGTTTTTTGGATCTGATGCTCCGGAGGCGATCAAAAGCATTCTGATTCCCTATGGTTTCGTGGCGAACGAAGAGCCGGTCAATGGCGTTTCAAACCCGGACTTTCGCGCGAACCGCGTTCACTTGAGGAATGATATTTGGTAGAGGACAGGCCGATGATCATCAATTTTCCGGAGATCGATCCGGCTGATCGCGCGGTTGGATTGCGGGTCCGCAAATGGCGCGAAAAACGGGGAATGAGCCTCGCTGAATTGGCGGCGGCCCTGCATTTGACGCGTTCAGAAATGATACGAGCCGAAGACGGACGCGCGCATTTGAGCGCCACCCAGCTTTATGCGGCAACGCTTCACCTGCATATTCCCATGCGGCTGCTCTTCGAAGATTATGAAATGCGCTGATCCACCAACCTGAGAAATGGCCCTCGCCGGGATTTGGGGAATTTTCTCGCCCCTAGTATCGAGAATCATAAATTCTCGATACGTCATTTTTAAACTGTAGCCACTTGTCCTCATTGAAGCGTGAGGAGTCGCGCTTCAATGAGGGTGGATACTAGCTGCCGCGTTGATGCTCAAGCATCAAAGTTGTAAAGGGAAAAAACCCATGCATTGGGCGAGGGTAGCGATTTCATGATTCTTGTTCGGTCAGTCATCTTCAATATCATCTTTTATCTGGCTCTCGTCGCGCTTTCCCTGACCGGCCTGCCCTGCCTTCTTCAGGATCGTTTAGCGGCCCAGAATCTTGGCCGGCGTTGGGGACGCGTTTCCCGATGGCTGCTCGAAAAGATCTGCCGAACAAAAGTGGAATTCCGCGGTCTCGACCATATTCCGCAAGGCGCCTGCATTATCGCCAGCAAGCATCAATCGCTGCTCGAGACCATGATGCTGCCGCTCCACTCGAAGGATTTTAGTTATATTCTCAAGCGCGAATTGATGTTCCTGCCATTTTTCGGCTGGTATTTGCGCAAGGCTGGCCAGATTGGCATCAATCGAGCGAAGGGAAGCGCCGCGCTCACCGATCTTACCCGTCAGGCCTCAAAGGTTCTCGCGGAGGGCCGCCAGATCTTCATCTTTCCCGAGGGCACGCGGCGGCCGCCCGGCGCAGCGCCGAACTATAAGGCCGGCGTCGCTTTTCTCTATGCCGCGAGTAATGTTCCCTGCGTTCCCGTCGCGGTGAATACAGGGCTTTTCTGGCCTCGCCGCCGCTTTCTGCGTCGTCCGGGTACGGTCGTCATCGAATATCTCGAGCCAATAGAGCCGGGTCTCGAAAAAAGGGCCTTCATGCAGCTTCTTGAAACCCGGATCGAGACCGCGACCAATCGGCTGATGGAAGAAGCCATGCGGAACGACCCCACCGTGCGGCAGGGGCTCGTCTCGAATGCGCCGGATGTGCCGCAAGAACCTGTGTCCAAGCTCGCTGGTTGACAGAACGAATCATTTGTTCTAGTTATGTTCTCGTTCCTTGAACGGGAGGCGGCCGCGATGCGGGTGGTTCACCCTTTATCTCTTTCCATCCTTAGAGGGCGCGGTGCTGCTGACGCCGGCTTGATCGAGGTTGGCGCCCTTGGTTTTGAGAACGGGCCCAGAAAGAGAACATCGGCTTCGTCCTGGACGAAATCCGAGAACAGATCGGAAACTTTCCCTTCACCTCGGGCTCGCCTCGGTTCTTTGACCAATGCGCCGCTGGGCGCGCTCGCCGGCGGGACCTTGGCATCCCATTTTCATGGTTGGAAAGGCTTATCCGGACAGCGTTATGTCTGTTCGATTTTCCCTATTGTCCAGGATGACCCTCTCGGTGGTCTGCCGGATTTTTCCGTTGGAATAGCCTTGGCCGCCCGCCGTGGCGAAACAGGCCATTATCGGCTCGTGCGCATTTTCGAATTCGGCTGGCGAGACGAGATTTTTCTCGGGCATTCGCGCGATATCGAGATGTCCCTCGCGCAAGGGGCCGATGAATGGCATATCCATCTCCTTGCGGGCGGCGTCCAGGAGCGCCGTGCGACTATTGCCGATCTTGGTGGGCTCATGCGAGCCATTTGATTATTTCATGAAAAATGCTTGACGAGCCATTCGAGATAATCATCTCGAATGTCGAGCGCCCGCAGGTGACTGAGGGTATTTTGCACATAATCCGGATTATCGCCGGAAACCCCCCGGCCCTGAAGGATGAGGCGCAAGGCCTCCTCGCGCTCGAGGCGTCCCGCATATTGGGTATGGCTGGGGTCGGCGGCATAGGCGAGGGTTGAGACGCGGCGACCATCCGCCAGCAGGGCGCGCAGACGAATTTCCCGATAGACGCTGGTCACCTGCTCGCGTTCTCGCAAATAGGCGAGGGTCGCATCCGCCTGATCTGCTGCGATGCGAAAGGCTATGCCCTTGCAGGAGCCACCATGATCGAGGCCGAGCACCAGCCCTGGGCGTTCCTGCGTCCCACGGTGGACGTGCGAATAGACGCAAAGGGCGCGGTGATAGCCATGCACATGAGCGACCGCCTGCTCATCAAAGGCAAAGCCTGGCCGCCACATCAGCGAGCCATAGCCAAAAACCCAAAAATCAGAATCCGCCATCGCTCGAGACTTCGTTTTGCCGGGCGCCGATGCTACATCATCGGGTCAGGATGCTCCGCATTTTTTAGAAGAATCGACTGGTTTCTCCACAAGGAGGCGGGAGATTCGCCAACGCATCAGAGCCAAAGCGGAGATGAGTTTGGGATCAATCCGATGCGTTCTCAATGCTTTTGCGAGAAATGGGGCGGATAGATTTTGGACGTTTCGTCGAAAGACCGATCACAGGCGGATCGGGAGGAGAAGAAAGCCCTCGAAAAATGGAGGGTTTTGTCGCGTTGGCTTTTGGTCCTGCCGTTTGCTCTCGTCGGCTTGGCGGGGCTCGGCGCCTGGGGCTTTTGGTCCCATATGGCTCGCGAAACCGAGAGTTTTCTCGATCTCTGGCAGGAACAGGAAGAGGCGGTCGGCCGCCACTGGACCTGTCCCGATCGCCGGCTGACTGGTTTTCCCTTTGAGATCATTGTCAGTTGCGCCAAACCGCATTTTCGAGGCGAGATCAATGGTCGTCTTTTTGAAGGCGATCTCGGTGGTTTCCGGGCCGAGGCCGCGCTCGTTTCGCCAAATCGGATTATCGCCCATATGCAGCCGCCTTTTTCCGGGGCGACCCGGGACAAGGCCTTCGAGGTCACCTTGCAATGGAAGGATCTGACTGTCGAACTCGACAGCGAGCAGGACGTCTTCAATCGGAGCCAAGTCGATATTGTTGATCTTGACCTGCACGGACAGGCTTTGGGTTTTGGCCCCCTGGAAGCGCGGGTCGAGCGGATCGAAACCAAGGTTCAGGCCCTGCCAGACCGTCCCGATCAGGCCTATGATTTCCATGTTGCCTTGCACGCGGCGGCCATTCCGGCGCTCGATAGCTTTCTCGGCAATAGCGAAAAGGCGGATCTCGGCGCCGATGGAACCGTGACGAGGCTGCGCTTTAACGCCGATGGTTTGCTCGTCGATCAGATCGAGGCCTGGCGGCAGGCCGGCGGTAGCATTACCCTCGCCAGGGCTTGGCTCACCAAGGGGGCCATTCGAGCCGGACTGGACGGCACGCTCGGGCTTGATCCGTCGCACCGTCCGACGGGTCGGCTGCAGGCGCGGTTGAATGGGCTCGAGGAGCTTCTGCGATCCTATGGCGTCAATCCGGGCCTTGTTCAGGCGGGCTCTCTGTTGAGCGGCCTTTTCGGAGGAAACGCCAAGCCTGAAGCGCAAGATGACCAAGCGACCGGCTTGCGTCTGCCGGTGCGCATTTCTGAGGGCTCTTTGTATATCGGTCCCGTGCGCACGCCAGTGTCTTGGCCACCGCTCTATTGAGCTTGTTTCATTCTCACGAATGATACTTTTTTGAGAAGGCGGTTAAAAAGCCACGCTGGTGTGAATGCCGAAAATGAGTTCGTCGCCGATCTTGGCGCCGGTCAGAGGATTGGGGACACCACCGCCCGGATTCCAGACATATTGGATATCGGGTTGCACGATCAGCCAGGGTGCGACCTGCGCCTGATAGGTGATTTCGAGACGATGTTCGGCGCCGCGGATGGGATAAGATCCCCCGGATGCGTCGAGCATGTCCCAATCGAAGCCGCGCGCGCGAGTGCTGATTTGGCCCATGCCCCAACCGACACCAAATGTATCATTGTCGCGTCCCTCGAAGGGGGCTTTCAGGGTCAGGCCGGCATCGACCCCGACGGTGACGACATTGCGGTCGCCGCCATTGCCCGTTGCGCGTATAAAGAGGCCGAGCGCGGTGGGAGAATAGTGTGACGGACGCCAAAGCATCTGATCCATGATGCCGTAAAGCATCCAATTGCCCTTGTGCGGCATCGGTTCGCCATTGCTGTCAGGCGAGGCCAGTGGAACGCCCTGGGTGTCATAGCGCTGATCGAGAAACGAGGCGGTATCATAGAAGCCGCCCAGTCGATAGATGCCGGGCAGACCGCCAACGAAACTGGAAAGGCCGCCTGCCTTTGAGGGGTCATCGATATCTTGCGAATTGACCGCGAATTGGACTTCGCCGATCAGAAAGGCGCCTGTGTTCAGATTGAAATTATTGCCAGCAGGATGAACGGTCTGGTTCGAAGGATCAAACGCATTGCGGAAGGCATGACCGGAGGGATTGTCGTTGGTCGCGGCAAACATCAGCGTCAATTGTTCGTCCGGTCGATAGCGCAATCGGATACCAGGCGCGGCCAGTGGCCAGGAAGGCCCACCGGAATAAAGGATAATCGAGGGAGCGAGCGGCCAGCCAAAGGACGCATTCAAAAACAGCGAGGCATATTGGCTGATGATGAATTCACTATCGAGATCGATCTGGCCGATTTTGACATCCAGCCGGTGATCGAGGAAAGCCTGCTGATACCATAATTCGAACAAACGCGTCGAAAGCGACGCCTCGAAACCACTGGTAGGATTCAAGACACCGAGATGGGTCGAGATGGTGAAAGGCTGACCGTGAATTTGCAGGCCGCTGACGTTAAATAGACCGTCCTCCAAGCCAATGCTCTTGCTGAGATCGGCGGTGAGGGTCATCGACGTGACGCCGTTATAAGCCGCTTTTCGACGGATGCCTCCGGTCGCATTGCCCCAGAGCTCGTCGATTTCGTTGATCGATAAAGTGACGCCGTATTTGCCGAGCCAGGATCGCAGACCGAAGGCGTCGCCTAACAAACTATTGCGCGTATCCAGTCCGCCGTCATTGGGTGATGTGCTCATGGAGAGCGTGACGGTCGCGGTACTGATTTGGCTGACCTCAGGACCCGATCCGCCGAGAATCTCCTGATTTTCCTCGAGTTGAAACGCCTCGTTTGTTTGAGCCTCGGCCTCCGTGCGAACAAAAGCAAAAATAAAGACAAGACAGAGGACGAAGGTCTTTTCATGGAACAGCATGAGAGAGAACTTGAAAGGATAGCCAAGATGCCATGACAGGGCCGAAATACACGCAAAGCTTGCAACAGCAAGCCGCATTATTAAAAAGTAATTTAATATAGATTCCCTATAAATCAATAAATTAATTTAATGCAGATCTATTTTTGAATAAACATACATGAATAAATAAGGTTTGTTTATTCCATTGCCGGATCCAAGAACAATAATTCTGGAACCGTTTGAAGCCTTGGCTCCTATCTGCTTTGCGGAAAAAAATCATGGGATCGAGGCTCTTCGAATCGCGCACTGATTCCGCCAACACGTGATTTTCCGTGCTGTTCGTTTGGTGTGATCTGCCTCGCTGAAATGTCTCTTCCGAGAGGATTTTGAAGGGGCGAACACGTGAACCTTCTCCACATCGCGGGAAAGAGAGGATTTTCAGCATCATCCAGGCTTGGTCCGATTTGAACGAATAAGATAGGGACTAGTATACGAAAGCTCCACACAAGGTCTTTGACGTCTATTCAAGTGGAATAACGCGGAGAGTGTGGATGAGCTTATATAGTGCTTTGACAGCAAGCGTATCCGGAATGGCGGCGCAGTCGAACAAATTGTCGGCGGTGTCTGACAATATCGCTAACAGTAACACGACGGGTTACAAGCAGGCTGACACCGAATTCGAAACCCTTGTCAATGGTCTCAACAAAACAAGTTACGATGCCGGCGGTGTCAAAACGACTATCCGTTACAATATTTCGAGCCAAGGCCAGTTGACGAGTACCTCCTCCGCGACAGATCTCGGTATTCAAGGAAACGGCTTCTTTGTCGTGACCGACGACAGCGGCACGAAATATCTGACCCGGGCAGGTTCCTTCACCAAAAACGCCGATGGCACATTGAGCAATACGGCGGGCTATAAGCTGATGGGATATAATCTCACATCAGGCTCGGCTTCTTCCGCCGATGGCCTTGGGGGTTTGGAAGTTGTGGATTTGACATCGGCGGGCTTGCAAGCCGCTCCATCCACATCGGGGACTCTTGCCGTCAATTTGCCCTCGAATGGGAATGCGATCACAACGGCTTTGCCGAGTGCCAATAGCGCCACCTCGACCTATAATTCAAAAACCTCTCTCGTCACCTATGACAATCTCGGCAATGCGGTGACATTGGATATGTATTTTGCCAAGACCGGCACAAACAGCTGGGAAATGTCGATCTATAATGCTGCCGATGCGGCCGCAGGTGGTGGTTTTCCCTATGCAACCAGTGCTTTGAGTACGCAAACCCTGACTTTCAGTCCGAGCGATGGAAGTTTGACCACACCCACTTCGGCCTCTTTCACGATTCCGAATGGTCAGGCCTTTACGCTGGATCTTTCGCAAACCACGCAATTGGCGGCGGGTTTCTCGGTTTCCGCGCAGAATGCCAATGGCAATGCCCCGAGCGGTTTGAAGAGTA
The DNA here is from genome assembly GCF_000019845.1 of Beijerinckia indica subsp. indica ATCC 9039. Taxonomy (NCBI): domain Bacteria; kingdom Pseudomonadati; phylum Pseudomonadota; class Alphaproteobacteria; order Hyphomicrobiales; family Beijerinckiaceae; genus Beijerinckia; species Beijerinckia indica. The sequence continues at coordinate 4,037,521 of NC_010581.1, read as the reverse complement.
TCAGCATCGGGACTGATGGCGTCCTGTCGAAGGTCTATCAAAACGGCACGACGGTTGCCGCTTATAAGATCCCACTCGCGACTGTCGCGAGCGTCGACAACCTCATGGTCGGCACCGGCAATGTTTACGAAGCAAATGGAGATTCGGGATCGATCATTATCGGCGATGCGGGAACTAACGGGCTCGGTTCGATCCAGTCCTCGCAATTGGAATCCTCGAATGTCGATCTTGCCGCGCAGCTGACGGATATGATCGTGGCTCAGCGCGGTTATGAAGCCAATTCCAAGGTTTTTGAAACCGGATCCACTTTGCTGACGGAACTCGTCAATCTCGTCAAATAGAGCTTGCCGTTGTGACCTTTTAAAGAAAGTCGATTGTCATGAGCCTGACTTCCGCAATGGGTGTTACACAATCGGCGCTGTCTGCATTCAGTGCCGAGACATCGGTCACCTCGCGTAATATAGCGGGGGCGAATAGCACCGGTCTTTATTCTCGTAAATCGATCGATGTCGTCAGTTCCAACAATAGCGGGGTCGAGGTTCTGTCCGTGACTCGGGCGCAGAATCAGGCTCTCTTCGGTGATTTGCTGGGCTCGACGGCTGTGAGCGCAAAGCAGGATGCGCTATCATCGGGGCTTGATGCTCTCTATCAAACGATTGGCGATACAACCGACTCTATTTCACCGGCGGCGCTTCTAAGCAATCTGCAAAATTCCTTGCAGACACTTGCCGCTTCGCCAAGTGACATGGTTCAGGCGCAAGATGTCGTCGGTAAAGCGCAAGCTTTGACGGACGGATTGAACAATGCGTCTTCAACTGTCCAATCGGTTCGTCAGCAAGCCGACGGTAATATGGCGAGCTCGGTATCGACGATCAATTCCCTGCTGGGGCAATTTCAAACGCTCAATACGCAAATCGTCAGCGGGGGCAAGAGTGGCGCCGATGTGACAGATCTGCTGGATTCGCGGGATAATATTCTGCAACAATTGTCGCACCAAGTCGGTATTACGACGACATCGAATTCCGACAATAGTATGTCGATTTTTACCGATAGCGGTGTCACCTTATTTCAAGACAAAGCCAGGACGGTAACTTTCGTACCAACGACGACTTACGTGGCCGGCACTATCGGCAATAGTGTAATGGTCGATGGCGTGCCGATTACCGGCAAATCCTCACCCATGCCGATACAATCGGGGAAATTGGCAGGTCTTGCTGATTTGCGCGATAATGTCACAACGACCTATCAGGCTCAACTGGATGGGATCGCGGGGACTCTTATCAACGCATTTGCCGAAAGCGATCAATCCGGTGCGACACCACCGGCTGCAAGTCAGCCGGGTTTGTTTACCTATTCGGGAGCGCCCGCTCTCCCTTCCAGCCTGAATATGACAGGATTGGCCGCCGGCATCAGGGTTAATTCCAACGTCGATCCTAAGCAGGGTGGGAATCTGACCTTGCTTCGAGACGGCGGCATTTCCGATCCAGCCAGCACGACCTACACGTATAATACGACTGGCGCGGCAAGTTATGTCGGGCGACTGAACGGAATGCTTGCGGCCTTCGATCAGACGCAGAGTTTTTCGAATGCTGCGAATCTGTCGACCAGCAGTAGTCTAACCGATTTTTCGACAGCCTCAGCCGCTTGGCTGAATGGTCAGCGTCAAAGCGCCTCCACGGCAAGTGATTACCAAAAGACCGTGGTCAGTTCCGTGACGAGCGCATTGTCCAATGCGACCGGGGTTAGCCTCGACACGGAAATGTCGAAAATGCTGGATTTGGAGCAATCCTATTCGGCCTCGGCGAAGTTAATGTCGACCATCAATACGATGTTTCAATCCCTTTTGACTGCTGTGGGGTGATCGTGTGAGCCAGAATTCAATTTCAACCTATTCGCTCTCCAGCAGTCTGATACAGACGATTCAGGCGAGCCAGGCAAAGCTTTCGAAGACGCAGATCGAAATTTCGACCGGCCGTTATGCTGATGTCGGTCTTGCCCTGGGGTCTGGGACCGCAGCGGGAATTTCGCTCCGCCAGCAAGAAAATGTTCTGAAGACCATCACGACAACAAATGGAATTGCGTCAACGCGGCTTGACACGACGCAAAGTGTTTTGTCGTCAATCGGGGCCAATGCGCAGTCTTTTCTGGAATCCCTTTTGGGCGCGACCTCGGCGACGGGTGACCCCGCTGTTTTGCAAGCATCTGCGCAAGTCAATCTCCAATCGCTGACTGCTAGTTTGAACACGACCTTGAACGGCGATTATCTTTTTGGCGGCGTCAATTCAGGTCAACAGCCGATCACCGATTATTCGACACCCGGTTCATCAAACGGAAACGCGTTGGATCAGGCTTTTCAAACAACCTTCGGCATATCGCAATCAGACAGCGCTGTTAGTTCGATTACAGCCAGTAATATGCAGAATTTCCTTGATTCCTCATTTGCCAATCTCTTCCAAGGGAGCAATTGGAGCACCAATTGGTCACAGGCCAGTGACACCGTTCTGACAACACAGATTAACGATCACCAGACCGCCAACACATCCGTCAGTGCTAATGAAAAAGCCTTCAAGGAATTGTTCTCGGCCTATACGATGATCGGACAGTTGGGGACAGCCAATCTCAATTCATCGGCTTTTAAAACAGTGGTCAATCAGGCAGTAACGACCGTCAAAAGTGCCATCAGCGATTTGACGAATATTCAAGGTGGTGTTGGATTGGTGCAAAACCAAATCGTGAATGCGAATGATACGATGTCGCTTCGAATGAATTATTTGACGTCGCAAGTAAACACACTTGAAAGCGTCGATCCGGCGGAAGCCTCGACACGGATGACGGCGCTGCAGACCCAGATTGAAACGGCTTATTCATTGACGTCTCAACTTCATAAGCTGAGCCTGGTCAATTATTTGTAATTCAAGATTAAGTTGGGTGGCGATGTATCAAATTTCCTACGCAGAAAATCTTCAGGATAATAGCACGGCCTGCCGTGATCGAGAACGGCTTGCCATGGATCATGCCCTCGACTTGCTGGAAAATGCGAGAAACAAGGGTGCTAGCTCCATCGCCTGTATCGAGGCCTTGAGTTATCTATGCCGCTTGTGGACTCTTTTGATGGAAGATCTCGCCAACCCGGACAATGATCTCCCAGAGGTCTTGCGAGCGGATTTGTTGTCGGTCGGCATCTGGATCCTCAAGGAAACAGATGCCATTCAAAAAGGCACCTCGGACAATTTGGTTGGTCTCATTGAGATTTGCACATTGATCAGAGACGGTTTGAAGTGAGGTTTGCCTTATGCATATTTCACTTCGATCTGGCGAAAAAATATACATCAATGGCGCGGTCTTGCGGGCCGATCGGAAAGTGTCCATCGAAATTCTGAACGATGCGACTTTTCTCATGGAAACGCATGTCATGAATGTCGATGAAGCGACCACGCCTTTACGGCAGCTTTATTTCATCATTCAAATCATGCTTATGAATCCGACAGATACAGATGCGGCGATCGAAATGTTTCAATCGGCCGTGGTCAAGACAATTGATGTTCTTGATGAGCCTGTTCTTGTCGCTGGTCTATACACGATCAAAAATCTGGTTGAAACCAATAGAATTTTCGATGCGCTCAAGGCAACGCGTTCCCTTTTTCCCGTCGAGGCATCGATCATAAGCGGTGTATCGCCGGTTCAAGCGGCGTGAATGACGGAGCGATAAGTATCGTAACACCTCTTTATTGAAGAATGGATCAAGGACAATAACATGGTTTCTTCTATCGCGAGTTCCTCGCCTGTTTCTTCTTCCACTGCGTCCTCGGCGGCATCGAGCTCTGGCACCAATGCATCCCCCCCGGCCACGGTCGACTATTCTTCTTTTTTGCAGCTCTTGGTCGCCGAACTTAAAAATCAGGATCCAACGAGTCCGACCGATCCTACTCAATATATGAGTCAGCTTGCTTCCTTCTCCTCGGTCGAACAGCAGGTTCAAACCAATTCGAAGCTCGATTCCTTGCTGACGGCGTCAAGCCTCGGGCAAGCCGAGACTGTTATTGGAAAGACGATCACTTCGGCGGATGGTTCGATCAGTGGAAAAGTCCAGTCGGTGACGGTCTCATCGGGAACGGCGACGGCTACATTGGATAATGGCGGTCAGGTGAAGCTCGCTGACGGCATATCGATTGGTTCGTGATGAATGAAGCAGATGCCCTGGAACTCATTCGCTCTGCGATCTGGACGATGCTGGTCGTGGCTGGGCCGGCGGTGGCGGCGGCGATGGCCATCGGCTTGATCATTGCCTTGTTTCAAGCCTTGACGCAGATACAGGAAATGACCCTGACGTTCGTGCCGAAGATCGTCGTCATGTTCCTGATCTTAATGTTGGCTGCGCCTTTCATGGGCAGCCAGATTTATTCATTTACCGAGCGGATCTATGCTCGGATTCAATATGGCTATTGAACTTTACATCGGAGGGTGGGCAAGCCTTCGCCGTCAATCCAGAGGCATGACGTCATTCTCGTGCATTTTTGATTCAGTTGAATCAAAAATGCTCTCGCCTTCATTGTTTCGACGCGTAATCCTATCCCAAAAGCTTCCGGCTTTGGTGGAATATAGCTCTCATGTGATGTGCTGATAAAGACTTGCAGCATAATTCTGCGTCCGCGTTAACGAACGGTGCTGTAGAGCATAATCATCGAACGGTCCCGGTATTTGGGACAAGGATTATGCGTTAAACGAGAAATAGAGAGAGCTTTTTCATAACTCTTAGAGCATCAGACCCAAAAGTGGCTCCCCCTTTGGGACCATCTGATGCTCTTTCAGAAAGAGAGAGCATCGGACAGGATTCAATTTGAAAGCCATCCGATGCTCTGGAAACATGAAAAAGCCCCAGAGCCTGTCTCGCTCATCAAAGGAAGAGACAGGCTCCAGTGCAATGGCAATCAGGCCGCGTTTTCCTGCAGCATGGCAGTAAAGCGATCGCTGGCGATCCGGAAAGTTCCGCGACCGCCGGCAAGAGGGCGATAGTCCGCGGGAAATTTCTTGCAGAGCCGGTCGAACCAATCCTGCGGTTCGAGATTAAGCGGCCGCTGGTTGATCGTGTTGACGCGGCCAGTGGGGTAGAAGCGAACGTCAATGATCACTTCGCCTTCCGAGCCCGAGCCATAAGCGGTTACAATGTTTTCCTTTTCCGTCACGCTATTGTCCTGCTTGGCCATGAATAAATAATCTCCTTGATGACTTGCCACAGAAATCAGCTCACGATCCGATCTTCTCTTTTCGAACAAACGGTCGATCGGCCCATGAGATTACGGGTCGAGGATAAGTGAAACAGGAATGAAGGAACGGGTCCTGGACGGACACTCATCTACAGATGAGTTGATGCTTGTTAGAAACCTGTAAACATAATCTCAAGGCCTAAGTCAATGCATCGCATTCAAGATCCTCAATGTTTCTCTATCCCCATGGCATTCGATTGAATGCCCTCGAACACACTCGCTTCAATGGTTTTTCCTGATCCGATGAAACGGTGGGCAGGAGCTCTTTGAGGTGACATCGGAAAGCGATATCACGTCCAGAATCCGCAGCATTATATTTAACCAACAGCAGTGCCCGCTTTGAGTTAAAATATAATGTATTATCAATGATCTAGAGCAAGTGCGCTAGGTCATGTCAATTGTGTTTTCTCTATACGAAACGCGTTGGCTTTATGTGGAAATGCTGTTTCTGTATTCCGGCAACATATGATGCTATCAGCATGATAGCATCGCGTGAAAAGAGCCGATCATGCCAGTCCTTGTCGGGGCGAGCTGACCAGAAACATAGGTTTCTCTTTTGAGGGTCTATCGCTCTAGGAAAAACGGCCACCTTTCCGTGATGATAGACGCATCAACTTATACCGACGGTCATAACAAATGACCTTTAGACCGCTCTTGAATTTTCGCTCTCGCTTTGAAAAAGCGAAAACTCAAGAAAGGAACCAAAGGCCGTGAAGAACGACCTTTGGTATTATTAAAAAGTGCGATCCGCATGGCAAAGACCATGGGGCAACACTTCAAATGAGATGTAGAGATAGAAAAGACCCACTTGAAGTGGATCGATCCGTCTTTGAGGATCATGATAATCCAGCGGACAGACGGATGTTTAAAAGCGTAAAACGGCAATGATCATGATTCGATCTGTGATCGATCATGGACTCTTCAATGCACGAGAAGTCCTTGTGTCGGCTGTTTAAGATGAAGACCACCACCGGATGGCAAACCAATGTAAGGCCGGATTGACCGACTGAAAGCTTCAAGATCCGCGCGCCGCTTAGCAAGGCTCGGGTCCATCGGTTTCAGGATCAGGCTATAGGGCTGGAGCGTGGCTTCGATCTGCAAAACTTTGTCTCGAACTTCCTCGATTGTTCCAATCAATGAATCCTCGATCAGCCGATCGAGTTTGAACCAGTGAGTCCATTCAGGCTGCATGCTGGCCGTCGAAATTTGCATACGTTCGACGAAAGGTCGCAGAAAGCGAGCCCCTTCCTCAAGAGCCTGAGTACGCGTGGGTGCGACATGGTAGAAGCGGATAAGAACCAGCCTCGGATCACCCGTTCCCGCAGTGTCAAGGTACTGGTGCCGCGAAGATTGAATAATGTCAAGGGGGAAAGGCGGGCCTGCCATAATTCCGTAATCTTGTTCGGCCGCCAGTTTGATCATTTCGGGTGAGGATGTGGCGATGAAGGTGGGAATGGGTGTTTGCAGGGGCTTGGGGGTGAGGCGCACGTCCTCCACGTTGAAATAGTGCCCCGTGAAATTCACCCCATCCTCGGTCAGAAGTTTCTGGATCAGGGCGAGTGCCTCTTTGGTCCTTGCATGGCTTTCTTCCCGCTTGACGTTGAAAAGTTTGTTTTGCAGGGGAAAAGGACCGCCCTTCGCGACGCCGAAATTGAACCGTCCGCCGGAGAGGAGATCGAGCGTCGCGACATCCTCTGCGACATGAAGGGGATTGCGAAACGGGAGCAGGAGAGCCGCTGACCCGAGCCGGATCTGGACCGTGCGCGCGGCGAGATAGGTCAGAATGGAGAGGCAAGACGGACTGGCGGCATCGGGATTGAAATGATGCTCGGCCACCCAGGCCTCATCAAAGCCCAGGGCTTCAGCGAGTTGAACCAGTGTGGTTTGATCAGCGTAAGCTGATGCGTAATCGCGTTCGGGATTTTCGTAGGTGCAAAAAAGACCGGTTCGCATCCTGATTCTCCACGCCCTGGGCCTCGATGCCCTAGCTCGATACCAAGGCGTGGAGGAATTGGGCCATTCAGCGACGCGCCTTAAGGCAAGGATCGCAAGGTGCGCTGCTGTCTCTCTCTTCGTATGTCCGAAAGCTATATAAAAAAATATACTTTTATATAAAAATGCCAGAAGGGGATGTCAATGCGTAGATGGCTGAAAGCCTTTCGCATTTTGCTTGAGCCAGTGTCCAGACGATGCCAACGACCATGGCCAGGTCGAGGAAAATCCCTCGTCATGCTGGCCTTAGGGGATAAAGCTTCTTCTCCGAACTGAAACCATGATATGCCGCCCGCGCTTCCATTCGATCGTGCTCGCCGAAGGACGATGGATCAAATCAGGGTGTCGATCTCAGTGAGTGTTCGAGACCGTGATACTCATCTCCTACGTCACGCCCGAGACCGGGGACCCTGCGTTTGAGTGTTAGCGCGCATCGCTTTCCTATCGAGTCCATTCATGACTGCGACTTATCGTTCCATCGCGCTCGATCTTAGCGGGCTGAAATGTCCTTTGCCGGTTTTGCGGACACGCAAGGCGCTGCGCCGCCTCAACCCTGGCGATGTGCTGATCGTCACCTGCACGGATCCCTTGGCTGGGATCGACATTCCGCATTTGCTGCGGGAGACGGGAGATGCACTGGTGCGCCAGACGGCCAGCGAACATGCCTTGATCTTCGAGATCCGCAAAAATGTGTCGATGACTGGTGCGGGCACCGAAACCGCCCCGCCCTTCAAGTCGGAATGCGAACCGTTGCCCTGAGGCCGCCGAGCGGGCTGTCGCTCAGGGTAATATCTCCGCCCTGCGAGCGGGCGACATCGCGCGCGATGGCGAGGCCGAGCCCGGTGCCGCCCTGATCCTGATTGCGGGATTCATCGAGCCGGAAGAAGGGCCGAAACACATCCTCGCGGGCGGCATGGGGAATGCCCGGACCGTTGTCGTCGACATGGATCGTCAGGAAGCGTGGATCTCGCGTGGCCTCGATGCGGATCTTTTCGGCATGCAGGCGGGCGTTGGTGACGAGATTGGCGAGGCAGCGTTTGAACGCATCGGCGCGCACGGACACGGAAGAATCGTCGCCTGAAAATTGGACATCGACCCGCGCGCCATGGCGTTCCGCGTCGAGGCGGAGCTCGTCCAGAAAATCGCGTATGTCGATCTGCGAGGCGCATTCGCCGGCATCTCCCCTGGCGAAGGCGAGATAGGCCTCGAGCATGCGCTGCATTTCCTCGACATCCTTCTCGAGGTCGCGTGATTCGTCGCTGTCTGGCATCAAGGCGAGCGACAATTTGAAGCGCGTCAGAATGGTGCGCAGATCGTGGCTCACACCATTCAGCATGGCGGTGCGCGTTTCGACCGCGCGCTCGATCCGGCGGCGCATTTCTATGAAGGCATAGCCTGCTTGCCGCACCTCGCGCGCGCCTTGCGGCCGAAATTCGGGCTCGCGTCCCTTGCCGAAAGCCTCAGCGGCATGGGCGAGCGAGAGAATGGGGCTGATCTGATTGCGCAGGAAAGCGATGGCGAGAAGAATGAGAACCAGCGAGGTGCCGACCATCCAGAGCAGGAAAATATGCGAATTCGAGGCATAGGCGGCGTTACGGAAGGCCACGATCCGGAGCACAGAATCATCCAGCGCTATGCGGATCTCGATGAAATTGGAGCGCCCGACCGTATCAAGCCAGAAAGGCCGCCCGATCTGCCGCCGAATCTCATTCGAAAGGGCGATATCGACGATCTCGAAAAAGGGTTTCGGCAAAGCAGGTGGCAAAGGGCCTTTGGGCAGGAATTCAATATCCATCCGCAGCCGGTCCTGGGCGATACGGGCGAGTTCCGCATCGGCCGTGCCGCCAGGCGAGGCCTTATGCAGGTCGATGAGCGCCGCTATATCCTGCGTCAGTGCGGTCGAGAGCCTCGTCGTGACCAGCTGCCAATGCCGCTCCATGAAGACATAGCTCAAAACGCATTGCAAAATCACCATCGGCGCGATGACGATGAGGAGTGAGCGTGCATAAAGCCCTCGCGGCATCAGCAGGGCGGCGCGGCGGCCGAAGCGTTGTAGGAGGGACAGGGGTGTATCGACGACGGCCGATCGGACCAGGCTCACGCAACTATCCCTTCAAGCGGCCGCTTCCCGTAGATCCGCGCCAAAATTGCTCCCGATCGGTCCCGCCAAGCGGCGGCTCTTTCCATCATCGATCGACCAGCAGGCGATAGCCTGCGCCGCGCGCCGTCTGCAAATGCAGAGGATTGGCGAGATCCCGCTCGATCTTGCGTCGCAGGCGATTAACCTGGACATCGACCGTGCGCTCATTGCCGCCGATGCCGAGCCCCGCGAGAGCCTCACGGCTGACGATTTCGCCGGCATTTTCGGCGAGCAGCCGCAGCATGTCGCGTTCGCGCTCGGTCAGCCGGACGATCTCGCCCCCCTGCTGCAATTCGCCGCGCTCGAGATCAAAGGTGAAATCGCCGAAACGGACTTGCGTCACGGGACCCGAGACGGCGCGTGGCTGGGCGCGGCGCAGAATGGAGGCGATGCGCAGCGCCAATTCGCGCGGCTCATAGGGTTTGCCGAGATAATCGTCGCTGCCGGCCTCAAAGCCCCGGACGCGATCTTCCGGCTCGGTGCAGGCGGTCAGCATCAGGACGGGGACATGCGCGAGATCGGACGGTTGCGCGCGCAGCCGCGTCAGGAGGTCAAATCCGTTCTCGCCCGGCATCATGGCATCGAGCACGATGAGATCGAAGGCGAAATTCCGTAGGGATGCGGTGGCTTCCTCCGCATTGCCGGCCGTCGTCACGCGATAGCCTTGATCGGCCAGAAAACGCGCCAGAAGCGCCCGGATCCGCCGATCGTCATCGACGATGAGAAGATGCGCCGCGTCATCGGCGGGTACGGCCGGGCTTGCCTGGCTGGCTGGCGTGCTTGCCGGCGGGGTCGCGGGCTGGCTCGCTGGGCCGGAAGGCGTGGTCTCGGGGGTGGTCGAAGCCGTGTTCGAGGGTTGAAGCGTCATCCTGGCTCCCTCCTTTGACAGAGCAATCGGCAAGCTTTTCGACTCTTTTATGATAGATCGATGGCGATGAAAAACATCTCGACTATAGTCTTGCGGCGCGCGCGGCGCGACCCTTGGGATAAGATCTTCGGATCGAGCCGAAACGGGCAGCCCGCTCATCTCTTTTTCCTCATGGGGTGGGCCGATTGCGGTCAAGGCACATCCTTTCTTGCGCTTGTTGACAGAATTGGCGAAGATAGATAGGCCACGATTGCGCTGGGTTCCGGCGGTCGATGCCGGATCTTTGCTTGTCTATTATGATTTCAAGCGTTCCGGGCCGGTTTTTCAACGAGCAGGCTTTTTGTGAAGCCGCCGCCTCCTTTGGAAGCGGACGGAGTCTGAAAGCCCTTTCTCTTCTCGAGCGAAAATCAGGCGGGTCTTTCGATCCCCTTCTGGTGGATCGGACCATCCCGCGAAATCTCTCGAGTGTCGAGCAAGGATTTCGGAGGCGATCGTCGGCCAGGCATGCCACGCCCAATTGCCGCGTGGCTTTCCCATCTCTAGTCATAAAGAGAGGATTTCCCTCGATGTCAGCATTGCCATTCGACCAACGTGATGGATACATCTGGATGAATGGTCGGATCGTAGCCTGGGCCGATGCCAAGCTGCATGTTCTGTCGCATGGTTTGCATTATGCCTCCTGCGTCTTCGAGGGCGAGCGGGCTTATGAAGGCCGTATTTTCAAATCGCGCGAACATTCCGAACGGTTCCGCGCCTCCGCTCAAGTCCTTGATTTCGAACTGCCCTATTCGGTGGCAGAACTCGACGCGGCGAAACAACTCGTCGTTGACAAGAACAATTTCCAGAATTGCTATGTGCGGCCGGTCGCCTGGCGTGGCAGTGAAATGATGGCGGTAGCTGCCCAGAATTCGACCATCAATGTCGCCATTGCCGCCTGGGATTGGCCGAGCATGTTCGACATGGAAACCAAAATGAAGGGCATCCGGCTCGATATCGCTGATTATCGCCGCCCTGATCCGCAGACCGCGCCCTGCCATGCGAAGGCAGCCGGTCTCTACATGATTTGTACAATCTCAAAACATCGGGCCGAACGGCGCGGCTATGCCGATGCGATGATGCTCGATTGGCAGGGCCGCGTCGCGGAATGCACGGGCGCCAATCTGTTCTTCACCCAGAAGGGCGCTCTGCACACGCCGATCGCGGATTGTTTCCTCAACGGCATCACGCGCCAGACGGTCATCGAACTCGCCAAGAGGCGTGGTCTCGAAGTGGTGGAACGGCGTATCATGCCGGATGAACTGTCCGGTTTCGACGAATGTTTTGTCTGCGGCACCGGTGCCGAAGTGACACCAGTTTCCGAGATCGGTCCCTATCGTTTCACGCCTGGTGTGATTTCGCGCGCCCTGATCGAGGATTACAGCCTGGAAGTCCGGCCGCGCCAGCAGGCCGCCTGAGACCTTCTTGTAAGGGTCTCTCAGTTAATCGATTGGCGATGGCGGACCCGCCGTCGCCGATGCGTGACCTGCACCGATGCAATCCGCGCTTATGAAATGGAGTGCATCTCAAGCCTAGGCTTTGGCACTGAGATCCCAGAGGTTGGGCAGGGTTTTGTTGGAATAGCCCGAGATGAAGGGTTTGCGCTGGCCATTTTCGGCATAGACCGATCGATGCACGGCGCCAATATTCGCCCCATAGATATGGATGCTGATCGACACCTGATCGGCATGGGCGTTGCTGACCTTGTGGATATCGCCGATTCCCGGGGAGACAGCCTCCACCTGGCCCGGCTGCAAAAGCACCGCGTCACCCTGGGGTGTTGGTACCCCGCTCGCGTCGAGCCCATAGTACTGGGCATATTCGCCGCCGCGCAACATGCCGATCAGCCCCCAGACCGTGTGGTTGTGAATGGGCGTGCTCTGCCCAGGCCCCCAGACGAAGCTCACGATTGAAAAACGCTCACCCGAATCGGCATGCAGCAAAAATTGCTGGTAGCGGTCAGGATTGGGAACGGCATAGGCCTCGGGCAGCCAATCGTCGCGCGAGACGAGCTTTTGCAGCAAGGCGCTACCCTCCGCCACGATCTGAGCTTCATCGGGCCGCTTGTCCAAAAGATGGGAAAAGGCGATCACGAATTCCCGCAAGGGCGTGATATCAAAAGCCCCATCGTTTCGGAGATCCGAAGTGGCTCCCGCATGGATTTTCAGGGCCGCCTCGGTTTGAGGAGGGGCGGATAGGGCACTCATGGTTTCATCCTTGTGGCTCAAAGACATGCTAAAAATATATAAATAAAATAGACTTAATGTAAATATAGCCAAAGATCCCGTTTTGCCTTAGCGAACGGGCTGGGGAGCGGACAATGCCGGAGAAAATGTCATTGCCGACAAATTGTCCGATTCTTTCAAGCCGCTTTTCAAATGTTCCCGGCATCATTCGGGCAGGAGATTGGAGAAGGGTCCAACGATCGCCTTACGACCGTTGGCATGAACGGCATGATGGGGACGGGTCATGAGTGCGATGATGATCGGAACGCAAACGAAATACATTGGCGGCGGTTCGCTCGCATCCCTGACCGTTAGTCCTTTTTTGCCTGAACTCTTTTCCATTTTCGTGGTGATCCTGTCCGCCGCCCTTCTCATCTTCTGTGCACTGGTGGCCCTGGTCGTCGAATATTTTTTCCGGAAAACGTCCGAAAACTCCTTGGAACGTGTCGACGCGATCAACTTGTTCGACGAGGCGAGCGTCGCGGGCGATGATGAGGATCTGGTGACGATCTCGGCCAAGACCCGGCACGGTCTCTTCAACGAATTGACGGAACATTTCTACGATCTGGATGAAGACGTGACCTTCACGGCGACCAAGCGGGAGATCCGGCACGTGCGCGACCTGTTGAATATTCGTCGCGGCGCGACCGACCGGACCGTGCTCGAAAAGAAACTGCGCGCCTTCATCCGGATGAATGCTCCAGCGCGTGTTCCGCAGGGCGATCGCGAAAATGCAAGGCGGCGGATTCAGATTGCCAAAATGCTGATCAAGAACATTCTGGAGGGCATGCCCGCCGCGCTCGTTCTTTCGTCGCATCCAGAAGGAGCGTTCGCCGCTACCGCTTGAACCGGCTCTGTGAGCCAACACATCCCAATGACACCACCTGTCAATTGGGAATATTGACCTCTCCGGCACTGAAGGTGATCAATGCGCTTGCGGGCGGAGTGTCCACGATCGGCGGGACATTGGCGAGGGTGATCGATGGTGCACCATCCCCGCGTGGAATCGTATGCACCACTTGACTCGGCGGCAATGCCTTTCCATGCAGCAAGTGATCATACATGAGATCCATCGCTTGAATGAAATAGCGATGCAGGGGGATGAACATCGCATTATAGCCAGCGAACTGATTGAAGCTGTCGAGGTGATGCGCGTTCGTCACTTCGTAATAATGCAGCGGACTGATTGATCCCTCGACCACATTATTGAGTCCGAAATAGGCGCGCGAGGCGAAATTCGGCGGCAGGATGCCATCGCTCCGGCCAGTCACGAAGACTGCGGGGGTCCGATGCAAATTGCCCGAGGCGATGATCTGTTCGACGCCTTCGTTGATCCGGTGCGCCCCAACGCTCTGCGGGCCGAAAAGTTTTGTCCCCGAGGCTGCATCTTTCCCGGTCGCAAGCGAGCGCAAGCAGAGCGCCCCATCGAGATTTTGAGCCGGTGTCGAAACCCGGTCCTCTCGGGGTCCGTCTGGTGCGGCATCATTGATCAGGTTGATGCCGGCGGTTGGTGGAATGCCATTGCTGGTGCCGAAGATCGCGGCTTCGGCACTGGGCGCAAGCGATCCTGGGACGCCGGAGGCTGAAGCGCCGAAACTGTAATTGCAGAGATGATCGGCCACGCTGAAGCGGCCATAGGCATTGGCATAAGTCACCGAGATGGACTGTGGGACAAAGGCAAACCAATATCCAGGCTGCACCAGATTCTGCTCCGGCAAAATGCCGAAGTCGTTGATGATTTTCTGCGCCTCATTGGCCTGGTCAGCAAGGGTGGAGCCTGCGAGCAGTCCTTTGGTGTGGAGATCGGCGCATCGTTGCGTGCTTGGCGCTGCATTGAGCGGCGCGGCCGCATTGGCCGCCGCGAGATTGGCGCAGCCCTGAAACACATTGACCAGCGTGATGTAATCGATAAGAGGGCGGCTATGTGCTTGCAGCGGTGGCCGTCCGCTCTGCACGATTGAAAATTTGGAGCTGAATTCCGGGTTGACGTTGGGTTCTCCCACCGCAAGACCATCGATGAGATGCTCATCGTCTTGTTCCACGGCCCGCACCGAAGCGCCGCCGCCGTTCGAGACGCTCGACGCGATCACAAGGGTATTCCGTTTGGAAATCTCCGCGCCGCGCTGGCCGAACTTCTTGTTGAGCACGGAGAAGGCGAATTTGATGGATTGGAGCACGTTCCTGCCCCAATCCTTTTCCGGATTCTTCTGCGAATGCGCATGCTTGAAGGCGAAGCGATTGGGATAAGCGGCATTGAAAGCCGCGCGTTCGCGCCTCGTGAGAGTCGCCGTGAAATTCGAATCATCGCCAGCGACAGCTGCATCTTGGCGTTCGCCACGGATCAGGTTCACCGTGTTGTTCTGAAGATCATGGGCCCCGGTTCCGCTTCCCTTATCCGTATAGGCGACGGCGCAACCATGTTTGAGCCCCCATTCGCCCGCGGTTGCTATGGCGCCGTAGACACCGCGCGAGCCTGAGGATGGTGCGGTAATGATGCAGCCCTTCGCGGGGTCGTAACTGTCTGGCACCTGCACCATCATGGTGACGTGGCCATGGCCGTCATCGCCCCTGTCGAAAGTGATATATTCGTCGCCGGCAATCAGCCCTTCGCCGTTTGTTACGGTCCCGTCCGCTGTCACGTTGGGTCCATAGAGCGAGCCATAGCCGCCGCCTGGCGTGGGATCGATCAGAGCCCGATAGTTGCTGTAGATCGCCAGCCGCCGCAATTCTTCGGGCATCGGATGGAGCGGATCTGTAAACGCCGGAGGGGTGGTACTGCCAAGCCCTGATTTTCCAAGCCCAGCGGTCAGCAAATCATTGGTGACGCCATCGTAATGCGTCTGAAAGACAGGCTCCTCATCCGTCCAGGCTTCCACCATGACCGTTGAGACGAGTAACGTCGCCAATGATGCCGACATCGAAAATGTGGCCGTGATCCAAGCGTTCCTGTTCATTGTTTCCTCCCGTTTACATCCAGTTTTTGGCTGCAACCGGGGATTGTCAAGTAAGATGAAGCCTGTCCGGGCGAGGTCTTTCTCCGCAAGGTTGGAGTCTGTCCAGGGTTTCATTTGAACCCCATGCACGGGCTGATTTAAGCTTTTCCGGTTTCGTTGACGTGCAAGTGATTCTCTGTCTCCAACGCCGGGCCTTCCACGCCCTGTTTTGAAACGGGATTTTCAAAGAGGTCGCGAAAATTTCAGCGGTTCCAGCGGGCATTCTGGCCGTTGGGTATAAGAGAGGCAGTGACCCAAACCCTGCCGTTGGATCATCTCCCCTAGTATCGAGAATCATAGATTCTCGATACGTCACTTTAAAACCGTATCCACTTGTCCTCATTGAGCCGCGACGAGTCGCGCTTCAATGAGGGTGGATACTAGCGGGAAACAGGAGGTCGCCCATGAATTTCAAATCTCTATGCGCTGGGGCCATTGTTGCTGGCCTACTCGGCATGACATCCCTATCGCCGGCTTTTGCAATCAATCCAACGGGTACACAGAATACGCAGGCCGGTGCGCGTGGGCATAACGCGCCTTCTTCCGCTGACCCGACGCCCGGGGTCATCGCGGGTCATCCTCATGCCAATATTACGCATGGGCACCATGGCAACCGACATTCAACAGGGGGTGGCCAGAGATATCACCACCACCATCACCAGCATCATCATCGTCAACGCCATCATCTCCATCATGAACATCCGGCAAACCAGAACCCACGGATGTGACGGATCGATCGTGGCGTGCCCCGCCCTAGCCTGAAACGGCAAAAAAAATCCACCGGACTTTGCCCGGTGGATAGAAGAAACGATGAGAGTCTTGTCGAAGGGACGTTCGCTCAGGCCAGAGCCTTAATGATCGTCTCAACCACTTTCTTGGCATCGCCGAAGAGCATCATCGTGTTATCGCGGAAGAATAATTCGTTCTCGACGCCGGCATAGCCGGAGCCCATGCCGCGCTTAACGAACAGAACCGTCTTGGCGCGTTCCACTTCGAGAATGGGCATGCCGTAGATCGGGGAGGCCTTGTCGGTCTTGGCCGCCGGATTGGTGATGTCATTGGCGCCGATCACGAAAGCGACGTCGGTCTGGCCGAATTCGGAATTGATGTCGTCCAGCTCGAACACTTCATCATAGGGCACATTGGCTTCTGCCAGCAGCACGTTCATATGGCCCGGCATGCGGCCCGCCACCGGATGGATCGCATAGCGGACCTCGACGCCGTCCTTTTTGAGGATATCGGCCATTTCACGCACGGCATGCTGCGCTTGCGCCACCGCCATGCCATACCCAGGCACGATAATGACATTGGCGGCATTTTTCAGGATATAGGCGGCATCCTCCGCGGAACCCTGCTTGACGGGACGCGTCTCGACCGCACCGCCGGCAACGGCCGTCTCGCCGCCGAAGCCGCCGAGAATGACCGACACGAACGACCGGTTCATGCCTTTGCACATGATATAGGACAGAATCGCGCCCGACGAGCCGACCAAAGCGCCGGTGATGATCAGAGCGAGATTACCGAGGGTGAAACCGATGCCGGCTGCGGCCCAGCCGGAATAGGAATTCAGCATCGAGACGACGACCGGCATATCGGCGCCGCCGATCGGCACGATGATGAGCAAGCCGAGCGCCAGGGAGACGAGAACGATCAAGCCGAAGACCAGATGGGATTGGCTGGCCACGAAGGCGATGACCAGCAAAACCAGCAAAGCGGTCAGGCCGATATTGATCGCATGGCGTTGTGGCAAAAGGATTGGCTTGCCGGACATGCGGCCGTCGAGCTTCAGGAAGGCGATGACCGACCCTGTAAAGGTCAGCGCGCCGATGGCCGCGCCGATCGACATTTCGACGAGGCTCGAGCCATGGATCTCGCCCGGTTGGCCGATGCCGAAAGCCTGGGGCGCGTAAAGCGCGCCGGCGGCGACCAAAACGGCGGCAAGACCGACCAAAGCGTGAAAGAAGGCGACGAGTTGCGGCATATCCGTCATGGCGACGGTGCGGGCGCGCCAGGCGCCGATCGCCCCGCCAATGCCGAGGCCGACCAGGACCAGGACCCAGGCGGTCAGACTTGCTGGCGGCCGATAGGCGAGCGTCGTGAGGATCGCGATCGCCATACCGGTCATGCCGAAGAGATTGCCGCGCCGGGAGGTTGCGGGCGAGGACAATCCGCGCAGGGCCAGGATGAAGAGAATACCCGCGATGAGATAGAGAAGGGCGGCGAGATTGGCGTTCATCGCATCATCCCTTCTTCTTATACATGGCGAGCATGCGCTCGGTGACGAGGAATCCGCCGAAAATATTCACCGAGGCGAGGATCAGGGCGATGAAGCCGAATAACCGCGCCCAGAGCGTGCCCTCACCGGGGATGCCATCCATCGTATCCGAGGCGAGATCGACGCCGACCGACAGCAAGGCGCCGACGACAATGACCGAGGAAATGGCATTGGTGACTGACATCAAGGGTGTATGCAGGGCCGGGGTGACGGCCCAGACCACAAAATAGCCGACGAATACGGCAAGGATGAAAATTGCCAGCCGGAAGACAAAGGGATCGATACCGCCGCCGGCGCCATGGGCCAGGGCGCCGAGGCTCAAGGCGATCTGGTCGGCGTAGGCCTGCGCCGACTCGGCCGCCTGGCGCGCCGCCTCGGCGGCGGCCTGAGCTCGTTCAAGCAATTGCTGGTGGGTTTCCGCCGCCATCAGCTCATACTCCTATGGGTTTAATACCAAGAGTCGGATTTCGTGGATCTCGGTCTTTATTTGCCGTCACGCCGCGGCCGGCTGGAAATTCGGATGAACCAGGGCGCCGTCCTTGGTCAGCAAGGTCGCCTTGACGAGTTCATCCTCGTCATTGATGGCAAGCGTCTTGGTTTCCTTGTCGATCAGAGTTTCGGCAAAGGCGAGGAGGTTGCGCGCATAGAGCGCCGAGGCCGTCGCGGGCTGTCGCGCTGCGACATTGAGATGACCGATGATGCGCACGCCGTTCTCGGTCACGATGGAGTTGCCGGGCTTTGACAGCGCGCAATTGCCGCCGCGTTCGACGGCGAGATCGACGATCACGGAGCCGGCCCGCATGGATTTGACCATGTCGGCGGTGATGAGAATGGGCGCCGGCCGGCCGGGAATCAGCGCCGTCGTAATGACGATATCCTGTTTGGCGATATGGCTCGCGGTGAGTTCCGCCTGTTTGGCCTGATAAGCCGCAGACATCTGCTTGGCATAGCCGCCTGCCGTCTCGGCCTGTTTGAATTCCTCGTCCTCGACGGCAATGAATTTGGCGCCGAGCGACAGGACCTGTTCCTTGGTGGCTGGCCGCACATCCGTCGCGGTCACGATGCCGCCGAGCCGGCGCGCCGTGGCAATGGCCTGGAGACCGGCGACGCCGACACCCATGATGAAGATCTTGGCGGCCGGCACCGTGCCTGCCGCTGTCATCATCATTGGAATCACGCGGCCGTAATCCTCGGCGGCGTCGATCACCGCGCGATAGCCGGCCAGATTGGCCTGGCTCGAGAGCACGTCCATGACCTGTGCGCGGGTAATGCGCGGCATGAGCTCCATGGCGAAGATACGCGCCTTGGTCGCGGCCAGCGCCTGCAAGGCGTCGATATGATCATAAGGGTCGGCGATGGCGAGAATGGCGGCGCCTTCCTTGACGCCGGCAAGATCGGCGGGATCTGGCCGGCGTACACGCAGGATGAGGTCGGCGTCACGCAAGGTTGTCGCGGTATCCGGCCCGACCGTGGCGCCCGCCGCGGCATACTCCTGATCGGCAATGCCGGATTTGGCGCCGGCCCCCGCCTGCACCACGACATCGGCGCCGAATCCAATGAATTTCTTCACGGTTTCGGGTGTGGCCGCCACCCGGGCCTCCGCCGCATCGGTCTCCGATGGAACTGCTATCCGCATGCAAGACTCCGGGATGCTTGGACTCTACCTGAAAGCATGATGCATTCATACGAATGTGCAATCAGACTTGAGTATTATGTTCTAAATTTTTGAATGTATTTTCACTTCAGCCAGATTATTGGACGCAACTCGTGCGGACAGGTCGAAGGCTCTCGGCCCGATGGGACCAAGTGCGATCGAAATACAGCACCAAGAAAGGAAATAAAGGATCGGTCCGCGGGAACCCGTGCGGGAAAGCCCGTGTATGTCCACCCTGATGTTATTGATTATTGCCGACTCGCTGCCCCAAACGCGTTTGCGCGCGTCAAATTTCCATGGGCCAGGGAGCGAATCGGAATGATGATCGGAAAAGGCTCCGATACGCTCTCCAACGGCAAAGAAGGAGAGCGAGGATGACGGACTTGGTATTCGCCGGTCTTGTCAGAGCGTGACGAGGGCCAGGACGACCAGCAGGAGGATCGAACCGACGATGGTCACCTTCACCATGCTGATGAAGCGCTGGTAGGTCCTCTCATGTTCCGGATAATCCATCGCGGGAATGCCGCCGACGGCGGGATTTGCGCTCATGGTCTGTTCCTTGAATTGGGCTATTGAAGTGGGTGGGACGTGTTCGGTGATTTGAAACGGCAGGAATCTGGTCTGATAAAAGGCTCCCTTGGCGCAAAAGGCAAGAGGACCAAGGCGGGAAAAGAGCGTGCGGGCGGCGAAATGAGGGCCGCCCGTCGGTTTGAAAAGCGTTCGATGGCGAGACATTGGGTGTCGTGGGGGCGTCGCGGGGCCGGGCCCAAAAAGCGCATTTTCCCTCACGCGAGAGGGTCTTGTTCCTCGGGAAAGGCACGGGCCAGGCGCAATTCCAGTGCGGCCACGCGAAGCGCCAGTCTATCGTTTTCGTCGCGGGCCAGGATGGCCATCTGTCGCACCGCTTCGAACTCCTCCCGGCTCACGACATCCATCGAGGCGAGCAGCCGGTCGATCTGGCCCTTGGCCATGGTTTCCACCTCGCGCCGCATGCCTTGTGCGACATCCGAGGCATCGGTCATAAGCCGCGTGAAATCATCGAAGAGCCGATTCTGGGGCATTTGTTTTTTCTCCATGGATATAGGCTAGTTTATCCCGATCGCGTGGCCGCGCCAGCCGGATTGGGAAGAACCTGTCTCGCTCGCTTGACGCATGGCGGGTGGGATAGCATCACCGCATGAATTTTTGGAACGGTGTGTCGATCCCGAATCGGGTGTAACGCTTTATCTTTCTGAAAATGCATCAAGTTCACCAAAAAGTCTGTCCATTCCTGGTCTTGATGCTGTAGGGATTTCGCATGCCCCTTATGCTCGTCTATCCGGCTATTGATCCGGTGCTGGTCTGGCTCGGCCCCTTGCCCATTCGCTGGTACGCGCTCGCCTATATCGCTGGCCTGCTGCTCGGGTGGGCCTATGCGCGCCGTCTTGCCGCCCAGCCGGTGCTCTGGGGTCGCAGAACGCCGCCGTCAGCGCTCGAGGTCGATGATCTTCTGGTCTACGCGGCCATGGGCGTCATTATCGGGGGGCGTCTCGGCTATGTCGTCTTTTACAATGCCGATTTCTATCTCGAACATCCGCTCGAAAGCTTGAGCCTCTGGAAGGGGGGCATGTCCTTTCATGGCGGGCTGATTGGCACGGCGCTGACCATCGGTCTGCTCGCCTGGCGGCGCTCTATTCCCCTCGCCGTGCTCACCGATCTGGCCGCGGCGGCGGTGCCAATCGGGCTTTGCCTTGGACGAATCGCCAATTTCATCAAGCCCGAACTCTGGGGACGTGTGGCGGATCCTGACTTCGTGCCTTTCGCCATGGTGTTTCCCGGCGCCGGTTCCCTGCCAAGGCATCCAAGTCAGCTCTATGAAGCCTTTTTCGAAGGCATTGTCCTGTTTGTGATTCTCTTCATCGCCATTCGTCTTGGCGCACTGCGCCGGCCGGGCCTCGTCACTGGTCTGTTCGCGCTGGGTTATGGCCTGGCCCGGATCGGTTGCGAATTTTTCCGCGAGCCGGATGCGCAATTGGGCTTTCTGTTCGGCGGCGCCACCATGGGCATGCTCTTGTCCCTGCCCCTGGTGCTGATTGGACTTTTCCTAGTCATCCGGGCCGCGTCCCCCAAGCTGGAGACAGCATGAACGAGGTTTTTTCCGACCCCACGCCTTTGCAGCGGCTGATTGCCGAAATGATTGAGCAGGAAGGTCCGATCAGTCTCGAACGGTTCATGGATCTCGCCCTCTATCATCCGGCCTTTGGCTATTATTGCGCGAAAATGCCGCTTGGCGCCGAGGGCGATTTCGTGACCGCCCCGGAAATCAGCCAGATGTTCGGCGAATTGATCGGTCTATGGGCGGCGGAAGTCTGGCGCACCATGGGGGCACCGGCGCGCATCGCCCTGGTCGAGTTCGGACCGGGGCGCGGTACCTTGATGGCCGACCTTTTGCGGGCGGCGCGTGCCGTGCCGGCATTTTCGGCGGCGATCGAGGTTCATCTCGTCGAAGCTAATCCGGTTCTGCGGCGTGTGCAGGAGCAAATTCTGGCGGGGACCGGCCACCCCTTGATCTGGCATGAGAGCATGGACATGTTTCTCGCGGGTGGAGAAGAGACGCCTGTCCTCTGCATCGCCAATGAATTTTTCGACTGTCTGCCCCTGCGCCAATTCATTCGCGGGCGAGCGGGCTGGCACGAACGCCTGGTCGGCCTTGCCGCTGGAGGCGGCTTCCAGTTTGGTCTTGCCGCCGAGGCGGCGCCTGAACTCACGGGCATTGCGGCTGAACCCGGGGCGGTGCTGGAAATCAATGCGGGAGCCGTTTCCGCAATGCATCGGCTTGCAACGCGCATCAGCCGCGTCAGTGGCGTCCTCTTGGCGATCGACTATGGTCATGCCGCGCCTTCTGGCCGTTTCGGCGGCGGCGAGACTTTGCAGGCGCTGCGTCATCATCGGCGCGTTGACCCTCTCGAAGCGGCAGGGGAGGCCGATTTGACGGCCCATGTCGATTTCACGCGCCTCACTGAGGCGGCGCGGGCGGGCGGCGCCGAGATTTACGGCCCCGTGACGCAAGGGGAGTTTTTGTGCCGGCTCGGCCTCGTCGAACGCGCCGAAGCTTTGGCGCGGCGTGCCAATCCGCAACAGATGGAGGCCCTTCACATGGCCGTCGCGCGCCTGGCGGGGGATGATTTTCCCTCTTCTGGCCTTGCCGGCGACCAAGGGATGAGTCTCCAAGCCGGCATGGGGACTCTGTTCAAGGTTTTGGCCGTGACCGCGCCGGGATTTCCCCTCCCACCAGGATTTTGAGGATGTTATGAGCGAAGCTTTGGCTCTGCAGGCAAAACTATTGGAAGCCTTGCCGGTCAGGCATGGATTCTTCACCCGCCAGGGCGGTGTCTCGGAGGGACTCTATGCAACGCTCAATGGCGGCGTCGGCTCGCGCGATGCCGTCGAGGCCGTGACCGAAAACCGCCGGCGCATGGCGGCATTGCTGTCCGTCGAGCCACAAAACCTGCTCGTGCCTTATCAGATCCATTCGGCCGATGCCGTCATCCTTGATGCGCCTTTCACCGAGCGGCCCCGCTGTGATGCGCTCGTGACCGCGACGCCCGGCCTGGGGCTCGGCGTGACCGGGGCCGATTGCGGCATTATCCTCTTTGCTGATGCGGAGGCCAAAGTGATTGGCGCGGCTCATGCGGGTTGGAAGGGGGCCTTGGGCGGCGTGCTGGAAGCCACGCTCGATGCCATGGAAAGCTTGGGGGGACGGCGGGACAGAACAGCGGCCGTGCTTGGGCCGACGATCGGCCCCGCAAGCTATGAAGTCGGGCCGGAATTTTTCGAGCGTTTTCTTGACTGTGCGCCCGACCACGCGCGTTTCTTTACCCCTTCCGAGAAAGAGGGGCACAAAATGTTCGATCTGCCGGGCTTTATCGGGATGCGCCTGGTGCAAGCTGGTATTGGTGCGTTTGAAAATCTCGGCCTGGATACTTATCGGGAAGAAGAGCTCTTTTATTCCTATCGCCGCTCGGTGCATCGCAACGAGCCGGATTACGGCCGGCATGTCGCGGCGATTGCGCTGGCCTGAAGCAAAGGGTCAAAGCCTGGTTGCGATATAAGTCACGCGGGCCTGATTATGGCCGATATTGCGCGGAGCGCGCCGGCCGGCAAAACCATGCGCGGCGAGCATGTCCATGATGGTGGACTCATCATAGGTCGAAAGGCCGATTTTCTGCCGCAGCCGACGATAATCGGAAAAGAAAGTGACGGCGAGACCGCGGAGGGCCGCGACGAGAAAACCCCCTTCCCGCGCGAAGCCGAGGAGCGAAGTAATATCGGTCACGGTATGGGCGCCGGGCGCGATGACATCGCCGAGGATCAATTGGCCTCCAGGCGTCAGCAGGCGGTGCCAGACATCGAGCAAGGCTTCGCATTCCTCGCGCGACATATATTGCAGCACGGAGAGACACAAAATCGCATCGATGCTTCCCGGTGCCAGGCCCGCGAGATCCGCATCGTCCAAAGCCTGGATGGAGGCGCTGCCGGCGAAACGCCGTTTAAGGCCGGCCTGAACGCTTGGCGCGGCGTCATAGAGGGAAAGCCTGCCGCAATGCGCGGCGATGCGCCGGGCTTCATAGGCCTCGCCGCAGCCATAATCGAGAAGATGCAGAGGCGGGTCCGGCAAAAGCGCGAGAAGATCATTGGCAACCCGCGCGAAATGCAATTGCTTGTGTCGCGCATTCACATAGATCGAGTGATCGTCGCGGTCCCAGAACAGACGCCAATCCATGCCGTTCTCTTCCCTGCCCGAAATTGCCCAGGGTCCGATGACGCTCAGGCCTTCGCCTGTTCCATCAGCGTGACGAAACGCTGGAAGAGATAATGACTGTCGCGCGGGCCGGGTGAGGCCTCAGGATGGTGCTGCACCGAAAAGGCAGGACGGTCGGTGAGCGCAATGCCGCAATTGGTGCCGTCGAAAAGAGAGAGATGCGTCTCGACTGCTTGTGGCGGCAAGGTTTCGATATCGACAGCGAAGCCATGGTTCATCGACACGATCTCGACCTTTCCAGTGGTCTTGTCGAGGACCGGATGATTGGCGCCGTGATGGCCTTGCCGCATTTTGTGCGTTTTGGCGCCAATCGCCAGGGCCAGGATCTGATGGCCGAGGCAAATGCCGAAGGTCGGGATTTTACGCTCCAGAAGATCCTGAATGATCGGCACCGCATATTTGGCGGTTTCGGCGGGATCGCCAGGGCCATTGGACAGGAAAATGCCGTCCGGCTCCAGGGCGGCGATCTCTTGCGCTGATGCGGTGGCCGGGACGACGGTGACCGCGCAGCCCGCCTCGGTCAAGAGCTGCAGGATCGAGCGCTTGACGCCATAATCAATGGCGACAACACGATGCCTGTTCTCGCCATTGTTGGGCTGCAAGGCACGGGCGGGAAGGATGCCGGTTGCCGTCCATTCATGCGGCTTGCTGCTTGTGACGGGCGGAACAAGATCCATTCCGTCTATGCCGTGCCAGGCCGCAGCCTTGGCTTTCAGGGCCTCGATGTCGAAAATCCCATCCGGATGATGGGCGATGACGGCATTGGGCATGCCTTTTTCGCGGATCAGCGTCGTTAGGGCGCGTGTATCGATGCCGGAAAGGCCGATGATCGAGCGTGATTTCAGCCAGGCGTCGAAATGGCTCGTCGAGCGATGATTCGAAGGATTGGTGATGGGTGCGAGAACGATCAGCCCGCGCACGCTCGCTTGCGCCTCGAAATTGGTCGTTTCGAAATCGTCTTCGTTGGTCCCGACATTGCCGATATGCGGAAAGGTGAAGGTGACGATCTGTTCAGCATAGGACGGGTCGGTCAGGATTTCCTGATAACCGGTCATCGCGGTGTTGAAGCAGACTTCGGCGACGGCCTCGCCGATGGCGCCGAAGCCCGAGCCTCGCAGGACGGTGCCGTCGGCGAGCACCAAAACGGCGGTCGCGACCGGCTTGCTCCAGCCTTTGGCTTCATCTGTCCGCAGTGGGAGGGGAGAGCTTGGCAAATCCTGCGTCATGCGCGCCTTGAAATCGGGTTTAAAGGGCTCGATCCAGAAATCCACGCGCGGACGCTCACGCCCCCGGGGCTCAGTCGCCCCCGACCCAGACCATGCGGACGGACCAGTGACGGAACGGTTGCGGAAGTGGATCTTTTCGCGTGCTCATTTCCAATGCAACTGGACGGTCGCAGCACGCGCACGTCTATATAGTGTGGAATTTTGCCAAAGGAAAAGAATTTTACGAGTCACGCCGTAACGAGAATGATAAGTTCGTAAAAATCCGACGCTTCGAAATCGCGGTTCCCTCGAGTCAAGGGCGGAAAAATGGACAATATCAAGGTGTTGGCCATCCGTGTGCTGCATGCGGCTCTACGCGGGCGTTTCGTCGGCGTTTTGTCCCCAGGCAATAGGTCTTGCATAAAAGCAAGCGCGGAGGCAGCCGACCACGCCCCTTGTATGAAGGGCATTTTAGGCACAAGTTTTCAATCGCAAGGTTATAACCACGCCCAATAGTCCTGATTCATCCTCTCGAGAGCAAGGCACATTTGCTTGAAAGCCCATCTTTCTTCCGTGCCTTTCAAGTCCTTGCTCAGGGGTTTTTGGGTTCGTCCATGGCTGAAAGCATGACATCCGTCAGTCCCGATCATATCGCGGAAGCCACGGCTCATGAACCGCGCGCGCACAAGGCTTTGCGCATCGGGCTGACGACGCGCGGGTTGCTCTTGATCATGATCTTCGTCTTCATCGGCGAAACCTTGATCTTCTTGCCAGCGCTTTCGACATGGCGCGATGGCTGGCTGCGCAATCGGCTGAGCGCCGCCTATACCGCCGCCTTGGTGCTTGATGCATCGCCGCGCGCCATGACGCCGGCCAATCTTTCGCAGGAATTGCTGGACAGTGTCGGCGCCCGCATCATCGTCCTGAAATCACACGGGACCAAGCGCATGCTCGCTGCGGCGCAATTGCCTCTGGAGGTCGACGAGACCTATGACCTGCGCCATACGGATCTCCTGACCTCCATCCGCGCGACGATGCGTGCCCTGCTTGCCCGCCCTGACCGTGTTCTGACGATCGTCGGCGACGCCCCGATGGGCGGTGACGCGATCGAGGTCACCATGGACGAAGCAAAGATGAAACGGGTGTTCTCCGATTATTCCTTGCGTGTCCTGACGATCACCCTGACGCTCTGCATCCTCGTCGGCGGCATGGCGGCGATCGCGATCCAATCCTTCATTCTCAATCCCGTGCGCCGCCTGACCGAGAGCCTTGTGGACTTCGCCCAGAACCCCGAGGACCGGTCCCGCATCATCCAGGCTTCCGGCCATAATCACGAGATCGGCCAAGCCGAGGTGGCGCTCGCCAATATGCAGGACCGGTTGGCGCGTGAGCTGAATCAGAAGAAACATCTGGCGGCTTTGGGGCTCGCCGTGGCCAAGATCAATCACGATTTGCGCAATATGCTCTTTTCCGCGCAATTGCTGTCAGACCGTCTGGGCGATGTCCCAGATCCCTTGGCGCAGCGTTTGGCGCCCAAGCTGGTCGCGACGCTCGACCGGGCGATTCGTTTTTGCCAGACGACGCTTGCCTATGGCCGCGCCGTGGATGATCCGCCGCAGCCACAACTTGTGTCCCTGCATCAAATCGTCGCCGAGGCGATCGAGACCGTCACGCTTTCGATGCCGTGCAAGGTCCGCTTCATCAATGGGGTGGAGCCAGATTTCGAGGTGGTCGCCGATGGTGAACAGATTTTCAGGGTCTTGATGAATCTGGTCCGCAACGGCGCGGAAGCTTTAACGAGTGTCGAGGCGACGCTCGGCCGTGATCCCTACATCATGGTCAAGGCGTGGCGCGAGGACAATCACGTGATGATCGATGTCGCCGATAACGGCCCAGGTGTTCCGAACCGGGCGCGGGCGGATCTCTTCGTCGCCTTCTTCAATTCGACGCGAGCAGGCGGTTCGGGTCTTGGCCTAGTGATTGCCGCCGATCTCGTGCGCGCGCATGGCGGCACGATCAGCCTTCTGCCCGATGCGATGACGGGAGGCATTGGCGCGACCTTCCGGATCGCCCTGCCAGATCTGATGGAAACCACGACCGTTCGGATGTGAAGAGGCTTCGAAACAAAAGAAGCGTACGAACCGTTCAGCTCCCTATTGCCAGAAGCCGCGCGAGCCGTTAAATGGTCACAAATCTTGAGACCTTCTCCCAAATCGTGCAAGGCACGAGGATTGAAGCAAGGCCAATCT
Source organism: Beijerinckia indica subsp. indica ATCC 9039 (assembly GCF_000019845.1). NCBI lineage: Bacteria > Pseudomonadati > Pseudomonadota > Alphaproteobacteria > Hyphomicrobiales > Beijerinckiaceae > Beijerinckia > Beijerinckia indica. The sequence goes on along the minus strand of NC_010581.1, from coordinate 4,009,819 downwards.
CAAGAGGGCGCCCGTAGCTCAGCTGGATAGAGCACTAGACTACGAATCTAGGGGTCAGGAGTTCGAATCTCTTCGGGCGCGCCAAATTCTGCAGATGACTCAACTCATTGCGCATAATCACCGAACGTACGCTCTCGTATCCGGAAGAGGCGCAGCCGCGCGCAAGAGAGCGTAGAAATGGCGGCGTTCTGCGGCAGAAAAGTTCGTATCGCCGCCGGCCGAGTATAGCGAGGAGTGCGCCCCATGTCGGTCGTAGGGGCTGTATTATCGAGCACCTGAAAGCGGATGGCCGGGTAAATCAACAGCTTGTCAGGAGCGGGATGGGAAACGAACGGGCGGTTCTGGACAGAGGGTCTGGAAAGAAGCGCTTATTTGTTCGAGCGACTATGGCGTCAGTGCGTCCCGCCCTGGTGCTGCTCTGTCGTTTCCTAGGTCCTTCCTGGTTCGGCTGTTGGATCGAGCCCGCGGGGCTTGACCGTCATACGGTCCCTTCGACCGTGCCCCGTTTGGGCGAAGGAAACTGGGAACAACGAGCACGCGACGCCGCCACCGGAGAGCCGGCGGCGGCGTCGGATTATTGACGACGTTACCTGGCCCCTGCCGCAGCTTCGATGACCGCGGCAACCTCAGCGGCATGCGAGGCGAGCGAAGCGTGGCTTCCCTTGACCGTCGTCACCTTGGCCTTGATCCGCTCGGCGAAGAAAGCCTGCGCATGCGGGTCGAGAACCTGATCCTCGGAAGTGAGCACATACCAGCTCGGCTTGTCGTGCCAGGCGGTAACTTCCGTGGCTGCGTCGAACGCGGTGTGACTGATCGGCATCTGGTGGGCCGCCAAATGCTCCCCGACTTCCTTGGGCAGGTCGCCGGCCACGGCGCTGGGGAACACCGCGGGGTCGATCGTGAGGTAGCCTTTGGCGTCGGGGCGGATCGCCTTGACGCCTGGTGTGGCGGGTCCGTGCGCCGCCAGGGCGGAAACCGTCTCGCCCTTGTCCGGTGCGAAGGCTGAAACATAGACCAACGATGCCACCTTCGGGTTGTCGCCGGCTTCGCCGATCACGACACCGGCCCAGGAGTGCCCCACCAGGACCGTCGGACCGTCCTGTGCGTCAAGCACGGCGTCAGTGGCGGCCACATCGTCAGCGAGCGAGGTCAGCGGGTTCTTGACGGCAGCGACGTGGTATCCCTTGGCGGTGAGGATGGCGGCGACGCCGTCCCAGCTCGTCTCATCGACAAAGGCGCCATGAACCAGCACGATATTCTTGATGGCCTTTGCGGGCCGAGCGGTTTGGGCAAACGCCGGAACGACGCCCAGCATGGCTGTGGAGAGAACGAGGGCGGACATAAGAAGGGTTTTCATTTTGGTGCTCCATTGGCTGCGCATGAGCGCAGTTGATTTGCGTGCAGATAATCTGCAATGCTGTCGGCGGAGTTTCCGTCGGACCGGTAAAATCTGGCGTCGGCGGTAACATCCCGGTTTATCTGCATATTTCGTCTCTGAAGACCTCTTGAACTTACGGTTTGGCGACATGGAACACCATGATCGGAACCCCGCAAGACATGCTCCATCGTCCGGATTTGGGGCCATGCTCGCCTCTCGAGTCGATTTGTTGTCCCAAATGCTCGACCTCGTACGGCTACACGGGGAATTGGTGTTTTCCGCCGAGTTGAGCCACCCATGGGCGCTGCGGTTCGAGCCGGGGTCGGCCTATTTCTTCGTGGTCCTGGAAGGAAGCTTGATCGCGCAGGCGGCCGACGCTCCCCCCGTGAAGGCGGTCGCAGGCGACCTCGTCATGCTGCCGCGAGGAACCGGCCATATCCTCGGCGATGGCAGCGATGCGACTGCGGCAGACGCCGCCGACTTGATGAGAGAGCAGTTCACGGCAGAACAGCTGGGTCTTCGCCATGGCGGCAATGGCGAACAGACCAGGGTTATCGCCGGGGCATTCCATTTCGAGAGCACCGCCGTGCCATGGGTCGTCTCAGCCCTTCCGGCCGTGATCCATATTGCAAAGTCGGGCGGCCAGACTGGCGGATGGCTCGAGGGATTGGCCTATTTCATGATGATGGAAGCCCAGGTGGTGCACCCCGGCTCTTCGGTCATGATCTCGCGCCTCATCGACGTTCTGATCATCCGCGTCATCCGAACCTGGGCGCAGACCAAGAACGCCAGCGACACAGGATGGCTGGGCGCGTTGGGGGACCCCCGCATCAGCCGCGCCCTCAAGGCCATTCACGACGAACCTTTCCGCAAATGGAGCGTGGCCGACCTGGCAAACGCGGCCGGAATGTCCAGGTCCAGCTTTGCCGAAAGGTTCTCTTCCCTGGTCAAGGAAGCGCCGTTGTCCTACCAGAATCGATGGCGGCTCACCCTTGCTCACGGGCTTCTCAGCCAGGCCAATGCCCGTGTCGGCGATGTCGCCAGGCAGGTGGGTTACGACTCCGATGCGGCTTTCAGCCGAGCGTTCAAAGCTCAATTCGGGATTCCTCCCGCCGGTATTAAATCAGCAGTTTCACAGTCATAGTGCCGATATTGACCAATCGGAGGTTCTCCGCGCCGAATGGCGGCTTTGAGAAATCGCGCGGCGGCTGTCCCAGATCGGAGGGATGGGAGCGGACAGTCCGCAGTCGGCCCCATTGCAGACCTCGTTCATGGCGCGGTCGCGTAGAGCTTAAATCTTTCCCGACCGCATCGCGCCCTTGCGGCGTCGGGGTGTTTTCGCGGCACTGCGGTGCGGGGCCAGCCGGCTTAAAGGAGGGCTATCGCGTAGACATAGTTCTCATCATCACCCGGTGCGGTTGAATTTTGGCATTGGAAGGACTATTGTAGTCATAAGTGACTACTTTGTGGCGGGTTGTCCGATGCTGACCATCAATCTGAAAGACGCTAAGGCAGGCTTTTCCAGTCTTGTCGATGAAGCCATCAAGGGCGAGTTCGTGACAATCACCCGTCACGGCAAGCCTGTCGCTGCCTTGGTTTCCGTCGAAGCGGCAGAGATCGCGCGCAAGGCGATCGAGCGGAAACGCTCCGGCCTTGTCGCCTATCTCAGGACCTTTCCTGGTGGAGAGTTCGAACGTAACCGTGCACCCTCGCGGGATGTCGAGCTTTGACTGGGTTTCTTCTCGACACCAACGTCATTTCGATGCTCTCACCCTCGCGGGCCGAGGCCTCCCCAGTGTTTCTCGACTGGCTGGAACGCATGGACAACGAAGGCAGGCTGTTCCTGCCGGTTGTCACGATCCACGAGATCGAAAAGGGGATTACGCTGCTCGAGCACAAGGGAGCGATTGCAAAGGCGGCGGGCTTGAAGGTCTGGCTCGCCGGTCTGGTTTCCACTTATGACGACAAGATCATTGGCCTCGACGCCTCTGCGGCCGCGATTGCCGGACAGTTGGAGGCCAAGGCGATCTCTGCGGGACATGACCCGGGAATGGCAGACGCTGTCATCGCAGGCATTGCGAAAGCGCATGATCTCCACATTGTCACCTGCAACATGAAGCATTTCTTGCCATTCGGCATCGCGGTGTCGTTACCAGATGAGGCGGCCGGCCGCACAGGATAATGGCGGACGTTTTCAGGGGAGACGGATCACCCTGCGGCTTTCAGTGATTCTTGTTTGACTCCTTCCATTCGGTCTTGGCGCACTCACGAAGCCTTCGTCCCTTGAGAACCAAACAGCGATCAGAATCAAACAAGCATCGGCTCAGCGACCGCGGAGCCGATGCTGTCAAAACTCAGGCATTAAACTGAAGCGCGGCTCGCTCCAATGTCTGTTTTCATTCTGCAGGAAGCGGTTTGGCAAAGGGAACCGAGGGGTCCTTGTCAGTGAGCTGCTTTTCGGGATGCATCAGGAACGCGGAGAAGGTGCCGATCAACAGAAGGCCAATCGATATGTTGAAGGGCAATTTCCAATTGCCGGTCATATCGATGACGAGCCCGATCGCCAGTGGCGACACGATCGCTGCCGCGGCCGAGCCGATATTCATCAGGCCTGCCGCTGTGCCGGAGAATTTCGGCGCAATGTCCATGGGGATCGACCACATCGGGCCGATGACCAGTTCCGCGAAGAAAAAGCCCGCGGTCAGGCACAAAGTGACGATCGTCCTGTCGGTGATGACAAACAAAGGCAGCAGCGACAGGAGGGCGCCGACAAAACCCGGGACGACGACGCCGAGCCGCGCGAGACGCAGATTCCCGGTCCTGTGTAGAATGCGATCCGAGATCAAGCCGCCGAGCGTGTCACCGACGACCCCGGCAAAGAAGATGCCGAAAGCGAACAAAGCCGAATTCTGGATGTCGAGATTGAAATTGTTCTTGAAGAACAAAGGGAGCCAATTGAGATAGAGCCAGAGGCACCAGCCATAGCAGAAATAGGTGAGGGTGACCGGCCACATCTGGCGAGCCAGCGGTCCCCATGGCACCTTGGGCTTAATAGCACTTTCGGTGCGAACCGGCAGGGTTTCCAGTTCCGCTGCCTGGATATGCGGATGATCCTTGGGATCGTTGCGGAAGTACCAGACCCATGCAAGGCTCCAGATGAAGCTCAGGACGCCGAGCAGGATGAAGGATCCGCGCCAGGTCGTGGCGATCATGAGAGCCGCCACGATGGGCGGCGTCACGGCATTGCCGAGACGGGAAAAGGCATGGGTCAGCCCCTGTGCGAAGCCGCGCTTGCCGATGGGCACCCAGGATTGCATCGAGCGCGTTGCCGTCGGGAAGGTCGCGCCTTCGCCAAAGCCAAGGAGGAGACGGGCGAGGACCAGGCTGGTCAATCCGCCGGCGAACCCTGTGAGAATCGTCGCGATCGCCCAGGTCACGCCGCACCAGAACAAGGTCTGGCGCGGGCCGCAATGATCACAAATCCAGCCACCGAAAATCTGAAACAGCAGATAAGGGTAGGCGAAAGCCGAGAAGACGAAGCCGAGCTGGATATTGGTCAGCCCGAGATCTCTCTGAATTCCGCTGGCCGCTGTTCCTATATTGACGCGATCAACATAGGTCAGAAAATACATGACGCACAGGAGCGCCAGGACACCGTGCGTTGCTTTCGGTTTAAAGCCCATGCCTATCCTCCCAGCGCCTTTTTCCTTGGCGGTTCATGGAGCTTGAGTACCAAACCAAAAGTGGTGCTCACTTTTGGATAAAGTTGAGACGCATTCAAAGATCGAGAGCATCGCGCCCGATTCCGGTTTCGAGTGACGCACTCATGTTCCAAGTAACGCATTCATGGATCCGCGCTTGCGCGGACGCATACGTGTCATGCTCACGACAGTTTTCGAACGCGATCGCCGAACTCTTGTCGCCTACCCGCTTTTCGTAACGGACAGGCGACAGATGGGCGGGAGAAGCTGCTTGCGGCTTCCCGGCCGGACAAAGCGGTCCCAAAAGGAAGAAGGACGCGCGTTCGTGAGGCTCATTCGGCCGCCAGTTGCGATACGGCGGTGTTTAGATCGCCAAGGGCCTGCATCGCCGCAAGAACACCTCCGGCCTTATGCGGAACGCCCGCCGCGGCCAGACCCATTTCGACGCCGCCGAGCGTGCCGATGAGCGTGAGTTCGTTGCATTCGCCGAGATGGCCGATGCGGAACACCTTGCCAGCGAGATTGGTGAGGCCGGCGCCGAGGGACATATTGTATTTTTCGAGAACAAGGGCGCGGAACTGATCCGCGTCATGGCCCTGTGGCATGAGGATGGCGGTCAGGACCGGCGAATATTCGGCCGGTTCCAGGCAGAGAATTTCGAGCCCCCAGGCCCGCACCGCCGCGCGCGTGGCGGCGGCCAGGTGCTGATGGCGGGCAAAGACCGTGTCGAGGCCTTCCTCGAGAAGGATCTTGATCGCCTCGCGCAGGCCATAGAGCAGATTGGTGGCCGGCGTATAGGGGAAGAAGCCATTGGCGTTCGGCTTCAGCATTTCTTCCCAATCCCAGTATGAGCGCGGCATTTTATTGGTTTTCGAGGCGGCGAGCGCCTTGTCGGAAATCGCCGTGAAGCCGAGACCCGGCGGCAGCATCAGGCCTTTCTGGGAGCAGCTCACCGTGACATCGACACCCCATTCCTCATGCCGATAATCAGCGGAACCCAGCGAGGAAATCGTATCGACCATCAAAAGCGCCGGATGGTTCGCCTTATCGATCGCCTTGCGGATTTCGGCGATGCGGCTGATCACGCCGGTCGAGGTTTCATTATGGACGACCATCACCGCTTTGATCGATTTGGGTTTGTCTTCGGCCAGTTTGGCCTCGATCGCGGCCGGATCGGCGCCGTGACGCCAATCGCCGGCGAGGAAATCGACATCGAGCCCCCAGCGGCCAGCCATTTTGCGCCAAAGCGTGGCGAAATGGCCGGTTTCGACCATGAGAACCTTATCGCCCGGCGACAAAGTGTTGACGATCGCCGCTTCCCAGGCGCCGGTGCCGGAGGAAGGATAGATCACCACCGGACCGGACGTTTTGAAGATGGTCTGGCAGCCCGCGAGCACTTCACGGCCCAAAGCGCCGAATTCCGGGCCGCGATGATCGATGACTTGCATGGAAAGGGCGCGCAGGATGCGCTCAGGCACCGGGCTCGGACCGGGGATTTGCAGAAAATGGCGTCCTTGCTGCGTCGTCATGGCGTTCTCCCTCAATGCGGCCCTGTCTGGAGGAGCAGTGGATTGATGCCTCAGAATTGCATTCATTTTTTGAGATTGCAATTGGCTCAAGAGGGGGAAAGCGTCAGAGACGGGCTCGCTAGCCTGTTTCTAGAGGGGAAAGTCTGAGTAAAACACGTCGAATTTCTATCGAAAGAGAGAGTGGCCTGGTGATTTATGAGCGTTCTTGACCCTGTTACGTCTCAGCTCATCAGCTAAATTGAATTCAAAAATACGTTTATAAATGTATTTTTATAATTCAATTTTAGTGAATTGCTCGCAGTGCTGCCCAAAGCCGCTTCGAAAGGAAATGCATGATAAGGATTTTCGTGGATTCTCTCAGGAGAGCGATGGCGCTGCTTCGTCTCGCGGGAACCCTGCCCCGGCCGGGCTGAAATCGCCTGCAATGATCATCACACGATTTTGGGGAATGGCGCGCAGCAAACTTGTCAGTTGCGCAAGATATTGGTCAGCGCGGTGGGCTTTCCTGTGGCAGCGCGGTGTCCTGTATATCCTCGCCGTGTGCAAGCACGCTCGGTTGCGCCATGGGCTTGAGCCTGGACTTGCCTTTGGGTTTGAGAGCCTCGGCATTCGCCAGTTCGAGATCTGTGGAATATTCGACGGCGGCGATCTGTTTGTTGCGTAGGTGATGAAACAAGATCTCGCTGAGATCCTGCGGCGCGCGGCGGCGCAGGGCATCGAGAATGGCCTCATGCTCACGCATGGCCTCGCCCCAGCGGTCGCGGTGCCGGTCGAGATTGGCCGAATAGCGGAGCCGGCGCAGGCGGCCGACGAAAGCCGCATAGGTTGCTGCGAGCACGGAATTATGCGCGGCCTCCACGATCATGCGATGGATGTCCTGATTATATTTGAAATATTTGCTGAGGTCGCGGCGCAGGTAACAGCCATACATTTCGTGATGCGCGGCCTCGATGCGGAGAAATTCCTCCTCGGTCAGATTTTCGCAGGCCAGTCGGCCAGCCAGGGCTTCCAGCCCGCCCATCAGATCGAATAATTCGCGGATTTCCTTGACATCAAGCGGCCGCACGCGGGCCCCCCGGTTCGGCAGCAATTCAATCAAACCCTCGGACGCGAGGACCTTGAGCGCCTCGCGCAAGGGCGTCCGCGAAATGCCGAATAAGGCGCAGAGCTCCTTTTCTGGCACGCGCGCGCCTTCGGCGATCTTGCCCTCGACAATATGATCACGCAGCCTCGCAAGGACTTCCGCATGCAGGGAAGGGGAAGAGGCCGATGCGTCGGCCACGGCCTCGGGTTCCACGCCAGCCAATGTGTCCATACCCTTCGCGTTTCTCGTCCGATCAAGCCTGCAAGATCACGAAATACTCTCCATCTCTCCGTTTTAAGGGATAATTCTTGCCCGGAAAGCTTAGCTTTGGAGGTATGCTCTAACAAGCCTATGGGAATCCGCGCGCGAATTGAGAATCGTGCCTCGGTAAATGTCCTCATTCTCATATTTTACTTAATGTCGTCCAAGCAAGATTTCTGCCTCGATGGACTGTCGTTTATTCCATCACCATTGGTGAGTCACAGGCGTGGGGATGCTCTAAGTCTCTATAAACGCATCAACTTATCCAAAAGGGGTAGATGCTTCCAAGTTTGATGCTATAGGAGCATATTTCCGGCCAAAATTCCTGGCAGTCCAGGCTGATAGGTCTGCAAGCCCTTTTTCAAAGAGTTCTCCTCCGCAATGTCCGATGCCGCTCCGCGTCTTTATCTCATCACGCCCTTGCTCGACGAGGCGGAGGCCTTCGCCCCTCGCCTCAAGGCGGCGCTCGACGCCGGCGATGTCGCCTGCCTCCTGCTGCGGATCGCCGATCAAGCGCGTGGTGACGCCAAGACGATCATTCGCGCCCTCACGCCTTTGGCGCAGCAAAGGGGTGTTGCCTGTTTGATCGAGGACGACACGCAATTGGCGGCGCGCGCCGATACCGATGGCGTCCATATCGAGGCCGATCCCGAGACGCATAAGGATGTTCTCGACGCGGCGATCGCGGCCATGCAGCCGCGCCGCATCGTGGGCGTCGGGGGGCTGATGAACCGTGATGCGGCCATGATCGCCGGCGAATCCGGCGCCGATTATCTCATGTTCGGCTTGCCGGATGTCGAGGAAAAACAGGAAGACCTTCTCGAACGCATCGCCTGGTGGGCTGAAATTTTCCAGGTTCCCTGCGTCGGCCAGGCGCATCGGCTCGAAGACGTGCCGGCCCTCGTGCAAGCGGGCGCCGATTTCATTGCGCTTGGCCGTATCGTCTGGGAGGATCCGCGCGGTCCCGCTGCCGTCATTGCCGAGGCCATGGAAAAATGCACTTCGAGCCCCATGCCCGCCCGATGATGAACAGGGTCAAAAGCGGCTGCGAGCATTCTTGCAAGAGTCATTGGATGAGAAACAGGGTTTTGCCGGTGAGCCTGGCCTTCAGTCTTGCCTTGCTCAGTGCTGGAATGGATGCGCGGGCACAAGGACAAAAGGCTGGCAAGAGTGTCCCTCTCGCGCCGTCTGAGGCTCCCCTGATCTCTATGCCCTTGAGCAATCCCTTGAGCGCACCCATGGGCGCTCCTTGGGGCTCTTCCATGTTGATGCCTAAAGCGACCTCGTCACGGCAAGAGGGCGTAACGCTGGCCTCGCCCATCGATACGCCCGACAAGCCGGGCGAGGGGCGCCCTGACGGTGATCTCGCCTTTGGAGCATTTCAACGCGGCCATTACACGACGGCCCTGCGCGAGGCCATGAAGCGCATCGATGCAAATCCCAATGATGGGGCCGCCATGACTCTCATGGGCGAGCTTTATAGCCAGGGGCTGGGCGTGAGACGCGACGCGACCGAGGCGGCGCGGTGGTACAAGCTCGCCGCTGACCGGGGTGATCGGCAGGGCATATTCGCGCTCGCCAGCGCCAAAATGCGTGGGGACGGCGTGCCGGAAGACCGGCCGGGCGCCAAAATCCTCTTCACCCAGGCGGCCGAGAAAGATCATGCCGGCGCTCTCTATAATCTCGGCATTATGGCGATCGAGCATAATGGCGTCGCCTCGGATTTCGTGACGGCGGCGCGTGATTTCGAAAAATCCGCCAAGCTCGGCGATGCGGCATCGGCCTATGCCTTGGGGCTCCTCTATCGCAACGGCAATGGCGTCGAAAAGGACGAGGCCCGCGCCGCGTTCTGGATCGGCCAGGCGGCGGATAATGGCAATATCGAGGGCCAGATCGAATATGCGATCATGCTGTTCAATGGCATTGGTGTCGAAAAGAATGAGGCGGCGGCCGCCAAATATTTTCTGAAGGCTGCGGTGCAGAACAATCCCGTCGCGCAAAATCGCCTGGCGCGACTGCTGATTGCCGGCCGGGGCGTGGCGCCCAATCCCGTCGAAGCGATGAAATGGCATTTGCTGGCACGCACCGCGGGCCTCAAGGACGCATGGCTTGACGCGGAATTGAACAAATTATCGCCCGATCAGCGCAAGGCGGTTGAGGCGGCGCTGCGCCAATATGTCAGCAATTGACCCGAGCCGATGGGCTCTTTTGGTCAATAAAGAAAAGTAAACAGGATATATTGCGATGAAATGTCGCTTATTGCTTCCTGTTGCGCCTCGCGAAGAGCTTACAAATCCAGAAAAGACGTCCTGGTTCCCGGGGCCATAAGCCGCATTGATCCCCTTTGTTTTCCCCGATAGTCCAATAAGAGGTTGATTTCGCAAGGATCCAACATGGCCAGCAGGCAAAGCTGAAGGTTGGGGTCGAATGCGGAGCAATCGTCGCTCCTCGCCGTGTCATCACGCGGATAAGGACGTTCTATTCGTTTCTGGAGCTTTCCCTTTTTCAAGTGAAAAGCAAAAATTCCAGAATATTCCAACGATCACTCTTTATGGTTTTTGCTATACTATAGAGCGATAAAATATTCTCTGCTTCCTGCAATAGGAGAGGCAATCCCTATTGCCGCGTAAACTTGGAGGTGTGTCCAATATGATCAATAATCAAGCCAATACTTGGCTTGATATCGACTATATATAAAGAGAGTATGCTAATGAATTCTTGTCCGACATGCGGTCGGCCAAAGATGGATCGTGTTATTTATCTTGGCCTTCCCGGACGCCTGTGCCGCACAGAGGGATGCAATACGCTTCTCGGGCCAGCGTCTTATGCTCCCCCCGTGACCTATATCAATGCGAATGGGGAACGCGATTTTCACTTTCAGCCTTATGAAGGGTCTTATTTCAAGGGGCTGTGGCTCTGGATGAATGCGATATGGCGCAGGCAGCTTCCAGAGTTTCGGACCAAGCATGCAACGGCGCTCGCCATTGCCCATCCACTCTCCCGGCAGATAGTCGATCGGCATTGGATCAAATGCACGTTATGCTTGAAAATCCATAGAACCCTCCCAAAAATGGGGGCTCATTTCTGGATGGGATGCGCGAACCCGCCGAAAGATTTTTCCTTCCTCAAAGGGTGAATTCCGGGACTCGTCCCGCATGATCCCCGGTGAATATCAGACCCAGAAGTGCAATCCACTTTTGGGTCTGACGCCATTCTTTCCGCCTTTTGGGATTTATGCGTCAGACCTCCGGACGGTCTTGAGTCTCCTCCCGCCAGCCGAGCGCCATGAGCGCCGGCCGCATATGCGCTGGCACAGGGGCCTCGACCTTGATCGCTTCCTTGTTCTTGTAAAGCGGGATCTCGATGGCGCGGGCATGGAGATGCAGGGTTTCGCCGCCTTTGTGATCCGCCGGCCCATAGACCGGATCGCCGAGGATCGGAAATCCTTGCGCGGCGCAATGCACCCGCAATTGATGCGTGCGCCCAGTCAAGGGTTTTAAAGCCAGAAGACAATGATCCGCGGAGCGCGCCAGCACTGTCCAACGGGTCTGCGCCGGCGCGCCCTCGGGATCGACCTTCATCCACCAGCCGCGCTCGGCATCACGCCGCCCGAGCGGCAAATCAATCAGGCCTTCGTCTTCAGTCGGTCCGCCTAGGACCACGCTCCAATAGGTTTTGGCGATCTTGCCCTGCTTGAACAAAAGACCCAATTTTTCAAGCGCTTTATGATGACGGCCGAGCACCAGGCATCCCGATGTGTCGCGATCGAGCCGATGCGCCAGGGCCGGGCGGCGGGGCAGGCCGAACCGCAGATCATCAAAGAAGGCTTCGAGATTGTCGCCACCTTTCGGGCCTTTGTGGACGGGAATGCCGGCCGGCTTGTCGAGGACGAGCATCATGCCGTCCCGGTAGAGGAGCCGGGCCTGAAGATCGAAAGTGCTCATCGCCGCAAACTCACAGTGCAAAAGTTCATGGTGCAAGCATCAGGGAGGCCGGTGCGATGACATGGAAGAAACTGCCGCTGACGCGCCCGCGTCGGCTGCCAGGATGCGCCAGCTTGCCCTGCGCGTCATGCACTTCGGCGAAAGGCTCATCATGCGTCTCGCTCACGGTGGCATAATGGAATTCATGCCCGCGCAGAAGGCTCCCGGCGGCACCCAGCGCGCCATCGGCGGCAAGGCGCGCTTCCCGATAGCCGAGATGCAGGCGCCGTTTCTCGAAACTGCAGGAATGGCCGAGCAGGCCCGCCATGCGATGCGCTTTGCCCGCCGCATCGGTGAGGCTTTCGCCGAGCAGCATATAGCCGCCGCATTCGCCATGAATGCCGCGCTGCGCGAAGGACCCGAGACTAGCCAGAAAGCGCTCCGCCGCCGCCAACCGGCCGGCATGCAATTCGGGATAGCCGCCGGGCAGCCAGCAGAAATCGCAATGGTGCGGCACGGGCTCATCGGCTAGCGGCGAAAAGAAGGTGAATTCGGCACCGGCCCGCCGCCAGCCGAGCAGCAGATGCGGATAGAGAAAGGAAAAAGCTTCGTCCCGCGCGATAGCAATATTTTGCGCGGGCGGGGCCAAGGTCTGGATATGGCTGGGAATAGCGAGCGGCTGTTCCCGCGCGAGATCGAGAAGGCCAGCGAGATCGACATTGGCCGCGACAAAATCGGCGAGCGCTTCGAGCTTGCTTTCGAGATCGGGCGTCTCGCGTGCCTGGACGAGCCCAAGATGCCGCTCCGGCCAATCCATGGCCGCATCGCGCGGCAGGCTGCCGAGCACCGGCAGGCCGAGTTGCGCGATTGCCTCTGTAATCAGCACGCGATGGCGCTCGCTGGATACGTTGTTCAAGATCACGCCGCCGATCCGCACGCGCGGATCATAAGTGGCGCAGCCCTTGACGATGGCGGCCGCCGTCTGGGCCTGGCCTTTGACATCGAGTACCAGTACGACCGGCCAGCCGAAAAGAGCGGCGAGATCGGCCGAGGCACCACTGCGCCCCTCGGGCGCCACCACGCCATCGAAGAGGCCCATCGACCCTTCACAAAGAATAATGGCCTCGTCTTGGCTCGCCTCTTCCGCCAGGGCGAGGATCAGGGACGGCGGCATGGCATAAGTATCGAGATTATAGCTCTGCCGGCCGGTCGCCACTTCGTGGAAGGCGGGATCGATATAATCCGGCCCGTTCTTGGTGCCGGCGATGGCGACACCCATCTTGCGCCAGGCCCGCATCAGGCCGAGCGTGAGCATGGTCTTGCCGCTGCTCGAACGCGGCGCGGCGATGATGAGGCCTCGGGCGGAGTGGGGGTTGCTCAAAGCCGTTCCATTTCCTCTCGCATTCGACGACATACAGGCAATATAGGAAAGCAAGAGACAAGGCGATGGATGAAGGCGGTGAAAAATCCCCCTTGCGCAAGGGCTGGACGACGGGGGCCTGCGCGACGGCTGCGAGCCGGGCCGCCTATGAAGCCCTGCTGACGGGCCATTTTCCCGATCCGGTCAGCATTACCCTGCCCGGTGGCCAAACCCCGGCCTTCACTCTGGCCTTCGAGGAATGCGGTGAAGGGTTCGCCGCCGCCGGGATCATCAAGGATGCCGGCGATGATCCCGATGTGACACATGGTGCCCTGATCATCGCTCGGCTGCGGAAAGGTGTTTCCGGTTCGGGCATAAGCTTTCGCGCCGGTGAAGGCGTCGGGACGATCACGCGGCCGGGACTGCCGCTGCCGCCAGGCGAGCCCGCCATCAATCCCATGCCGCGCAAGATGATCCGCGCCGCGATCGAAGAGGCGGCGCAGCATTTCGGCGGAAGCACTGATATAGAGGTCGAGATTTCGGTGCCGGGCGGGGAAAAGCTCGCCGAGCACACATTGAACCGGCGGCTTGGCATCGTCGGCGGCCTGTCGATCCTCGGCACGACCGGCATTGTTGTGCCCTATTCCTGCTCCGCCTGGATCGATAGCATTCATCGCGGCGTGGATGTCGCGCGCGCGGCCGGCCTCGATCATATTGCCGGGGCGACAGGCTCGACCTCGGAAGCTGCGATCCAACGGCTCGACAATCTGCCGGATATGGCCCTGATCGAAATGGGTGATTTCGCCGGTGGCATGCTGAAATATCTGCGCCGCCATCCGGTGGCGAAAGTGACGATCGCCGGCGGCTTCGCCAAATTGACCAAACTCGGCCAGGGTTTTGTCGATCTCCATTCGCGCCGGGGCTCGGTGGATCTCGCCTGGCTCGCGGCGCAAGTTCCGAAGGCGAATTCCTCCCTGCATGAGGCGATCCGCGCTGCCAATAGTGCCAAGGAAGTTTACGAGATCGCGCAAAAGGCGGGGCTGGATCTCGCGGTGCCAGTAGCAGAAGCCGCTTGGCGCACGGCGGCGAAAGTGTTGCGGGGGACGGAAATCCTGCTCGATATTGCGGTTTTCGATCGTGAAGGGGGACTGCTTGCGCGGACGGATTCGCAAATCACCAATAAATTTTGAATCAAGCTCTTTTTGAGCCAATCAATAGAAAACATTCCTGTCAAGGGGTAGCGTCACATATTTTTGGGATTTATAAAAAGCTCCTACGGAATGATTCGGTACTCAGAATTATTGTATGATTGTTGAATTAAAAGCAGGGAGAAGCAAATGGCGGCTCGAAAATCCGTTTTGAAACCGGCGCCGCATCGCCCTGAATTAGAGGGGTTGGTAGCTAAATCGATCTCTGCCGGTGTGACCGATGAGCAGCTTTTGGAGCAACGCGTTAGCTTTGCTTATGGAAATGCACCATCTGGGTCACGGATTACCAAGGACTCTGCTCGCTTAGCTGCAAAAAGTATCAGAGTCACAGGAAAACAAGCATTAGCACAATAAATCAGGGGAGGAGTTTAGTTCATCACTAAACTCCTTTTTGCATGTTAGTTTTGGAACAAGAAAATCAAGAATTATTTGACCGTATTCAGGAAATGAACCTGATACGGCAATATGAACTTTTGACAAACTGCATAGAAATAGGGTTGAGTCAAGGCGGTCGAGTCTTCGACAAATACATGTTATGGGATCTAAATCATGTTGCAGTAGCGAATATATCTCAATTTGGTGGTAGATTTCGCGAAGAGCCTATTTACGTTAGTGATCACAAGCCACCCCATTTCCGTGAAGTCCCCCATCTAATGGATCAGTTTATATCAACGATACATGAGAATTGGTATAATTGGACGACCACTGAAATTGCTGCTTATGCTCTTTGGCGCTTATTGTGGATTCATCCATTCATAGAAGGGAATGGACGGACAGCACGAGCCGCATGTTATTATTTGTTATGTGTTCATTCTGGAGGGCTGATCGGTGGCCGTAAAATTGTACCAGAGCGTATAAGAGAAAACAGAACGCCTTATTACGCGGCCCTAAAGAGCGCCGATATTGCTTGGGAAGGGGGCAATCTAGATTTCTCTGCACTTGAAGAATATTTAGCGGCGCTTCTACAAGAACAGATTACAGACGAAGGGCTACCATATAATGGAGCATCAAGCGTTTGATATAATACTTCCACGCCGTAAATTGGCCTTGAACTCAATTTTAATAGTCAAAGAAACTGTCACTAATACCAAATCTCCTTGATCACGACCCGTCGTGATCAAGGAGATTTGGTAGAAAGCCGCTGCCCGCGGGGCAAGTATTGATGAGTCTCACTCATCAATACTTGGTATAAGCTCCCATGCCCCGAAACCGGCGTCGATAGTCTGGATCATAAAGCGCGCTTTCCCTGAAATGATCCGGCTCCAGTACTTTGCCCACAAGGATCAAGGCGGTGCGTTCCATCGGCGTCGATGCGGCTTGCTCTTCGATCGTCGCGAGTGTGCCGCGCAGGACCTGTTCGTCCGGCCAGGAGGCACGATAAACGAGGGCGATCGGACAATCTTGTCCATAAAAGGGTTTGAGCCTCGCCACGACATCCGCCAGCACATGAATCGAAAGATGAATGGCGAGTGTCGCGCCGGTTTGCGCAAAAATCTCCAGACGCTCATTCGGTGGCATGGAGGAGGCGCGCCCCGAAGTCCGGGTCAGAACCAGCGATTGCGCGACTTCCGGCAAGGTCAATTCGCGCGCGAGCACAGCCGAGGCGGCGGCGAAAGCTGGCACGCCGGGTGTGATCGTATAAGGGATATTGTGCTGGTCCAGACGGCGGATCTGTTCCCCGAGCGCGCTCCAGATGGAGAGATCGCCGGAATGAAGTCGCGCCACATCGAGCCCTGCCCTTGTGGCCTTGATACATTCCTCGATGATCTGGTCGAGCGTCAGCGCCGCTGTGTCGATGATTCGGGCGCCTGGCGGACAATGATCGAGCAAGGCCGGTGGCACGAGAGAGCCCGCATAGAGGCAGACGGGTGAGGCGGCGATGAGATCGCGGCCGCGCAGAGTGATGAGATCGGGCGCGCCCGGTCCCGCGCCGATGAAATGAATGGTCATGAAAGGCTTTCGGCAATGGCGCAGGTGGCAAACCCTCGCGCGATGCGCGGCAGGAGAAGATGCGAGTCTTCGCCCGCGCCGGCAAGCGCGGCGGTTTCGGCGATGGAGGGGAGATTAAATAAGGATTGAACCCGTTCCGACCGGGTTTTGGCGCGGGGCGCTGCTTTTGCGAGTGTGGCGCGATCGAGGAAAGCAAGGGGAAGCCCCAATTTCGCGGCGGCCTCGATCAGGCCCGTTTCCTCCCGTTTTTCGTCGATCGTAAAGAGGCCCGCTGGTGCGGATGTGAGAGCGGCATCGCGCAGACAGGCGTGCACCAGAAGGACGATATCATCACAGGGGCAGGTTTTTCGGCAGCCGAGGCCAATCGCGATCATGGCGCTTTCCCTTTGGTGAAGCTCCATTGAACGATGGGGAGCGCCGGCCGCCAGGTGTGAAAACCGCCAAGCCGGTCGATGCGGGAGATTGCAAGGCGGATGAGATCGCCGCCGAGCGCCTGATAATGGTGGAACAAAGTGGCTTCGGTTTCCAGTGTCACGGCGTGAACGACGAGCCTTCCCCCTTTGGGCAGGGCCGCCAGGGCCTGTTCGATGAGGCCGGGCTGGCTGGCTCCTCCGCCGATGAAGATGCCATCCGGCCGCGGCAGATTGGCGAGCGCTTCCGGGGCCTTGCCTTGCACTACAATAAGATCCGGCACACCCAGCGCCCTGGCATTGCGGCTGATGCGTTCTGCGCGATCGGCGCGGGATTCAATCGCTATCGTCTTGTTCGCCGGATCGAGCAACATCCACTCAATGCCGATCGAGCCGGAGCCCGCACCAATATCCCAGAGCAAGGCCCCGCGATGGGGCGCGAGCGCTGAAAGCGCTTCGGCCCGGATCTCGCGCTTGGTGATTTGCCCATCATGTTCGAACCAGGAATCCTCGAGGCCCGATCCGAGTGGCAGGATTTGGGCTTGGTCTTCCGCCACAATGTTCAAGGCGACAAGATTGAGCGGCGCGATGTCGCGCGGCTCGAGGGCATCGGCACGGCATTCCCAAATGTGTTCGTTCGGACCGCCCATGGCTTCGAGCACAATGATGCGCGAGGCGCCAAAACCGCGTTCGCGCAACAGTGCAGCAAGGCGCGGTGCGGTCGAGCCGTCCCAGGCGAGGCAGAGAATTTTGGCACCGGGCTGCAGTTCGGGGATGATGCGCTCGAACGGCCGGCCATGCAGAGAGATGAGGCGGCAGTCCTGGAGCGGCCAGCCAAGCCGTGCGGCGGCGAGGCTAAAGGCGGAGGGCATGGGCAGGCAGGATATTTCTTCTACGGGAAATGTCCTGGCGATGAGACTGCCGACGCCGTAAAAGAAGGGATCGCCCGAGGCGAGCACACAGACCGGCGTCCCGCGCCGGGCCTGGAGCATCGGCAAAGCATCGGTGAGCGGCGAGGGCCAGACCCTGCATTCGGCCTTGAGCGGGCCGGCCAGCGCCAGATGGCGCGCGCCGCCCAGGACGAAATGAGCATCGTTCAAAAGGTCGAGCGCCAGCGGTGAGAGGCCGGCGCGGCCGTCCTCGCCAATGCCGATCAGCGACAGCCAAGGGCGGGGCTTTTCACTCATGACGGCCAAAGCGGAAAAAACGGGGCGCGATGAAGCAAATCCTTCTCCTTGGTGGCACCAGCGAGGCCAGCGCCTTGGCCAAAATGCTCGCGAGGCGGCCGGATCTTGCCTGCCTGCTCTCCTTGGCCGGGCGGACCAGCGCGCCGGTGGCGCCGCCCATTTCCTTTCGCATCGGGGGCTTCGGTGGCATTGCGGGGCTTGTGGCTTTTCTGCGTGACCACAAGATCGACGTGCTGGTCGATGCGACGCATCCATTCGCGGCGATCATGTCCGACCATGCGCGTGTGGCGGCGCGGGAAGCAGGGGTCAAGCTCATTACCTTGACCCGCGCGCCCTGGCGGGAACAGGAGGGCGATCACTGGATTTCCGTCCCGGATATGAAGGCCGCCACGCAGGTTTTGGGACCCATTCCTCGCCGCGTCTTCCTCACCATCGGGCGCTTGCAGGTCGAGGCTTTTGTCATGGCGCCGCAGCATTTCTATTTGATCCGCACCATTGAACCGGTGGAGGATCTGCCCCTGCCCGATTATCATGTCATCCAGGATCGTGGGCCCTTCGACGCCGAACGCGAGGCCGCCTTGCTCGTAGCGGAACGGATTGATTGTCTCGTCACCAAGAACAGCGGCGGGGCGGCGACCTATGGCAAGATTCTCGCGGCGCGCCGCCTCGGTCTGCCGGTGATCATGGTCGAAAGGCCGGAGACGGAGTCCTCGGCGGCCATGGTTGTGCATGCACCGGCCGATGTTCTGGATCTGATCGATGCTCATGAGGTGACACCCATGCCGCGCGGCGTATAGACGAAAGGTTGTGTCTGCGTGCGCGCGATCAGGCGTGTCGTGCTGGAGCCGATGAGAACGAGTGTGCTCATATCGGCGCATCCGGGCTCGGCTTCAGCCAAAGTGGTGATGATAATCCGCTCATCGGGCCGGCCGACGGCGCGGGCAAAAACAATGGGTGTTTGCGCCGGTTTGTGTGTGCGCAGCAAAGTGAAGGCTTTGTATATGGCCTCCGGTCGCGCCTTCGAGGCGGGATTATAGAGCGCGATCACGAAATCACCTTCGCAAGCGGCTTTGAGCCGGCGCTCGACAAGGCTCCAGGGTTTGAGATTATCCGAAAGCGAGATCGCACAGAAATCATGGCCGAGCGGCGCGCCGACTTTAGCCGCCGCCGCCTGCATGGCGGATACGCCAGGGGCAACGTGAATATCGAGATCGGCCCATGTGGGCTCGCCCTGCTCGATGGCCTCGAAAACAGCCGCTGCCATGGCGAAAATACCCGGATCGCCACCCGAGACCACGGCGACGCTTTTGCCTTCCGCCGCCAGTTGCAAGGCGAGACGGGCACGCTCGATCTCGACGCGATTATCGCTCGCATGCAGCGTTTGGCCGGGTTTCGGCGTGATCCGGTCGAGATAGGGTTTATAGCCGATGAGATCGCTGGCCTCGGCAAGAATGGTTTCAGCTTCCGGCGTCAGCCAATCGAGGGGACCCGGGCCGAGCCCGACGATGCGCAAGGACCCATGGGGACAAGAGCTCATGGCCGGCGGCCCTGGCCAGGAATGAGGATCATCGAGAAATAGGGCGCATTCTCATCTTTTTTCTCGGTGAGCGGCTGAAAATATTCTCCCGTCATTGTCGCCTGCTCGATATAGAGCGCCTCATCGAGCCGGCCGGCCTCAATGATGGAAGCGCGGATTTTGGCGAGATTGGCGCCGATCTTGATGATGACGACGGCATCGCTCTCGCGCAGTTTTGTCGTCAGCACATCGCCCTTGAGTGTGCCGGGAAGCACGGACAAGACATCATCGCCCCAGGTCATTGGCATTTGCGCCGCGCACCAGGCCCCCGCCATGCCGCTGATGCCGGGCACGATCGTCACCGGAAAACGCTCACGCAAACGAATATGCAGATGCATGAAGGAGCCATAGAAGAGAGGATCCCCTTCACACACGAGGGCTACGTCCTGGCCCGCCGCAAGATAGGTCGCGAGGGTTTCTGCGGAGGTTTCGTAAAAGGCGCGCAGGGCCTGTGCGTAAGCCGGATCACAGAAATGGATTTCGGTGGTCAGCGGATAGAGAAGCGGCACTTCCCGCGTATGCGCTTTGAGCCAAGGTTCAAGAATGGCGCGCGCCTTGCCCGACGCACCCCGTTTGGCGAAATAGGCGATGACGGGCATTTTCTCGATGAGGCGCGCGGCCTTGACCGTGATCAGGTCGGGATCACCGGGGCCAAGGCCGAGGCCATAGAGACGGCCACAGGAAGAGTTTGTGCCGGGTTCACTCATTCGCGCGGGCTCGCCAAGGCGTTGAGGGTCGCTGCCGTCATGGCGCTGCCGCCCTTGCGGCCTGTGACCACGATGAAAGGTGCGGGGGCTTGCTCGATCAAAGCCTGTTTCGATTCCGCTGCGCCGACGAAGCCGACCGGCATGCCGATGATGCAAGCGGGTGTCGGAGCGCCCGCCGCCAGCATATCGAGAAGGTGAAACAAAGCGGTGGGCGCATTGCCGATCGCAACCACGGAGCCGGCAAGATGCGGGCGCCAGAGTTCCAGAGCCGCCGCGCTGCGTGTCGTGCCAAGTTCGTGGGCGAGCCCGGGCACACTCGCCTCGCCCAGCATGCAAAGCACGTGATTATCGGCGGGCAAACGCGCGCGGGTGACGCCATAAGCGACCATATTGGCATCACAAAGGATCGGCGCGCCGGCTTGAAGCGCCGCTCGCCCGGCTTTGGCCGCGCCGGGCGAAAAGACGATATCCTCCGCGATCTCGACCATGCCACAAGCATGGATGATGCGCACCGCAACGGGCTCTTCCTCAGGGGTGAAGCGAGCAAGATCGGCTTCGGTGCGGATCGTTGCAAAGGAACGGCGATAGATTTCCGCACCATCGCGCAAATAGTCGAGAGTGCTCAAACGCAAGCTCCTGTCGGGGTCGAAAGATAACGGGCCAGGACTTGCCGAGCTGCCTCGATCGTCAAGGCCCGCTGTTCAGGCCGGCTCTTGCTCGTCCCTTTGATGATCAGATCATAAAGGCCATTCTTTGCCACCAGAGTGAAAGGCGTGGATGTGGGATGCGCGCAGCCCTTGGCGCAGCCGGAGAGATGCAGCTCTGGCCCTGATGCGGCCTGGTGCCGAATGAGTGATGCCAGTGCGGCGGCATCACTCTGCACTGGTGTGGTCGCCTCGGCGCAGGCCGGCGCGCCGGCGCAGGCCACGACCGCGAGACGCGGATCTTCGGGATCGAGAATGAAACCGAGCCGGGATAGCGTTTTGGTGAGCTGGGCGAGCCGATCGGCGGGAAAACCGGCGAGCAAAAACAGGCGCCAGGGTGTCAGACGCAGGGCTTTCACCCCTGCCTGGTGGGCCGCTGCCGCCAAGCCTGCGAGCATGCCATGGCTCAAACGGCCAAAGGGCGCGCCCGCGCCCAAAAAAGCGAGTCCATTGCGATCGTCTGGACCGATCGGCAAGGTTTTGGGCGTGATGGAAGAAATCGGAGCCGTCAAGAATAGCCCAGCGGCTTGGGCAAAGGCTGGCGCGCCAATCTCGTCAAGGAGAGCATGCATGCGGCGCGGCGCCTCTGCAAGCGAGCCGCTCAGCATTAGAAAAGTCCGGGCCAAGGAGAGAGCGAGCGGTACGACATCCTCACTGGCGCATGAATCGAGCCTTGTGGCGCTTGCAGCCGTCCCGCCAATGCCGATCGAAAAACAGTTTGTCGCTGTTTGATAGTCGAACCGGACATCGGCCGGGCAATCCGCCAGCGAGGGAAGGCTGCCGTCATCGATCAGAAAACCGAATTTGGCCGGCAATTGATAAAGATCCGGCGCCTCTGCAAGCGCTTGCGCAAGGTTTTGGGCGAGGGGGCGGATATCGCTCGCTTCCGTCAATCCAGCGAGGGGCGAAATTTGAATATTCCGGATGGCTTCCGCTTCCGCTGTTGCATCGAGGAGGCCGAGTTGTTTCAAGCGAACCTGGATTTCCGGCACGCTCTGGGGCATTAGCCCGCGCATTTGCAGATTGCCGCGCGAGGACAATTCGATCTGGCCGTTGCCATGTTGAGCGGCGCATGTTGCGATCTCTTGCGCGGCGTCCAGCAAGAGAACATTGTTCGGTGGGCGCAGGCGCAGGAGCAGGCCGTCACCAGCCGGCATGGGACGGAGCGCGCCGGGGCACCAGCCCTTTCGGGAAGATGAAGAGGCCTTCATGCGCGCAAGTCCGCGAGACAAGCAGCATCACTGTTGCGACGGCTTTGCCAGAAGCCGCGCGCCCGCGCCGCCTCGAAACATTCGGCTAAAGCGCGCGCGGCTTCGGGATTCTCCTTGACGAGAAAAGCGCGCACTGCGGGATCGGCGCACAGGGCCTCGAACAAGCGGGAGAAAGCCTGCGGTGGCACGGCATCGCTCAGAACGGCCATGGCAAAGAGGTGATCGGCGGCGCGTGCGATTTCCGCCGCGCCGCGATAGCCGTGGCGCATCTGGCCCGAAAGCCAACGGGGATTGGTGAGGCGTCCTTGCACGATCCGGGCAAGATCCTCATGCAACGTGCGGATTTTTGGACTGTCCGGCCGTGTCGTTTCGATATGATAGAGCGCTGGCGTCTTACCCAGCATTTTCGCGGCGGCGGCGAAACCACCAGAATGATCGATCACGGCATCGGAATCGAGACAATCCTGCTCGGCTTGATCCTGGACATGCAGAAAGGCATCGGCCGCGGCGACGCGCATCTCAAAGCCCGCATCGTCCGTTCCCTGTGCGTCTATGCCACCATAGGCATGGGAGGTCGAGGCGAGGTAAAGCGCGCCGAGTTCCGCGCGAGCGAGCGTGGGATCGGCGGCGAGCGCACGGGTGAGACCAAGCCCATAGGCGCCAGGGGCGGCCCCGAAGATGCGCGCCAGCGGGCCGCTGTTCCCCTTTCCAACAAAGGGATTGAAATTTGGGTCTTCGTCGAGTCCGGCGAGCGCGGTAATGGCTTGGTCAAAAAGCGTGATTTGTGTTGGAAACACATCGCGAAACAAGCCAGAAATGCGCAAGGTGACATCAACGCGCGGGCGAGCGAGCTTCGCTTCGGGCAGGATTTCGAAACCCGTGACGCGCGCCGTGGCGAAATCCCAGATGGGCTTTGCGCCGATCAGTGCGAGTGCCTGCGCGAAATCATTGCCACCGGTGCGCATTGTGGCGCTGGCCCAGAGATCCATGACGATGGCGCGCGGCCAATCGCCATGATCTTGCACATAGCGTTCGACCACGGCTTCGGCGGCTAATTGACCGATCTCCCAGGCGGTCGGGGTCGGAACCGTGCGCGGATCGATCCCGTAGAGATTGCGGCCGGTGGGTAGAACATCAAGCCGCCCGCGCGATGGCGCACCGCCGGGGCCTGGCGGCACGAAGCGCCCATCGAGCGCCGCAAGGAGATGGCGCGCCTCCGCTGCATTGCATTGGGCCGCAAGAGTTGCGTCCATATCCTCGCGCGTCAGCCGTCCCTGCGCGAATACATGCAGGCCATCGCCGATGCGCATCTCTTTCATATCACACAAAGAGGCATCGAGTTTTTGCAAGGCCGCGCTGGGCTCCTCATGGCCGGTCAGATCGAAAGGATCGACAAAGCCGGTTTCTTGTGCGCGCCGAAGAATGGTTTGCGCGAGTTTCTTGGCCCGTTTCGGATCGAGCCATTCGGCGGCAGCATATTCATCAAGCAGGGCTTCGAGCTCGAGGGCGATGCCATGGCTGCCCGCCGCCGTCAAGGGCGGGGTCATATGGCCGAGGACAAGCGCATTGATGCGGCGCTTCGCCTGCGATGCCTCGCCCGGATTATTGACAATGAAGGGATAGATGACGGGCAGAGAGCCGGTGAGAATTTCCGGCGCGCAATCGGGCGTCAGGGCCGCGGCTTTGCCGGGCAGCCATTCGAGCGTGCCATGCGTGCCGCAATGAATGAGCGCGTGGAGTTGTTCGGTGTGCTGAAACCAGAGATAGAAGGCGATATAGGCATGGCGCGGGCTCTGCCCGGCATCGTGATAAGTGGCCTTGCGATCAAGTCCCGCGCCGCGGTCGGGCTGGACCGCCATCAACAGATGGCCGCAGCGCAGGATGGGAAAGGAAAAGGCGCCATTCTGAAACGCGGGGTCTGCCTCCGGCGCGCCCCATTGCGCTTCGACGCGCGCACAAAAGGACTTGGGCAGGGCCGCAAAGGCTTTGCGATAGAAGGCAAGATCCACCTGCATTTGCGTCTGCCCGGCGGCCAGCCTACGCAAGAGAGCGCCCGCCTCGGGCACATGGTCGATCGTATATCCATTGTCCTTGAGGAGGCCGGCAATGGTGGCAAGGCTCTGACCCGTATCAAGCCCGACAGCATGGCCCGCCTGGCCGCTTTTGCCCGGATAATCAGAGACGATACAGGCGAGCCGCCGCTCTTTCGGCTGTGTATGCCGCAAAGCCGCCCAAGCTTTGGCGAGATCGGCGACATAGGCAATGCGCGAGGGCAGAGGTGCGTGGAGGCTTGGTGTGAATTCGAGATCCGCGCGATAGGCCTGCGGCATTTTAGCGGCGATCATCCGTGTGATGAGCCGCCCATCCATTTCCGGCAGTACGACATTCATCGCAAGATCGGCGGCACTGACGCCGCGTGGATCATCGTCCCATTGCGTTTCGCTCATTGTGCCGAGCCAGGCTTGAAGCACGGGTGCATCGGCCCCGTCGAGGATGCTGGTTCCGGCATCAAGGCGCGCGGAAAAGCCGGTCGTGTTGATCACGACATCAAAGGTCTGTTCGCTGAACACGTGAGCGATGGTTTGTTTCGCGTCCTCATCCTTCAAACTGGCCACGAAGAGAGTGGTGACGGATAAGTAGCGGTCCGCGAGAGCTTGCCCCAAAGCCTCGATCGCGGCCGTATCGCCACAAAGGAGAAACGAGCGGTAGAAAAGGATCAGGACATGACCTTTTGCCTCGGGAATCGAAAAGCAGGCCTTTTCGAACCGCCCGGCCGAAGGCACGGGGACAGGTGCCGCAGAGGGCATGGAGGCCTGGAAAAACCTGTTCTCGATAAAGCCGAGCAAAGCTTGCTGATTGGCAAGACCACCATATTGGCAATAAGCCCAAAGGCGGTCGAGGTCGGCGGGCGCGAGCGTCGAAGCCTCCGCGAGCCGAGGATCGGCGCGCTCGTCTCCGGGCACGATAGCGAGCTCAAAATCATGACGGCGGGTGGCGGCCGACAATTCCTCGACGCCATAGCGCCAATAATCGAGACCGCCGAGTAGACGCACCAAGACGAAACGCGCCTTGGCGATTACGTTTTCAAGATAGAGATCAATCGAATAGGGATGTTTGAGCTGCGCCAGATTGGCGAGCCGCAGGCTGCGGGCGCCGTGTTCTTGCGTTCCAAGTCCTTCAGCAGCCCGGCTCATCAAAGCGAGATCGCTGTCCGAAAAGGAGAGAAACACCAGATCGGCCGGCGTCTGGCCGAGATCGACCGCCGCTTCGCTCGCGTCGAGACTATGGGATTCGACACGCAGCAGATGCATGGTCAGGCAACGAGCGTTTGGGTCAGGG
This sequence comes from Beijerinckia indica subsp. indica ATCC 9039, assembly GCF_000019845.1. Taxonomy (NCBI): domain Bacteria; kingdom Pseudomonadati; phylum Pseudomonadota; class Alphaproteobacteria; order Hyphomicrobiales; family Beijerinckiaceae; genus Beijerinckia; species Beijerinckia indica. Next base: position 3,984,291 of record NC_010581.1, on the reverse strand, counting down.
CTTGTGTGATCGCGGCCCCATCGAGCCCTTTCTGGCCGATGACGACGAGACGGCCACGCCGCTCCTCACCCGCCCGCCACGGTCGGTCGAAGGTTTGCTGGAACCTGGCACCGACGCCCTGCACCAGGAGCCGCATCGGCTTGCCGGCAATGTCGAGAAAACCTTTGATGCGCAAAACGTCATGCCGTTCGGCCAGCGCCGCGAGGCGTTCCAGCATGGGCTCGGGCGCGGAAAGGGGCGCTATATCGATGACGAGGCTCTCGAAATCATCGTGATCATGCCCCTCTTCCGTATCGTGGTGCGAGGGGCGGGCTTCAAGATCATCCTCGGCCTTGGCGTCGAGACCGAGCAGGAGATCGGCTTCGACGCAGCCCTTTTCAATGGGCACGATTTTGACCGCACGCGGCACCAGCGCGTTGATTTCGGCGATAATATTTGCCCGCGTCTCGGAATCGATCAGATCAATCTTGTTCAGGAGAATGAGATCGGCGCAGAGCAATTGATCCTCATAGACTTCCTCAAGGGGATTATCATGCTCGATCGAAGGATCGGCGGAGCGCGCCGCGCCGAGTTTTTCCGGATCATCGGCAAAGCGCCCGGCCGCAACAGCAGCCGCGTCAACGACCGCGATGACGCCATCGACCGTGAGTTTGGAGCGGATCGCTGGCCAGTCGAAGGCCTTGACCAGAGGTTTCGGCAGAGCGAGGCCCGAGGTCTCGATGAGAATGTGATCGGGCAAGGGATCGAGTGTCAGAAGCCGTTCGATCGCGGGCAGGAAATCATCGGCAACGGTGCAGCAGATGCAGCCATTGGCGAGTTCGATGATCCGGTCCGGTTTGCACGCGGCATCACCACAATTTTGCAGGATTTCGCCATCGACGCCGACATCGCCGAATTCATTGATGAGAAGGGCGAGTTTGCGGCCGCCCGCATGCTCGATGAGATGGCGGATGAGCGTGGTCTTGCCGGCGCCGAGAAAGCCGGTGACGATGGTCGCGGGAATTTTGGAAAAACGCTGCAACAGACACCCCGGAAAAGGAGAGACGGGGTGTGAAAGCCGGCGCAATCCTGGCGAGATTGGCCACGCGACATCGCCTTGGGCCGGACCACCCCGCCGCCCCTCATCGATACGCACGGCAGGTCTCCTGGCTCGCGGATCATCGCCTCATGCCGCCTTCCCAGGATTGGTCCCAGTGGCTTTTGGCATGCAGCTCACCGCTCACAGTTGCGGGGGCAGCCAGGGCTTTGGCGGATGAGGCCGCACCCTGTTCCCTTGTGAACCCTCCAATGAGGGACCGTTGCGTGAGGGGAGCTTAGACCAAAAGCCATCAGAAAGAAAACGGTCTTGATTCAGACCTTCGAGCGAGGTCACCGCCGTTCCAGCTTCGTTCTTTACAAGCCAGGATGGCCTTTATAAACGGTGGGCAGGCCAATGGTCCGACCCTGACATTCGATCCGCGAATGTCAGGATCAGTCGGCCCACAAGTTATGGATCTGGTGGTGGAAAAATCTGACGCTTGAGAGCCAAGCGTCAGATTTTATCCATCAGGGAGCGGCCTTTCAAAGCGCTCACTTCTCACCCAAAGCGGAGCCCTGGATGGATTGGTCGCCGCAACAGGACGCGGCTCTGCGGGCGGTTGCAGCCTGGCTGAAGCGCGGCGAGCCTCAGGTGTTTCGCCTGTTCGGTTATGCCGGCACCGGCAAGACCACGCTCGCGCGCCGGATCGCCGAGGATCTCGACGAGACGGTCGCCTTTGCCGCCTATACCGGCAAGGCGGCTCTGGTTCTGCGCTCCAAGGGCTGCGAGGACGCCCGCACCATCCATAGTCTGATCTATCGCAGCCGGGGCGTTGAGGCGGAAACACCGTCCTTCGTGCTCAATGAGGAAAGCCCCGTCGCCAAGGTCGGGCTCGTCGTCATCGATGAATGTTCCATGGTCGATGAAGAATTGGGCCGCGACCTGCTCTCTTTCGGCAAACCGGTGCTGGTTCTGGGCGATCCGGCGCAATTGCCGCCGGTCAAGGGAGGTGGCTTCTTCACCGAGGGTGAACCAGACATCATGCTGACCGATGTGCATCGGCAGGCGGCGGATAATCCGATCATCCATATGTCGATGCTCATCCGCGAGGGCGGGACCCTGCCTTATGGGCGTTATGGCGAGAGCATGGTGATCGGCCGCGACGCCATTGATGCGGGGCAAGTGACCAGGGCCGATCAGGTGCTGGTCGGCCTCAACCGCACGCGGCGCGCCTATAACAAGCGTCTGCGGGAATTATTCGGCCATGCGGAGCCCATGCCGGAGGTGGGCGACAAGCTCGTCTGTCTGCGCAACGACAAGACCAAGGGTTTGTTGAACGGCGGGATCTGGATGGTCAAGGCGAATGCCGGGCTGCGCAAGAAGAAGCTGCAAATCGATGCCGTGCCCGAGGAGGATCAAACGCGCCGGCCGCTCCGGCTCTCAGTGCTTCCGGATTTCTTTGAAGGGACGGAAGAAAATTTGACCTATCAGCAGCGCCGCACCTCGGATGAATTTGATTACGGCTACGCCCTGACGGTCCACAAAGCGCAAGGCTCGCAATGGAACCGGCTCGTTTTGTTTGATGAAAGCTTCGCCTTTCGCGAGCATCGCAGCCGCTGGCTCTATACCGGGATCACGCGTGCGGCAGAACATCTGGTGATGGTGGTCTAGTATCCACCCTCATTGAAGCACGTCTCGTCGCGGTTCAATGAGGACAAGTGGATACGGTTTAAAAATCGACGTATCGAGAATCTGTGATTCTCGATACGTGTGACGATCATTGTGATGTCTGAAGACGGATACGGAACTTGTTCAAGGCCACCAGACACCACACGCCCTCGACGAGGCCGAAGGGCCAGGCGCCCTGGAGGAAGCCATAAAGGGAGCCGAGCGCGCATGCCATGGCAAAGGCAAGCGTCAGCCACGCCGCGCGTTCCTCAAAGGCATAAGTGAGAAGCATGGCTGTGACGGCGAAAAGGCCAAAGGCGGTCAGTCTGTCCATTGTGTCGTTTCAAACCGGGAATCAGGATCAGTTTGGGACCCGTTTGAGAGGCTTTCAAGGGCTAAGATGAGGACGCCTTCAGCCTCGTGACCCATTTGAGCAAGAGCCATGCTGGAGAGAACGGGCACGGTGGACTCCTGATGCAAGGCAAGGCAAAAGGAGGCCGGAGCCGATTCAAGGAGCGCCGCCCTTCATGGCCTTGACCGTCGAAAAACTCGCAATTCCGGATGTCTTGCTGATTCGCCCCAAAAAATTCGGGGATGCGCGCGGCTATTTTGCCGAAACTTATAATGCCCGCGCCTATTGCGAAGCCGGAATCGATTGCGTCTTTGTGCAAGACAATCAATCGCTGTCCGTGGAGAAGGGCACGATCCGTGGCCTGCACTTCCAGGTGCCGCCAGAGCCGCAGGCCAAATTGGTCCGCGTCTTGCGCGGCGCCATTCTCGATGTCGCGGTCGATCTGCGGCGCGGGAGCCCGCATTACGGTCAATGGTGCGGTGCGACTTTGACCGCCGAGGAAGGAGAACAGCTCTTCGTCCCACGCGGCTTCGCGCATGGCTTCTGCACGCTCATGCCCGAGACCGAAGTTGCCTATAAGGTCGATGGTTTCTATGCGCCCGGCTGCGACGCGGGCCTGCGTTATGATGATCCCGATATCAATATCCCCTGGCCGCTCGATGGGAAAGCGGCGATGATCTCGGATAAGGACGGCAAGCTCCCCTTCCTGCGTGATTTCAAGTCTCCCTTCACTTTCGAGGTGCCGGCATGATGGCGCGTTTTCTCGTGACCGGCGGTGCCGGCTTCATTGGCTCGGCCGTGGTCCGTCACCTGATCGAGGATACGCCGCACGAGGTTTGCGTCCTCGACAAGCTCACTTATGCTGGCAATCTCGATAATCTCGAACCGGTTGCCAAAAATCCGCGCTATCGTTTCAAGCAGGTGGATATTTGTGACCGGGCTGCGGTCGCGACACTCATAGCCTCCTACCAGCCCCGGATCATCATGCATCTGGCGGCGGAAAGCCATGTCGATCGCTCAATCGATGGGCCAGCGGCCTTTATCGAAACCAATCTCGTCGGCACATTCACTTTGCTCGAGGCGGCGCGTTGTTTCTGGCAAGACCTGCCGGGTGAAGAGAAAGCCGCTTTCCGCTTCCATCATGTCTCGACCGATGAAGTGTTTGGATCCCTCGGCGCGGACGGGTTTTTCCAAGAGACCACCGCTTATCAGCCGAACTCGCCCTATTCCGCCTCGAAAGCCGGCTCTGATCATCTGGTGCGCGCCTGGGGCCATACTTATGGCCTGCCGACTGTGACCTCCAATTGTTCGAATAATTACGGGCCCTATCATTTCCCCGAAAAACTGATTCCCCTGATGATCCTGAATGCGCTGGAGGGAAAGCCCCTGCCCGTCTACGGCAATGGCCAGAACATCCGTGATTGGCTCTATGTCGAGGATCATGCCCGCGCGCTCGTCGCCATAGCGCTCGCGGGCAGGCCGGGTGAAAGTTATAATGTCGGTGGCTGGAATGAGCGTGCCAATATTGATGTCGTGCAGGCGGTCTGCGCACTCGTTGATGAAATGGCGCCCGATGCAGCGATCGGTCCGCGTGAGAAACTCATCACTTTCGTCACCGACCGGCCGGGGCATGACGCACGCTATGCGATCGATGCCACCAAGATCAAACAGGATCTCGGCTGGACGCCGCGCGAAACATTCGAGACGGGCTTGCGGAAAACGGTGCGCTGGTATCTCGATCATCCAGAATGGTGGCAACGCATACGCTCAGGCCTTTATCGCGGCGAAAGACTCGGCGCTCTTGGTGGTGAGGGAGGCGCTATTGGCAAAGTCGCCTGATGCTCCGATCCTGGTCTTTGGCGCCGGCGGCCAATTGGGCCAGGAGGTTATGGCCCAAGGGTCTGCGCGCGGCCTGCCCGTTCAGGGTGTGAAGCGCGCCGAGGCCGATATTGGTGACGCCGCCGCTGTCACAGCGGCGATCGAGAGCCGCAAGCCGCGCCTGATCCTCAATGCCGCTGCCTTTACCGCCGTGGATAAGGCTGAAAGCGAACCCGAGGCCGCGCATCTTGCCAATGTCGTGGGTATTGAAATCCTCGCCAAGGCGGCCGCGCGTTTCGACGTGCCGCTCGTGCATATTTCCACCGATTATGTTTTTGACGGCTCGAAACAAGGAGCCTATGTCGAGAGTGATCCCATAAAGCCGCTTGGTGTCTATGGTGCGACCAAGGCCGAGGGCGAAGCCAGGCTGCGCGCGGCGGCGCCCAAACATATCATTTTGCGGACAGCCTGGGTGTTTGGCCCCTATGGAGCCAATTTTCTCAAAACCATGCTGCGGCTGGCGGGGGAACGCGATCTCTTGCGTGTCGTCGCCGATCAGCGCGGCTGCCCAACCGCGACGGCCGATATTGCCGCCGCTGTCTTTGCCATTGATCAAGCGCTCGATGCTCCTGCCGCCGATCTATGGGGCACCTATCATTTCGCCGGCGCGGATGCGACCACATGGCATGCATTCGCCGATGCGATCGTGGAGGCGCAGACCCGCTGGAGTGGCCGTCGTCCCAAGGTTGAGGCGATCACGACACAGGATTATCCGACGCCCGCGAAACGGCCACAGAATTCGGAACTCAACAGCGGCTTGTTTGCCGCGACTTTCGGCTATCGCGCCGCGCCTTTGGCGGAAAGGATCGCGGAAACCTTGGCAAGTCTTCGCACGGCCGCATAAAATCTGACATCTATTGCGTAGCCGTGAGGAACATATTGCCCGCAATGGGTGTTTGTTCGTAGGCGAGAGCGTGGCCGATACCAACGTGCCTTTGACGATCGGGGCCGTCGTCCACATCGGCAGCGCCAACGTAGGTCCATTGCTGGTTAGCCCCTAAAATTGAGGGCCATTCCATCAGACTTTCATGCGGTCTTGATACAGAGGGCCAGGCTCAATAATTCTCGAGTTCGATGATTTTTAAGGCATCGGAGAATCCTATGGCGTCCGCTGTTTCCTTGCAAAGTGCCCTGCGGGGCGAGACGCTGAATGTCATCGCGACAGGTTCATGGATAGGTGCCCATGCCGCGGCGCTCGAACCTTTGATCGAAGGGGTCAGGCGCGATGGGCGAGGACGGACGCTCTCTGTCGACATGCGTGGCGTGGACGAGATCGATACATTCGGAGCCTGTCTTCTTGAACGTTTGATTCAGAGCTGGAAAGCGGAAGGCAAGGAGACCACGATCACTGGCCTTTCTGATCGATTTGGCGATCTCGTCGCCGAAGTGGATCATGTCAGCCGTTCGATGAGTCAAGCGGCTGCCAAAAGAACATCTCTCGATAGTCTGAGAGCATTCGGCCGCGCGGCCATGGACCTCTGGCTCGACACTAGAAATTTTCTCGTCGTGCTGGGCAGGCTGGTAGCCGTCTTTTTGGTTGTGTTGCGCCACCCGAAAAAAATGCGGTTTACCTCTCTCGTGGCCCAACTCGATCGCGTTGGTCTTCAGGCCGTACCGATTATCTTGCTGATCACTTTCTTGATCGGCGGCATTATCGCTCAACAGGGCCTTTTCAATTTCCGGAAATTCGGCGCCGATACTTATGTCGTCGATCTTCTTGCCTTTCTTGTGCTGCGTGAATTAGGCGTCCTCATCGTCGCCATCATGGTGGCGGGTCGTTCCGGCAGTTCCTATACCGCCGAGATCGGCTCCATGAAAATGCGCGAGGAGATTGACGCTTTGCGGACAATGGGATTGGACCCCGTGGAGGTCCTTCTCTTGCCACGGGTTCTCGCGCTCGTTCTGGCCTTGCCGATGCTGACGTTTCTCGGCTTCATGGCGGCTCTTTATGGCGGGGGAGTCGTCTCCTGGATCTATGGCGGCATGAGCCCGCCAATTTTTATAGAACGTATACGGGATGCGGCTTCGCTGACTCAATTTGAGGTCGGTCTGATCAAGGCGCCGTTCATGGCTCTTGTGATCGGTGTTATTGCTTGTACCGAAGGCCTTGCCGTCCAAGGCAGTGCTGAATCCTTGGGTCTGCGGACGACATCATCCGTGGTCAAATCGATTTTTCTCATTATCGTGCTTGATGGTATCCTCGATCTGTTCTTCGCCGCGACTGGAATGTAAGTGATGGACTCTTCGAAGTCTCAGACAATCATCAATGTGCGCGACCTTGTCGTCGGCTTTGAGGACCAGACTGTCCTTGATCATCTTTCACTCGATGTGAAAAGGGGAGAAATTCTGGGTGTTGTCGGTGCCTCGGGCAGCGGTAAATCGGTTTTGCTCCGCACGATCATTGGCCTCGTTCCCAAGCGCGCCGGCCGGATTTCGATTCTCGATAATGATCGTGACGAGGCAACACCGGAGAAGATCCGCGAAATCGAACGGCACTGGGGCATCATGTTTCAGCAAGGCGCGCTCTTTTCATCGCTGACCGTACGCCAGAATGTCGAATTTCCCATGCGGGAACATTTGAACCTGTCGGACAGGCTCAGGGCTGAGGTGGCGAGAACCAAGCTTGGCATGGTCGGACTTTCCCCGGAAGATACGGAAAAATATCCTTCGGAACTTTCGGGCGGCATGACGAAGCGTGTGGCATTGGCCCGGGCTCTGGCACTCGATCCACAAATTGTGTTTCTCGATGAGCCGACCTCTGGTCTCGATCCCATCGCGGCCAGTGATTTCGATACATTGATCAAAACATTACAAAAGACACTCGGTCTCACCGTCTTCATGGTGACACATGATCTCGACAGTCTCCATACGGTCTGTAATCGGATTGCCGCGCTGTGTGATGGCAAGATGGTCGCTGAAGGGTCTTTCGACACCATGCTGGCGTCCACCCATCCTTGGGTCAAGGCTTATTTCCAAGGCACCCGCGCGCGTAATGCAACGCTGAGCGAGCCCTCTTCCGCATCGAGGCCCAATTAATGGAAACAACGGCGCGCTATCTTTGGGTTGGATTGTTCTCGCTGGCGGTCATCGCGGCGGGGTTCATCCTTTATCTCTGGTCGCATAATAGCGGCGGGCTGGCCAAGCATTCCTATTATCAGGTTCGTTTTGCGGGACCGGTCTCCGGCTTGCAGACGGGCTCCACAGTGCAATTCAATGGCATCCGCGTCGGCGAAGTCACCGCCCTGGCGCTTGATGCGCGCGACCCTTCGAGCCTCACGGCAACAATAGCCATTGCCCCCGGGACACCCGTCAGGTCGGATACAAAGATCGACATCAATTTCCAGGGATTGTTGGGAACACCCGCGATCGCCTTGAGCGGTGGGACATTGACGGCGCCTGAGCTGCATGGCTCGGAAACCCAGCCTCCTCTCCTCAGGGCCGATGCCTTAACGGGACAGGATCTTACGCAAGCCGCGCGGGCCGCGCTTCAGCACATTAACAAAATTCTCGATGATAATGCTGATTCCTTGAAAGGAACACTCGGTAATCTGAAAACCTTTACTGATGTCCTTGCCCGCAATACCGGCGATTTCGATAAAATCATTGCCGGCCTCGTCAAACTGGCGGGTGGAGGGCCGGAGGCGAAGCCAAAACCTGTCTACGATTTGACAGTGACACAGGCCACTCCCGCGCCCGCGCCGAAAGGCAAGAAGCTCGGCCAGATCGTCATCGCGGAACCGACGACCACCGTCGTCTTCGACACGCAACGCCTCTTGGCGCGCTCAAAGGATGGCGAGTTTACACCGCAAGGCGAAATGCAATGGGCGGATTCGATCCCGAAGCTCGTCCAGGAAAAGATGGTACAAAGTTTCGAGAATGAAGGGTTGATCGGCTCGGTGACCGCTCCTGTCGAGGGCGTAACCCGCCAATATCAGCTGCTGACCGATATCAGAAACTTTGCCGTCACATCGGACTCTCGTCCATCAGCCGATGTCGAACTCTCGGTCAAACTGATGAACGAGGAAGGGCATGTGATCGCCGGTAAGATTTTCCATGTCACCGTTCCGGTCGAGAGCGAGGATACGTCGAAAGTGGTTGCCGCTTTTAGTCAGGCCTTCAATCAAGCCATGACTGAACTCATTAGCTGGACAAGGCAAACGATTGCGGGGTGAGGATGTTTGACGTTGGCGCTTGCGAGGTCACGCCTTGCACAGGCCTTGCGCCATTGAGACGTGTGTTCTATAAATAAAACAATTGATCGTTTTAACGAACGGTCTCCGAAAGGCGCTTCCTCTATTCCAGCTCTTGCCTTACGGATCATAAGGGGGACAATCGGCCGATCCTGACGTGCGGATGAGTTTTGGAGACCGGCGCGGTGCCTTCGATCGGGTGGCGGAATCATGAACGACATCAAGGAGCATAAGGGAGACTCCCCGGCACGCGGTGATTTCACCGCTTTGGGCCTGCGGGCCGAAGCCGAGCCCTTGCGCCCCGGCCTTTATGTGGTGGCGACGCCAATCGGCAATCTCGCCGATATTTCGCTCCGCGCGCTTTCGACCCTCGCCGCCGCCGATGCCGTCCTTGCCGAGGATACGCGCGTCACCAAAATTCTGCTTGCCCATTACGGCATTGCGACGCCGCTCGTCGCCTATCACGAACATAATGCCGCTGTGATGCGTCCGCATCTTCTCGCTCGGCTCGAACGAGGCGCGGCCCTGGCGCTCGTGTCGGACGCGGGAACACCGTTGATTTCCGATCCTGGTTTCAAGCTCGTCGCCGAGGCTTTGGAACGGCAGATCGCCGTCACGTCGGTGCCGGGAGCCTCGGCGGTTCTCGCCGCCCTCGTCGTCGCCGGCCTGCCGACGGATCGTTTCTTTTTCGAGGGTTTTTTGCCGGTCAAATCCGGACCGCGCCGGCAACGAATCAGTGCCTTGGCCGCTGTTCCTGGCACGCTCGTCTTTTTCGAATCGCCGCGCCGGGTGGCCGAAACCCTCGCCGATCTCGCCGCCGTATTGGGCGATCGGCCTTGCGCTTTGGCGCGAGAACTCACCAAATATTTTGAAACCGTGCGGCGCGGGACCCTGAGCGAACTGGCTACGACTTTGGCCGAGGAACCGCCACCCAAGGGCGAGATCGTGCTGCTGGTCGGGGGGCCGACAGAAACAGAGGAAGCCTCCGCCGAGGATCTTGACGCACAGCTTGGCAAGGCGCTCGAAACCCTGTCGGTCAAGGATGCCGCCGCTGTCGTGGCCGCGGCGACCGGCCAGCCGCGCCGCAAGGTCTATGCGCGGGCGCTCGAACTGACGACGCGCGGCTCGTGAAATCTAGAAAAGAAGCCCGCCGACGCGCGCACCGCTTTGGCCTTTGGGCGGAATCGCTCGCCATCCTCTGGCTACGCATGCGCTTCTATCGCATTCTCGATCGTCGTTTTTTCGTCAAAGGCGGTGAAATCGACATTGTCGCGCACCGGGGCGATACGATCGCTTTTATCGAGGTCAAGGCGCGCCCGACCCTGGATGAGGCTTTGCTGGCGATTGATGCCGTCAAGCGCCGCCGCCTGTCGCTCGCGGCCCGCTATTGGCTCGCCGCCCATCCTTGGGCCGCGTCCCATGTGTTGCGCGGTGATGCACTCTGCATTGCGCCCTGGTGCTGGCCGCGCCATATACCAGCCGCCATCCCGTTGGATATCGGCTAAAACGGATGGTGCCGCGGCGCAAATTCTATCGTCCATGCGCCTAATGCGCTATGGTCTCTCCATCACGAGTCGAGATTTGGGCACGAGGCTTGATTGTGCGGGTGGCTTGGCTCCCTGGGGATGGCTCCAGCGCGACGCATGGCCGAAGAGAATCGACAGGAAACACTCTTCGCATGGAAAGGTTTGGTGATATTTCCACTCCTCTTGCTGCTCTGCCACCCCGCCGCGTCGCGGATTCCGAGCAGGGAATTTCCGCCAATCTCATCGCGGTCCTGGCCGCCGTCACCTGCGGCGAGCCGCGGGTCCTGACGATCCAGGATCAGAATGCGCTTCCCTCTGGTCCCTTCCAATTGGCGCATCGTTCCTTGCAAGCCGGCCTGCGCGCCTGGGTTGAACGCCAGACTCATCTGCCTTTGGGCTATGTCGAGCAGCTTTATACGTTCGCGGATCGGGATAGGGGCAAGGCTTCGGCCGGCGCGTCCGAACAGCCGGCCATTTCGATCAGCTATTTGGGCCTGACCCGCGAACAGCCGGCTTCGGGCGAATATGAGGCGAGCTGGCGCAGTTGGTATCTCTATTTTCCCTGGGAGGATCATCGCACCGGTGTACCGCCCATGATCGAGGAGAGCTTGCTGCCGCGCCTGGAGAGTTGGGCCATGGGCGACAGAAGCCTTGCCCAAGACCGCTGGCAAAGAATTGCCATGACCTTTGGTCTTGAGGGACGGGCCTGGAACGAGGAACTCGTCCTACAGCGTTATGAATTGCTCTATGAGGCGGGCCTCATTCCCGAAGCCTGGCGGGACGGCGCCGCTATATTGCCAACGGTCGGGGGCCGGCCGATGATTCTCGACCATCGGCGGATTCTCGCGACCGGCATCGCACGGCTCAGGGCGAAGATCAAATATCACCCAGTTGTGTTCGAACTGATGCCGGAAACTTTTACCCTGCTGCAATTGCAACGGTGCGTCGAGGCCCTGGCGGGGCGGCTGGTGCATAAGCAGAATTTTCGCCGCCTGATCGAGCAGCAGGAACTGGTCGAGGAAACCGGTGAAACCACGCCCGATACAGGTGGCAGACCGGCTAAACTCTTCCGTTTCCGGCGCGAGGTTTTGGCTGAAAGGGCAATCGTTGGGACCAAGCTCCCCATTCAGCGGGCTTGACAAATCTTATGCTCATCCCCAGCATATGGTCCTATAATACTCAAAGGGAGTATAAGGATGGGCTTGAGGATGGATATGGCCCCAGAGACGCTCGATGCGGCCCTGGATGTGACGATTTCTATGGAGCGGCAGGACGCCGCCGTGCCGGAACTGCTGTTACATGGTCTCGAATCGCCCGAGGCCCGTGATCTTCCGGCGCGTGATCTCTATGCGAAGCTCCGCCATACGATTCCCGCGTTCGAATGGCCTGTTTACGCGCAAGAGATTGACGCCATTATGACGTTGAAGGAACGGCGCAATGCCGTCGTGCTCGCGCATAATTACCAGACGCCGGATATTTACCATTGCGTCTCTGATCTCGTCGGAGACAGTCTCGCCTTGGCGCGCGAGGCGATGAACGTCGAGGCTGATGTCATTGTGCTGGCCGGCGTGCATTTCATGGCTGAGACGGCGAAACTTCTCAATCCGGAGAAAACCGTCCTTATTCCCGATCTCGGCGCCGGCTGCTCCTTGGCCGAATCAATCACGCCCGAAGATGTGCGCGCCTTGCGCCGCCGCTATCCCGGCGTGCCGATTGTCACTTATGTGAACACCTCGGCCGCCGTGAAGGCCGAATCGGACATTTGCTGCACCTCCGGCAATGCCAAGGCTGTGGTGGAATCTTTGGGCGTGCCGCGCGTCATCATGATCCCGGACGAATATCTGGCGCAGAATATTGCCGCCGAGACGGGCGTCGAGATCATCACCTGGAAAGGCCATTGCGAGGTGCATGAGCGCTTCGAGCCCGAGGATATCCGGCAATTGCGCGAGGATTATCCTGGTGTGACGGTGCTTGCTCATCCCGAATGCCCGCCCGAGGTCGTGAAGGAAGCCGATTTTTCCGGTTCGACCGCGATGATGTCGGCCTATGTCGCACGCGAGAAGCCGCAGCGCGTCGTGCTCCTGACGGAATGTTCGATGAGCGATAATGTCGCGGTCCATCACCCGGATCTCGAATTCATTCGTCCCTGCAATCTCTGCCCGCATATGAAGAAAATCACCTTGGGCAACATCCGCCATGCGCTGGAGACGATGACGCATGAAGTGACGATCGACCCGGAAGTGGCCGGGCGGGCGCGTCTTGCCGTCGAGCGCATGCTGGCCGTGAAATGACCCAGTCCCGGATGACCGAATTTCACGATGTCGGGGGCGCACCGATCATCATCGGCGGCGGCATTGCGGGGCTGATGACGGCGCTGACACTGGCGCCGCGGCCCGTCGTCCTTCTGGCCAAATCGCCGCTTGGCCATGAAGCGTCGAGCGTGCTCGCGCAGGGCGGCGTTGCCGTGAGCCTTGACGCCGATGATAGCGTCGATCTCCATCTCGCCGATACTTTGGCGGCGGGCGATGGTCTTTGCGATGCGGCGGCGGCGCGCGCCATCCTTGCCGCCGGGCCCGCCATGATCGAGGAATTGGTGCGCCTCGGCGTGCCTTTCGACCGCGATGCCAAGGGCGAACTTGCGCTCGGCCTTGAGGCTGCTCATAGCCGGAGGCGCATCGTTCATGCGGGCGGTGATTCGACGGGGCACGCGATCGTCAAAACCTTGATGGCCCGCATTCAGGCAACGCCTTCGGTCACTTTGATCGAACGGGTAGCAGCGCGCCGGATCCTCGTCGAGGATGGGGGCGTGGTTGGCGTCCTCGCCAATACGCATTGCGGTCCGGTGGTGTTTCCGACCGATAAAGTGATCATTGCAACAGGCGGCATCGGTGCCCTTTATGAATATGGGACCAATCCCGCCGGTTCTTTTGGCCAGGGGCTGGCGCTCGCTGCGCGGGCTGGTGCGATCATGGGCGATCTTGAATTCGTTCAGTTCCATCCGACCGCGCTCGATAGCGATTCATTTCCGCTGAAACTGATCAGCGAGGCGGTGCGCGGCGAAGGCGCCATCCTTGTCGATGAGCAAGGGCATCGTTTCATGAGTGGCGTGCCGGGGGGGGAACTCGCCCCGCGCGATGTCGTGGCGCGCGCCGTCTGGAAACAGATGCAGGCGGGACATAAAGTCTTTCTCGATGCGCGTGAAAAACCGGGCGTGGATTTTCCAAAGCGTTTCCCGGCCGTCACCGCCTTGTGCAAGGCCGCGGGCATCGATCCCGTGCGCCAGCCGATCCCGATCCGTCCGGCGGCGCATTATCATATGGGCGGCATCAAGGTGGATGGTTCAGGCCGCTCCTCGATCGACGGCCTTTGGGCTTGCGGCGAGGCCGCCTGCACGGGCCTCCACGGCGCCAATCGGCTGGCCAGCAATTCGCTCCTCGAAGCCGCTGTCTGCGGCCGCCGCGTTGCCGAAGATATTGCGGGCGGCAAGATCAAGGGCAAGTCACTGCTCCGGGCGCGAGCCGAGCGGCAGGCCAATGCCGTGCCGGCACCGGGGCCGAGCGATCCTGCATTGGTGCGGCCGATTGTTTCGCGCGGAATCGGCGTGTTGCGGGACGCTCAAGGCCTGCGCGAAGCCATAGCGGATCTTTATCCGCTCGCGACCGGCGAAACACCCGCCAGTGATGCGGCGACAGTCGGCCTGATGATCGCCGTTGCAGCACTTCGGCGAGAGGAAAGCCGCGGTGCACATATGCGCACGGATTTCCCCAACCACGCCTCCGAAGCCAGGCGCACGAGCCTGTGTCTTGAGGATGCTTTGGCGCAAGCGCGTGAAAATTTGCCGGAACCCGTCGTTTAATCCCAGGACCAATCCATGACGAGCGCGCCCGCTCCTATCTCCCCGCAATTACCTCGTCTCCTGGTTGAGCCCCTGGTGCGTGCCGCGCTCCTCGAAGATCTCGGCCGGGCGGGCGATATTACGAGCGATGCCATCGTCCCCGCGCATCAGCAGGCGCGCATGGCGCTCAACGCCCGCCAGCCAGGCATTGTCAGTGGACTATCCGCCGCCAAGCTCGCGTTCGAACTGATCGATCCCGCCATTGCCGTCACGGTTCATCACCCCGATGGAACGCGGATCAAGCCGGGCGACGTCATCGCCCATATTGCTGGGCCGGCACGCAGTATCCTGACCGCGGAGCGTGTGGCGCTGAATTTCCTCGGCCATTTGAGCGGGGTCGCGAGCGCGACCGCCACTTTGGTGGCCGCTGTTGCCTATACACGCGCGCAAATCGTCTGCACGCGCAAGACGACGCCGGGCCTGCGCAGCCTGGAAAAGCTGGCGGTGCGCCATGGCGGCGGCGGCAACCATCGCTTCGGCCTCGACGATGCCATGCTGATCAAGGATAATCACGTGGCTTTGGCGGGCGGCATCACGGAAGCCCTGCGGCGGGCGAAACAGGGAGCCGGCCATCTCGTGAAAATCGAGCTGGAAGTGGACACGCTCGCCCAATTGGAAGAGGCGCTCGCCGAAGGCGTCGATGCCGTCCTACTCGATAATATGACCCCCGAGCTTCTTTCCCAGGCCGTGGTCATGGTCGCGGGCCGCGCCATTACCGAAGCCTCGGGCCGAGTGACGCCGGAGACGGCGACGGCCATTGCCGAGAGTGGCGTTGATCTGATTTCGGTCGGTTGGGTGACGCATAGCGCCGCTGTTCTGGATATTGGCCTCGATTTTTGCCCGTGATACGGAAGCCAAGCCGCGCTTGCGCCTTGCCGAACGGCTGGTCTAGATCGTAAACTCCAAAGTGCAGCCTGTTTGGAATCAGGCGTTCCCGGGGCTTTGCGCCTTCGGGCCGGTAGCTCAATGGTTAGAGCCGGCCGCTCATAACGGTCTGGTTGCAGGTTCGAGTCCTGCCCGGCCCACCAGTTTTTAAATAAGCCTGTTGCGGGTGGCCTCCTCGCCTGCTCTTAAAACAACAAATCTCAGCAGTTCCCTTGCCGGCGAAACCGGGGTAAAGCGATTCGAATCGGAGCGTGGCCCTGGGTTTTTAGCGATCATCAGACCAACGCCGGCCCTCTCCGAACAAAAAAACGGACGAGGCCCCCTTGCAGACAAAGCCCGATCTCGATGAAGCCCGGCGCGTCTTGCAAGAGGTTTTTGGGTTTGCTGATTTTCGTCCGGGGCAGGCTGAGATCCTGCAAGCCGTGCTCGATGGCGACGATATTCTCGCCATCATGCCGACGGGAGCTGGCAAATCGCTCTGCTACCAATTGCCGGCTCTGCTGCGGCCGGGTTTGACGGTCGTGGTTTCGCCGCTGATCGCTCTCATGCGCGATCAGGTCGAGCAGTTGAAGCAGCGCGGCGTTCCGGCGGCGGCTTTGAATTCGACCAATAGCGGCCAGGACAATGCCATGATCGAGGCGGCCCTGCTTAAGGGTCGTTATCGCCTTGTCTATGTCGCGCCGGAGCGTTTCGTCCGCGCCGATACTTTATCCATGCTGCGGCGCGCAGGCGCCGATCTGCTCGCCATCGATGAGGCCCATTGCGTTTCGCAATGGGGGCATGATTTCCGGCCGGAATATCGTGCCTTGGGCGAAAGCCTCGTGGCGCTCGGCCGGCCGCAGATTGTCGCCGTCACCGCGACCGCCGATGGGCCGACGCGCGCTGAAATCATGGAGCGGCTGTTTCCCGCCGAACCCCGGCAGTTCATCCGCTCTTTCGACCGGCCCAATTTGCGGCTCGCCATGCAGCGCAAGCATAAGCCTGTGCAACAGATCCTGGCGATGATCGCCCGCCACAAGGGAGAGAGCGGCATTATCTATTGCGCCTCGCGCAAGGGCGTCGAGAAACTGACCGAGATCTTGAGCGCGCAAGGCATATTTGCGCTGCCCTATCATGCGGGCCTGGCGCCCGAAATCCGGGCGGCGCATCAGGATATGTTCGTGCGCCATGAGAATGTGGTCATTGTGGCGACCATCGCTTTCGGCATGGGGATCGACAAGCCGGATGTGCGCTTTGTCTGCCATGCCGATCTGCCGGGCAGTATCGAGGCCTATTATCAGGAAATCGGCCGCGCCGGCCGCGATGGCCTGCCTGCCGACACGCTGACTTTGTTCGGTGAGGCCGATATCCGTCTGCGTGAGCGCCAGATCGAGGACAACGACGCCGCGCCCGAACGCAAAAGGCTCGACCGGCGCAAATTACAGGAGCTGATCGCGCTTTGTGAGACGCCGCGTTGCCGCCGCCAGACTTTGCTCGCGGCCTTTGGCGAACAGTCTGAACCTTGCGGCAATTGTGATATTTGTGAGGGCCGCTGGCCCTTGTTCGATGGCGTTGTCGCGGCGCAAAAAGTCATGTCGGCGATTCTACGGACATCGGGCCGTTTCTTTTCCGGTCATCTCGCCCATCTGCTGATTGGCCATGCGACCGAGGCGATCAAACGCCATAGCCACGATCTTTTGCCGACTTTCGGCGTCGGGCGCGAATTCACGCTCTCGGAATGGCGCAGCATTTTCCACCAATTGCATGCCCTGAACCTGATCGAACAGGATGAGGAGGATCGCGACCGCTGGTGTTTGACGCAAGGCGGGCGAGCGGTCTTGCGGGGGGAGGCGGAACTGACTTTGCGCGGGGAAATGGCCTTGCCCACCGGGCGCAGCGCCGATATTCGCAAAAGCCTGCGCGAGATCGAAAGCGGCGCGGAGGCAGATTATGCCGATCGTGATCTCGCCCAAAAAGCATTTACCCGAGAGCCGCCGCAAATTTCTTCGGCCGATCTGACGATTCATGAAACGAGGCTGTTCGTCGCGCTGAAAGCGGAGCGCTTGTCTCTCGCTAAGGCGCAGAAACAGCCGCCTTATGTTATTTTTCATGATGCCGTATTGGTCGAAATCGCTCGGCGGGCGCCGCGCGATGAGGCCCAATTGCTGGAAATTCATGGTATTGGTCCGGCCAAGGCAGCCCGTTACGGCGAGGCCATGCTTGCTGTCGTCGCCCGTCACGAACAAGCCTGAATAGTGCAAACTCGAAGATCCAACCAAGGTCTCGCGTGTCCGAGTCTCCCTCCGGCTTTCCCCAATCGCCCTCCGGACCCTCCACGGTTCCGGCCGCCGCGTCAGCGCCGCTGACGCGCTCGGAAATTCTCTGGATTTTCTCAGGCCTCATGCTCGCCATGTTGCTGAGCTCGATGGACCAGACCATTGTCGCGACGGCCATGCCGACGATCGGCCGTGATCTTGGCGATGTCGAACATCTGCCTTGGGTCGTGACCGCTTATCTTCTGGCGGCGACCGCCGCCACGCCGCTTGGCGGTAAGCTGGCCGATATTTACGGCCGCCGCATTATCCTGCTCACCTCGCTCGGCCTGTTTCTCTTGGGGTCCATCGCCTGTGGCCTTGCGCGGTCCATGACCCTTTTGATCCTGGCGCGCGGCCTCCAGGGTCTGGGGGGCGGCGGTCTGATCTCGCTGGCGCAAACCATCATTGCCGACCTCGTCACCCCGCGCGAGCGCGCGACCTATCAGATCCATATCGCCTCGGTTTTCATGGCTTCGAGCCTTGGCGGCCCGGTGCTTGGCGGTTTTCTGGCGCAGCATGGCCATTGGTCGCTGATTTTCTGGATCAATATCCCCTTCAGCCTCGCCGCTTTGTTCATGTGCGGCAAATATTTGCGCAAGCTGCCGCGGCGCGAGCATCCTCACAAGCTCGATCTCGTCGGCGCCGTCTTGCTCCTCACCGCGACGACGAGTCTTTTGCTCGCCTTGAGTACCGGCGCGGCGCAGGGGTGGACGTCGCCCTTTGTGGCGATGCTTATCGTGCTGAGCCTTGTGAGTTGGACAAGCCTCATCTTTTGGCTGCACAGGACCGCCGAGCCCCTGATCCCGATTGCCCTGCTGCATGATAATGTCGTTGCCCGCGCCACGCTCGGGGCCTCGCTTAGCATCGGCGTCTTCATCTCCCTGTCGATCTATATGCCGCTCTATTTCGAGGCCTATCGCCATTTGAGCGCGAGCCAGTCGGGCCTTGCTCTTCTGCCGCTCATGGCCGGCACGGTCATTGGCTCGACCCTATCTGGCCGGCTCATGATCAGGGTGATCCATTATAAGCGCGTGCCGCTCGCGGGGCTTGCTATTGCCTTTAGCGCCACCTGTCTGCTCGCTGCCGAGTCGATGACCCTGCCCTTGCCCTGGCTCTCCATCATTCTGGGTCTGGTCAGCATGGGGCTCGGCCTCGTTTTGACCATTTCGACGGTTTCGGTCCAGAATGCGACGCCCCCGCATCAGCTCGGCACCGCGACGGCAGTGATGAATCTCTGTCGTCAGCTCGTCGCTGCAATCATCGTCGCGATTTTCGGCGCCATGATTCTTGGCTCGGGGCGAGGCGTGGAGAGTGTTTCGGCCGAGGGTTTGAGCCCTGACGAACAAAGGCTGCTTGGTTCCTCTTACACCTACGTCTTCATTGCCGCCGCTGGTCTTATGGCGATCGCTTTTTGCGCCTATTTGCGCATGGAGGAGCGGCCGCTGACCGGATCGCGGTCATCCGACCACCCTGCTTCTTCCTAAAGCCCGCCGCTGATGGGGCTTCTCATGCCATCGCTCATATTGTAGAGCCTGATCCGCGCAAAAGGGAGCAAGATGCATGACGCAAGCGGAGACGGCGATTCTCGAAACATTCGATATTTTGCGTTTGTTGCAATCGCTCCCGCATCGCTATCCGTTTTTGATGGTCGATCGGATCATCGAGGCGCGTGGCGACGAATCCGGCATCGGCATCAAGAATGTCAGCGTCAACGAACCGCAATTCCAGGGCCATTTCCCGGAGCGGCCGGTCATGCCCGGCGTCCTCTTGATCGAGGGCATGGCGCAGACGGCGGGCGCGCTCTGCGTCAATGCCCATGCGGGCGGCGTGAAGCCGCCGCTCGTCTATTTCATGACGATCGACAAGGCGAAATTCCGTAAGCCCGTCACGCCCGGTGACCGGGTCGAGTTCCACATGAAAAAGACCAATCGCCGCAAGGATATGTGGTGGTACAAGGGGCAGGCCTTCGTCGATGGGACTCTGGTCTGCGAGGCGGAAATCGCCGCCATGCTGGCGCCGCAGAAATCAGCGTGAGGCGGGTCGCTTTGTTATAAATGATTGTTCTTTGTGAAGAAGCGGGAGGCAAATCCGATTCCCGCGCTTGCTTCCTTGGTATAGGAAAACAGCTTAGGATTTTTGCCTTGGCCCGGGCAGACAAAAACGATAATCGAGGAGCCTGGAAACCTTTTGATTTGCCCGCCTCAGCGGCCGTGCCTGGCCAAAGCCACGATTGATTTCGCTTTTCATGAGCAAAATCAATGCTGTCCATTATATAACGACAAACAAACTGGCCCAAGTTTGCTGAAAGCGCCAAACCAGAAAATGGTACCACTTTCGAAGATCTGGAGCCTTGGACACGATTCCATTCGATTGTCCGCAGCTCTAGCCAGCCTGTGATCGGCTCTGGCCGTTCCATCCATTTTGGTCCAGCCTTGTCTGATGCTGTTTTATACAGGATGATCAGTCGGCCAGGACGGGTAATAATAGCTTGCGTAGGGGGAGTTGTCGGTGGAGCCGAACGTTCTCGATCAAACCGAACTCGTCAATCAGATTCTCGAGGTGATCGTCAGTGAGGGAATGGTCGATCGTGAGAAGGTCACGCTCGATGCCACGATCGAAAGCCTGGATCTGAAATCGATTGATATCGTCATGATTCTCACCGCGATCGAGGAAAAATTCGACGTCTATATTCCCATGGACGCGCCTTTCCACGAAGCCACTGACGTCAAAAGTCTCATTGACGCGATTGCCGCCTATATCATCAAGGAAAAGACCAAAACAGAATGAATGATCGGGGCGGAATGTTTGATTCGGGACTGAACGGCGCGGGAAATAAGGGCCAGAGGCGCGTGGTCATCACCGGTATGGGAGCGGTCTCGGCTGCTGGTGTCGGTGCTCAGGCTTTGTGGCAAGCGGCTCGCGATGGGCGCTCCTGCATCGCCGAAACCCAATTCGTCCGCCCCTATCGCGGCCGTATTCGGCGGACCGCGCAAGTGCATGATTTCGTGCCGGAAGATCATCTCGATTCCAATGTCCTGCCGATGTGTGACCCCGTCACACAATATCTCCTGGTGGCGGCCGACGAGGCCATGGCGCAGGCGGGCCTTTCACGCTCAGAGCGGCTCGGATCAAGGGCGGCGGCCATTATCGGCACGGGCGTTGGCGGCATGCATACGATCGAGAATGGCCTCCATCTCGCTCTGATCGAACAGGGTCGTCCCTATCCCCTGACTGTTCCCAAACTTATTCCGAGCTCCTGCCCCTCGCATATCAGCATTCGCTACGGCGTAATGGGTCCGAGTTTCGCGGTCGCGAGCGCTTGTTCCTCAGCCACCCAGGCGATTGGGATCGGCGCGCATATGATCCGTGCCGGTCTGGTCGATCGCGCCATTGTCGGTGGCACGGAGGATTGCCTCACCAATAGTTCCATGCTCGCCTGGGAAGCCTTGCGTGTGCTGACGCCCGATTTCTGCCGGCCTTTCTCGAAAGGGCGCAACGGCATGGTGCTCGGCGCCGGTGCGGGGGTTTTCATTCTTGAGGCCGAGGAGGTTGCTCTCGCCCGTGGTGCCCAGCCCCTGGCGGAACTTGCCGGCTATGGCACGTCGACCGATGCCAAGGATCACGTCCGTCCAGATCCGCAAGGCTGCGCTACCTCGATGACCAATGCCTTGCTGGATGCGGGCCTTGCACCGGATGATATCGATTACATCAATGCGCATGGCACCGGCACGGTCATCAACGATACCAATGAATCGGAAGCTGTCGGCATCGTGTTCGGTGATCGGAAACCGCCGATTTCTTCCAGCAAGCCGATCCATGGCCATGGGCTCGGCGCGGGTGGTGCCCTTGAATTGGTGGTAACGATCAATGCCGTGCGGGAGAATATCGCGCCGCCGACGATCAATTTCAGCGAGGCCGATGCGAAATGCCCGGTCGATGCAATCCCCAACAAGGCGCGCGCAATGCCGATCCGTGTCGCTCTCTCCAATTCCTTCGCCTTTGGCGGCATCAATGCGACGCTTGTGGTGCGGCAGGTCTAAGCAGCCTTGCGTGGCCAAAGCCACGATTGATTTTGCTTTTTTAAGCAAAATCAATGCTGCCAAGAATTTTAAGTATAAGCAAACTTTGGAAAGTTTGCTTAGGGCGGTCTGGGAGCGGTTTAGCTGTTGAGCGCATCACCTGAAAACCGGGATTTCGTGCGCCTTGATCCTTTCACGGTGCGGACCGATCGCTCCGAGGTCGAGGCTTTCGCTCGCGCGACCGGCTGGCGGGGAGCCGTCGAAACGGTGCCCTTCACTTTTCCGTTCCGCTGGCTGACGGGGCCGATCCCACGAGCCGCCATCAACCGGCTGCTCGGATCCGAAACGGCGATCCTGCCGGTGCACGAGGGGCAGACCTTTGAACGGATCCGCGATTGGCAAATGGATCGGGACTATCGTCTGACGCTCGATCTGCGGCGCGAGAATGCGCCTGATCGCCTGACCTTGCGGGCCTCCATCGCGACGCGGGAAGGCGATCCCTGTGGCACGTTGGAAACCGTGCTGCGCCTTGTCTCACGACAGGATTTGCAAGCCTGATACGGACCGTTTGATGCGATTGCCGGGCACACCGAACGATTGTGACCCATGATCTCAACGATGAGCCGATAAGCTTTTTTGAACATGATGCGTTCATCTGAATCATGGCATCATGGTTTCAATCTTTGAAAAAACTCGACCCGTAAAATTCGGCCGGGAGGTGGCGTCCATTTGAGTTCCCATGCTTTGGGGAATTAGAATTGCGCGCGCCTCATCTGCATCTCCCGCATTTTCATCTTCCTTTGCATTTTCGGGATCGGCCACTTGCGGGCAAGCCTGATCCTTCCGTGCCATTCCACTGGAAGCTCTACATCTGCGAGAGCCTGGCAACGGCGATCTTGATGATCTGCGGCATTATCTCCGTCACGCTCCTGACCGCGCCCGGCAGTCCTGTTGCTGAGCTGCTTGGGGCTCATTCTACTGTGCAAATCGCGCTATGCGGCCTGTGTTTCGGCCTTTCGGGGTCGATTGCAGCCTATACGCCCTTCGGCAAGGTCAGTGGCGCCCATCTCAATCCGTCCGTCACCCTGGCCTTTCTGCTCGCTGGCAGGATCGTCTGGCTCGATGCATTCGGCTATTTCTCCGCCCAGATCATCGGTGCGATTGAGGGGACCTTGCTGGTGTCCCTGTTCGGCGACGCCGTCGAGCCATGGGGGCAATGGGCTTATGCCGCCCATTACGCGGCGACCATTCCCAATCCTCAGGTCAGCGCCTTTATTCCGCTGCTCTCCGAAACCGGTGTGACGGCGCTTTTGATCGGCATGCTCTACTGGCTCGCCTCGCATCAGGAAATGCGCTGGCTGACGCCCTGGGCGGGTGGCCTTTTCTTTCTGGTGATGAACCCGCTGACCGCCTGGCTGTCCGGCAATAGTGTCAATCTGGCAAGGAGTTTCGCGCCCGCCGTGTTTTCAGCGGAATGGAGCGGCTTCTGGATTTATATCCTCGGCCCCTTCGCCGGTTCGGCCCTGGCCGTTTATTGCATCAAGACCGATCTGTTCGGCAAGATTCATCTTGCCGAGGCGCGGCTTATCAATTTCGGCCACAAAGGCCGCGTGCCGGATCTGACCAATCCCGAGGCCAAGAGCCCCTGACTCCGCCGAAAGGGAACACTCAAAATTCCAGCGTCTTTAGGAACAGTCTTTCTGGACGCGTTCCAGCGCTTGGCTGAGGCCGCCGAGTGAATAAATATCCGTCGTCACATGGCCTTTGATCGATGGCGCGCTGATTACGAGCTTCGAGCCCCTTTTCAGCGCCTCGATGAAAGGCGTTTCCTCGGCCGGATTTTTCACCCAGGCATTGGTGCCTTTGACGACGAGATCGAAACGTGCATTGCCGATTTCGGCCTTGGCACTGCTGCCGTCCTTCATCGGGAAGCCCATGATGATGGAGATTTCATTGCGGACATTTTCCGCCGGCCGCTGCGAGATGAAAATATAGGCCGGATCGCGTTTCAGCCCTCCCGGCTGGCGTTCCTTGGGCATCGCCAAGGCATAGCAGGTCTTGTCCTTCCCCTGAGCGAGATAGGCGCCCCACTCGCCAAAACTCGCGACAAGCATGGGTTTGCCGCTCTTTTTCGGATCGCTGCTCTTGGTGTCTTCCGTCTTGGTCTTCTCGGCATGTTTTGCGCTCACGGCCCGGGCCTCGTGCTGGAGCGCGCCATGGCTCGCGCTCATATCCTTGTGCGCAGTGGCGGAGGGCGTGCCCGATGGCACAGCGCCGAGGACCGGGAGAGGCAAGAGGGGCAGTAAAGCGAAGCAGAGAAGCAGGCTGTTGCGGTCCAGGCGCCGGGACGGGGAAGAGAAAGGATTCATGGGGTGAGGGAACTCCAAGGCCTGGTATTGATCTCTGATCTGAAAATACGACGGGATCTTGTAAAGAGCCCGATCCAGATCATCCTAGCTTTCAAGGGCGACAGGTTTCGTCAAGGGTCTCTTTATCAGGCCCAAGGTCAGGAAGAATGACCATTGGGACGCTTTCGAATTTTTGAACTCCCGAAGAAAACGAAAATTCGCGACTGGAACCAGGGGGTGCTTGAGTCGAAAGTTGGGTTACTTCCGGTATGAAATCTATTTTCGTTAAAATCATCTCAATAAAACATTAATCGAACGTCGGATCCACCATGGGTGCACGAGAACATCGGGCTCTAGCGGGGATCGTGCCGTGGAGGCCCGACGACGGTCTCAGGCGGCGATGACGACGCGTGCCGAACGATGCATGAGTGAATCCCATAAGCGGGATCTGCTTCCGGGTCTGATGGCATTATCCCGGAGTGCGCGGGCACGTTCAGATGATTCACGACGACCATCGTGGAGCGCACGAGAGTCTTGCACCGGTACATGAGGATAAAAAGGAAGGCTCAAAGACCGGAGGTTTTGGCGGCGGCGAGGATCTCGCCCGGACGCTCAAGATCGCCGCGCTGCAACAGCACGACATAGCCCGCTTGCGTATCCGTCGGCTTGGGAATTTCAAAAGTCGCTTCAGCGCCGGTCCAGTCGCCAAGTTTGTCCATGGCTTTCACGACATTTGTGTAAGTGAGGCTGCGTCCGGCATTTTCTCCGCGGCGGATTTGCACGGTACTCGTGGGTTCGACCCGGAAAAGATAGATCGAGGCCGGCGCGCCCTTGCCCGCTGTAATATCAATATGCAAGCTCGAGGCGGTTTCGCTTAAGCGGATTTTTGCGGTTTCCGCAAAGCTTCGCTCGCTAAAGCGGGTGAGGATCGTCTCGATCTCCTCGGCATTGCTGCCGACGACGGCGATCAATCCGTTGAGCACGGCTTGCGGCGTGTAAATCTGGCCGTCACCGCGCACCTCGGCATAGGCTTTCTGGCGGGCAGTGAACGCTGGCGAGGCAAACGTATCCTTCCAGCCATTATAGTCCCAATAGTCGATCGGCAGGGTTAAAACGACGAGATCGGGACGCCCCGCCAGGGACGTGAGCAGTTTATCGGCCGGCAGGCAGGAGGCGCAGCCCTGGCTCGTGAACAGTTCCACCACATTGCGCGGAGCGTCCGACGGCTGGGAGACCGCGTTGAAGGCCGCCAGACTCATGAGCATGGTCAAGCCGCAAGCGAGCATCAGGCGTGGGAGATGGGACATAAGCAGGCGAGCCCGTTCTAGTTACATTTCCTCTGCGTATCGTGGCTTTATGATTTTTTTCCTCACGGCGGTTCCCGGCTCAAGCGGGGAGCGTCGTGGAGGACCATGGTCGCAACGCACCGGCTGAGACTGCTCACGCCGCGAGCGGATAGATCCACAAATTCAAATCAGCCTTACGCGTGCTTGTTGAGCAAACTTTGCCTTGCCAAGTGAACTTGCCACAAGTGAACTTGCCAAGTGAGCCCGTAGCCAAGTGAACGCGTAGAGCGAACCTATGGAGCGAACATGGCGCCTTTCGGCTATTCCACCGCGAAAGATTAGTCCAGAACCTCCAATGGGCCAGTCAATTCGTGGTGAGGGCGGACTTGTCTAAAAGCTTTTCAGACTCTGTGCTAAGCGGTGGTCCTGGAAGGGCTTTCCTTCGTGGCCTGGACAGCTTAAAACTTAAGTGTCTTGGAGGGGTACCCCATGGTTTCGACGAGCCTTCGTTTGCGTTCCCTGCTGGCTGCCGTTCTACTTGGATTGACCGTTTCCGCCTGCGGTTACAACACGATTCCCACCCTGGAGGAGCAGGCCAAGGCGCGCTGGTCGGATGTGCAGAATCAATATCAGCGCCGCGCCGATCTCATTCCCAATCTGGTCGCCACCGTCCAAGGCTATGCGAATCAGGAAAAAGAGGTCCTGACCGCGGTCGTCGAGGCGCGAGCCAAGGCGACATCCGTGAAGATCGATGCCTCGCAATTGACCGATCCGGACAAGCTCAAGCAATTCCAGGATGCACAGAATCAATTGTCGGGCGCGCTCGGACGCCTCCTGGCGGTGACCGAAAATTATCCCGATCTGAAGTCCAATCAGAATTTCCTGGCGCTGCAATCGCAGCTTGAGGGCACGGAAAATCGCATCGCCGTGGCGCGCCGCGACTATATTGACGCCGTGCGGACCTTCAATACGGAATTGCGGACCTTCCCGACCGTGCTCTGGGCTAAAACCGTCTTCATGGGCACCAAGCCGATGGCCGAATTCGCAGCATCCGAGACGGCGCAGACCCCGCCACAAGTCAATTTCAATAAGTGATCATCCTTTAGAGCATCGGACTTTCAAATTGAACCATCTCTGATGCTCTATCTTCTTGAAAACGCATCAGATTACTCCCAAAAGTGGGAGCCACTTTTGGGTCTGATGCTCTAGAGCCCCATGGTAGCAGAATCGGGAGCATCGGATTGTCTTGAAGGCGGAAACCGCCTTTGGCTCCGTTGCTCGGGTTGGAGCCCATGCGAAACGCGGTCTGTCTCGAAACCTTCCGCCACCGGCGCGTGACCGAGTTCCGCCCACCGGCGCGCACCGCCATTGCGCTGGTTGCGGCCGCGCTCGTTTTTTTCGGCCTGATCGCCCTTGCGCTTGCCATCGATTTTCCGCCGCTCACGGGGCGGGTGGTCGATGACGCCAATATCATTCCCCCCGCGACACGTGCCTCGATCGAGACCAAGCTCCAGACGCTGGAAGACAAATCGGGCATTCAATTCGTCGTCGCGACGGTGAAATCTCTACAGGGCCAGGAGATCGAGGATTATACTAATCTCCTGTTCCGCCACTGGCAGCTCGGCGAAAAGACCAAGAACAATGGTGTTCTCCTGCTGGTCGCGCCGAACGAGCGACGCGTCCGGATCGAGCCGGGCTATGGTCTCGAGGGCACTTTAACCGACGCGCTCTCGCGGATCGTCATCGCCAATGCCATGGCGCCGCGTTTCAAGGCCGGTGATTTCGGCGGCGGCATCGAGCGTGGTGTCGACGATACAATCGCCATTCTTTCGACCGATGCGTCGGAATGGCAGAAACGCCCCGATCTGCGAACGGCCCGCAATGATACGCCGGTCGATGAAGCGACGCCCTGGCTCGCCATTCTTTTCTTCATCTTCATTCTCTTCCTGCTCACCCGCTCGGCGAGAGGGGGCAATCTCGCGTCGTTCCTGCTTGGCGTTTTGATGAGCTCCGGGCGCGGCGGGGGTGGTTTTGGGGGCGGAGGTTTCGGCGGCGGCGGAGGGTTTGGTGGCGGTGGTGGCGGCTTTTCCGGTGGGGGTGGCTCTTCAGGCGGCGGCGGCGCTTCGGGAAGCTGGTAGGAACGGTTTAAGGACAAAAAGATGGAACTGAGCGAGGCGGATCAGGACCGAATCAGCGCGGCCATCAAGGCGGCGGAACGGAAGACGAGCGGCGAAATCGTCTGCGTCCTGGCTCGGTCGTCTTCCGATTACATGCTGTACCCTGTCGCCTGGGCCGTGGTTCTTGCTCTGGTTTCGCCCTGGCTGCTCCTGGCCTTCACTCAATTTCCGGTGCAGCGGATTCTCCTCATTCAACTGGCTCTCTTCATCGTTTCCTTTCTGTTGCTCAGCGCACCGTCCTTGCGCGCTATCCTGGTGCCGCGTGGGGTGCGGCGCACCGAGGCGCATCGCGCCGCCATGGAGCAATTCATGATCCGTGGCCTTCATCGCACGGAGAACCGGGCGGCGGTTTTGATCTTCGTGTCGCTCGCCGAACATTATGCTCGCATCGTCGCCGATGATGGCATTGCCTCAAAGGTCGATCAGAAAATCTGGCAAGGCGCGGTGGATGCCGTTCTGGCAGGGGCGCGGTCCGACCGGCTTGCGGATGGTTTCGTCGAAGCCATCGAGCAATGCGGAGCGGTGCAGGCGGTGCATTTTCCGCCACACGTGCAACAGGACGTCTTGCCGAACCGGATTTTCGTGATTTAGGGTCGAAAGGACATAACCCTGTCGAGCCGGACAAAGCCGATCCGAGTTTAATATGCATTCTTATTGGGCTGTGCTCCTCATCCTCGTGCTGATCGGCCTGCCCTTGCCCCTTGCCGCGCAAACGGCCGACAGGAGTGCTCAGGATGATGCGCAAGCGGCGCGGATCGATGCCCTTTTGGCCACGCCAGGGTCGAGAAATTCCCCTCTTGAAAATTTGATCGCGACCGCTCCGGAGTTGGAGAGGCCGCTGCGGACCCCCCGCTTCACGTTCAATTCCTTGTCTCCCTTTGCGTTTAATTCCAATGCTGAATTGGCGAGACACGGGGGAACATCGACGCTGGAACTCAGCCCCACCCAGAATCTCTCCTGGGCAACGCCTGTGTTCGATCTGCCTCTGCGTCTGTCTTTGAATGCGCGTATGGAAACCGACCGATTCGCGTCATCGAGGGGAGCCGATCTCGATAAGGCTGTCGGTACGGTCCGGCTCCAATATATTAATCCGAATGATGATCAGGGTTTCGCGCCTTATTTCGTTTATGCGCCAAGAGCGGATTTTTTACCGACATTCGAGGATCGATTGGCGATCCGTCATGATTTGAATGTGGGGTTCAATCAGAGATTCAATTTTGATGAACACATGCAAAGGATCACGCCGACCCGCAACACCAGTGCATCGGCGGTCTGGTCTCTCGGATTGACAATGTTCGGTCAGCGCAGGTTTAGAACTCCGGCGCCGGCATCCTCGGCTTTTTTCATCATCCCTTCGGCGTCCTATGTCATTTCGGAAGAATGGAATGCCAGTCTGGCCGTCCAGATGCTGGGACGATGGTTCGATGCCGATGCGATGGGGTTCTCGCGTCGCGATTTTGAAGTGGAGCCCATCGGCACGCTTGAATATACCGTTCCGGCCTGGGTATTCGGCTCGCCGGAAACAGCGGCGTTTTTTGGAAGTCCCGCCCTCGATCTGCAAGGATCCTTTGTGCGAAACATCTCGAATCTGGCCGCTCGCAACTACACCCAATGGACGGGAAGCCTTGTCATCAAAACCGCCTGGCGGTTTTGATGAATAATGATCGGAGCATCTGATCTTTCTCGTTCCAAGGGGGCCGGTCAGGACCGGCGCAGAACTATCCTGCCCTCGATTTGCGGCGCTACTTGCCCCTTTAAGGCGAGATAATCCCCGACATCCTGGGCGATGAGACGGTTCCCGGAATCCGTGGTGATATCGGCGCGGCCCGCCAGCATGAGATAACCATCGCCGCCCCGCGCCAGATAATCATTGGTGGCGAGCTGATAGATGCGCTCCGGTGCAAGGGGGTCTCCGTTGATGCGGACCTGTTGCACGCGGGAACCCGGCGGACGCGTGAGATCGGCCTCGACGATGAGGCCAGAGACGTGTGGGAAACGCCCACTTGGATGTTCGGCGCGCGAAAGCCCGTTTTCGAGCGCGAGCAGCAGTCTTTTTCCCTCGATCGGCAGGACCAAAGTTTTGTTATCGAAGGGGAGTTCGGCCAGAATATCCTTGCGGGTCAGCATGCTGTCCACCGGATAGAGGCGATTGCCGCGTATGCCGCCGCCATTGATCAGCGCGGCTTCCGCGCCGGTCCGTTGCCGGATCGCATCGGCAAACAAATTGCCGATCGTGCATTCCTCGCCGCGCACGATCTGCGTGCGGCTGTCGAGCGGGGATTGCGTACGGGCGAGATCCGCGGCAAGGGTCGCGGCCAGGTTGGCGAGGAGGTGTTGGACCTTTCCCTCCATATCCGTATCGGGTTGGGTCTGGCGTGTATCGGCCACATGGAAATTCGGCCACCAGCCGAGTCCGGTCGCGTTCTTGGTAAGGTCGAGATCGACGCTCAGCACATAATTGGCATCCTGTGCCGATTCCATGAAGGCGGTGCGGCCATCGAAGTCGATGTGCAGGTCGTGATTATGGCCGCAGAGAATCAGGTCCGGTCCCTTCATGTCCATAAGAGCGCGGCCGGTGGCCCTGTCCGCATGAACGATGGCGGCGACGAAATCGGCGCCTTGGGCGCGCGCTTTACGCGTCTCGTCGGCGATTGTCGCGAGCGTCGGGCTGAAGAGCAAAGCGCCTGACTGCGAGACGGTTGGCGTTGCCTCGTAAGCCGCGCCAATCAAAGCGATGCGCATCCCCTCAAGGGTAATAGTCAGGGCATTTTCATGGCCCGGCAGGGCTGATCCATCGGCTTCCCGCAGATTGGCGGCCAGAACTGGAAAATGCGCCTCCTGCATGCGCTGGCGATAGGTATCAGGGCCGAAATCGAATTCATGATTGCCGGGCACAAAAGCGTCGAAACCGATTTCATTGAGGAGCGTGATCATATGCGCGCCGTGATCGAGACTCGATAACAGGCTCGGCGACAGCGCATCGCCTGCATGGACGCAGATGAGTTTTGCGCCTCGGGCGGCGGCGCGCGCGCGTTCGGCTTTGACCACGCTCGTGAGACGAGCGAAGCCGCCGCGTCCTTGCGCATCGGCATCGATCCGGTAAAGATCGTTGACGAGCAGGAACGTCAGCGCCGTAACATGATCCGCCGCCTTGCTGGCATGGGCGAAGAGGCTGGTGCCGGCCGCAAGGCCGGAGAGGAGGGTCTGGCGGCGGGTCAGATGGATCATCGAGGCACCTGGGGCTAAGCACTTTGGGGTTAAGCGCTTGGGGCTAAACAGCTGCGCGGGTTCTCGTTCTCGTCTTTAGCCCAGTCCAGGCCGTCTTGAAAGGACCCCCAAACCCGCCTGAAGGGACTTGAAGAAAAGCTTTCCAGCGCGTGGGGACATTCTTTATGACCTTTGGTTCCTTTCTTGAATTTTCGCTTTTTCAAAGCGAGAGCGAAAATTCAAGAGCGGGCCAACGGTCATTTATTATGACCGTTGGTATAAGGAGACGCTTATGAAGGATGAGGTCCGACTCGACGATTTTCCGTTGCATGCATCGGACAAGATCCGCTTTGGAGATACAGACAGCCTCGGTCACATCAACAATGCTGTATTCGCCACATTTCTCGAAACCGGCCGAGCCGAAATCCTTTGCGATCCTCGAGCACCGCTCGCGGCGCCTGGCACTGTTTTCGTCCTCGCCCGTCTCGTCCTCGACTTTCGGGCCGAGATCACATGGCCGGGCGAGATCCTGATCGGCACGCGGATCGCCGGGGTCGGCCGGAGTTCGATCCGGCTTGAACAGGCTTTGTTTCAGAACGAACGATGCGTCGCCACCAGCGAGACCGTCATTGTGCTGATGGATGAAATGACCCGTCGCTCCACGCCCTTGGCCTCGACAACGGTCGAATGGCTGGCGTCCCTTCTGCCCCAATCGACGGCCTCATAAGCGGGAATTGAGTGTGAGTATGAAACCCCTTGCCGCTTCTACGACGAAAGCGCGTCTGACGGACCGAATCGGTGTTCTGCTTGTCAATCTCGGAACGCCGGATGCGACCGATTACTGGTCCATGCGCCGTTATCTCCGCGAATTCCTGTCCGACCGCCGGGTGGTCGAACTGCCGCGCTGGGTCTGGTGGCCAATCCTGCATGGGATTATCCTCACCACGCGCCCGCATCGGAGCGGACGCCGCTATGCCGGGATCTGGGACAAGGAGCGTAACGAGAGCCCGCTCAAAACCATCACCCGCGCGCAAGGGGAACTCCTGGCTCGTTCGATTGGCGCCTCATCCGCGCCAGGGGACGGAAAAGCGCAAGATATCGTGATTGATTTCGCGATGCGATATGGCAATCCTTCGATCGCTTCGGGTCTCGATCGCCTGTTGCAACAGAATTGCGGCCGCATTCTTGTCGTGCCGCTCTATCCGCAATATGCAGCGGCGACCACGGCGAGCGTCGCGGATAAGGTTTTCGAGATTTTGCGGGCGCGGCGCTGGCAGCCGGCCTTGCGGATTGCACCCCCCTATTATGCCGAGCCCTTCTATATAGAAGCCTTGGCGCGTTCCGTGCGGCGCGGTCTCGCCGGGCTTGATTTCGAGCCGGACGCGATCCTTTTGTCTTTTCACGGCATTCCGAAATCCTCCGTCGACAAGGGCGATCCCTATTATGAGCATTGCCTGATCACGGCGGATTTGTTGCGGCAAGCCCTGGGTCTCGACGAGGCGCATTGCGTGACGACTTTTCAATCCCGCTTCGGCCGCGCCGAATGGATCGGACCCGCGACCGATGCGACGGTGAAAGCTTTGGCCGCGCGAGGTGTCAAAAAACTGGCTGTCGTCATGCCAGGTTTTGCCGCCGATTGCCTGGAAACAATCGAGGAAGTGGGCGGGGAGATCCGCGCCTTATTCCTGGGCGCGGGGGGCGAGGATTATGCCGCGCTCCCCTGCCTCAACGCGAGCGAGGAGGGCATGGAGGTTATTGCCCGGCTGGTTCGGCGTGAATTGCAAGGCTGGCTGACCTCAACAGATTAGTCACGTCCCGCGATTGCCAGCACGCTGGCGTCCCTCGCTCACCCAGGTCAGGATGAACGCGCTCAACAGCACGGCAAGCCCGAGGAAGCCAATGGCCAAAGGCGCGATGCCGATACCTTTCACTTCGCTCGAACCCGTTCGTTTCACCGCCGTATAATCACTGCCGCCATAGACCAGGCCTTCGCGCATCGAGATGACGCGCGGCAAGCTGATTTGGCCCTCCCCGCCAGCACCAATGCGGCGCACCGTGCCACCCGTCGCGGTGACGATCGGCGCGAGCTTTTCGGTTGTCGAAATGACGTCCTGGAACTCGCGCGGATTTTCCGGGCCGACATTGGCGAGGATCGACAAAGTGCCGTCCGTTATCCGGTAGAGACCCAGTTCCTCGGTGCGCAGGCTTGCCCGCGAAAGGCCGGGCGTGGCGGGCGTCAAGGGCAGGATCACCTGTTTGCCGGATGGCATGGTGACGGTGACGTTCGCACCTTTGTCCTTGGGGAGGTCCTTGAGACTCTGGCGTTCGATTTGGAGCGAACCGCCCTGGACCGAGGCCCGCAAAGCCTCTTCCTCAAGTTCCGGTTCCTTCATCAGCCAATGGGCGAGGCGGCGCAACAGATCCTGATAGGGACCACCGCCCTCGTAGCCGCGCGCCCAAAGCCACATTTGATCACTGAGGAGAAGGCCCACCCTCCCCTTCCCTTCGCGTGAGAGAACGAGCAGCGGTTTATGATTGGCTCCCGACAGGACATTGGTCCCCCGGGTGACTTCCGCATTGATCTGGCGGAACCAGGGGCTCCAATCGGCAGGGCGGGGATTTTTAGATCCCTTGTCTTGGTTTTTACCTTGGTCTTGCTTTTTGTCCTGTTGCGCGATCTGCTCGGGGGCAGGCGCGCCGGGCAGGTCGCGCGTGACCGGATGTCTCTCGCCGATGGCGCTGATTGCAGCACGGAACGGCCGTTCGGTGACGTCGCCGTCAGGCCGCGCAGGGGTGATGCGTCCGAGCGGAGAGTAATAGAGCCCTTCTGGCCGTGCGAAATCAGGCCCCGCCGCGATCAACAGGGCGCCGCCGTCACGCACATAGCGCACAATATTGTCGAGATAGACCGTCGGCAGCACGCTCTGATTCGAATAGCGGTCGAAGACGATCAGATCGAAATCATTGATCTTGCGGCCGAACAGATCACTGGTCGGGAAGGCGATCAGGGACAGTTCGTTGATCGGCGTCCCATCCTGCTTGTCCGGCGGGCGCAGGATGGTGAAATGGACGAGATCCACATTGGCATCGGATTTCAGGAGATTGCGCCACATGCGCTCGCCCGCGTGCGGCTCGCCCGAGACAAGCAGGACCTTCAGCTTGTCGCGCACGCCCTCGATCGTCAGCACCGCCTTATTGTTGATGGTGGTCAATTCATCGGGCAGGGCATCGACCTCGAGCTCCACCACATTCGGGCCGCCATGTTCGATGCGGACCGGCACCTGGAGCTTTTCGCCGGGGCGCGCACGCAGGGTCGCTACGGGATCGCCGTCGCGCCGCACCCGCAGCACCACGGGGTCGTGGCCTTGCGGCGTGTCGATCACTTTGACCTCGATCGTCTGATCCTTGCCGACAAGGCCGAAGCGGGGCGCCTCGACCAATTCCACGCGGCGGTCGCGTTCGCCCTCATGGCCGGTGATCAAGGCATGCAGGGGGGCCTTGAAGCCGAGCGTCGCCGGGTCGGAGGGAATGTCATGGACGATGCCATCGGTGATCATGAAAACCGCACCGATGCGCTCGGCGGGCACATCGACGAGACCTGCGTTGAGCGCTGCAAACAGGCGCGTGCCATCATTATTGTCGTCTTGGCCGCCCACATGGTCCCCGGCCTCGATGAAACGGGTCTCGATATTGCCGAGACTGTTCAATCGCTGCGCCAGTGCAACACGCGCGGCATCCGTCTGGGCCATTCTTTCGCCAAGCGTCTGGCTGCCGCTGCGATCGACGACCACCGCCACGACATCCTTCAGGCTTTCCCGGTCCTCTCGCACCAGGGAGGGATCGCATAAAGCGAGGAGCACGAGCGCAAGGCCGAGGCCGCGCAGAAAGGCGCCGCGTCGGCGCGCGGCAAGCCAAAGACCAAACACCGCCAAGGCCAGCACGGCGCTCAGGGCGAGCACGGGCCAAGGCAGGAGCGGCGTAAAGGAGAGGTTGAGATCGCTCATGGACGCATCAATGGATATGAATGGTCAGCAAGAATGACCCTTTTTGATATGGTCAGGATCGCGGGTTCTAGAAGCCATGCTAGGCGAGTTGGCAAGCGGGCACAAACCTCTTCTCCCCTTCTGCTTCGCCGGGATCTTGATCCAAGGGTTGTGAGTCAATCGAGCGCTTCGATGGCTGGCTGCATCGTTCCGAGAAGGCTCACAATGAAAAGAATCACAAAGCCCAAGATCTGCTCCCCTATGACATGACGACGGAGTCTTTTGAGCCAGAGGATCCTCGCCTCACTTTCGCGTGTCTGAAGCAGGGAAGGGAGTAACCAGAAACGGTTCAAAACCGCGAGCGTCAATGTTGCGCCAAAGAAGCCCAATTTCACCAGCAAAAGCTGGCCATAATGGGTCCCAACCAGGCGCGATAAGGAGCCGACCAGGAACCAGCTATTGACCAGGCCTGACGCGACGAGCAGCGAAACCGCCCCGTAGCCCATGCCTGAAAACCGCAGGAGGATGTCCTCAATATCAACGCCGTGGGTTTTTTCATGCGACGTCTCAACGGCCGAAATTTCCGTGGTCAAAGCAAATCCGAGTGGCAAAAGCCCTCCAAGCCAGGCGCCGGCGGCGAGAAGATGCACGCCATTGGCGCCCCAATGGATAGAACTCGCTATTCCGTCATCGGCTTGTGCATGACCCACCGCCGTCAAAGTCACGAGCAAAATTGCGGAGAGGACAGCGGCCGCTGCCTCACGATGCGAACTCTCCGGGGGAACGAAAGGCGTTCGGATCACCCCCAGAAGGAGGATGGCCATCACCATGCGCGCCAGCCAGACACCGCCATAATCCATATCGGTGAAGACGGACCATAAAATGTCTTGATCGAAAATCCCGGCCGGGGTGCCACTCATGGTGGCGATTGTGCAGACAAACAATAAAATCCCGCTCACAAGCACGGCGATCGCGGCAGCAAAACGGGTCGTATCAAAAAAGCGAAGCAGAAATTTCGGCCCTTGACCCTTTGGCGTGGCATAGAAGGGAAACAGCGACGCCCCAAAGAGCACGATCGAGGCTGTATAATGCAACAGACGAGAAGCGATGAGGGCCGCTTCGAGCATCACTGTTCAATCGTAAAGGAAAAATGCCCGTGGGCGAGGTGCGTGTCCGCGCCGACGGCGTGCCATTCGACCTCATAACGTCCAGGCGGCAAAGACGTGTGAAGCGGAATGATGAGATGCGTCTTGTCGTCGGCATCGATCACAGGCGTATCGGTCGCAATCACCTGTCCGGTTGAATCCTTGAGGTCGATTCCCGATAATTTTGCGACGACCTTTTCCGTGAAGCTCAGATGGATCTCCTTGGGAGAGTCCTTTGTGATTCCATCAACCGCGGGCACAGCGGTCTTGAGAGCAGGATGGGCATAGGCAACCGTGCCAAAGAGGCCAGCGAGGATGCACAGCAAGGCTTTTGTTGCCATTCGCACCATTGCATCATCTCCCGCTGACTTGAAAAGAGAGTGCTTAAAAAGAGAGTGAAGGAAGTTCGTTGCTCATCCCGGCTATCAACTTCTCTCACTGAAGCGTTCGAAACAAGCTTCAACGCGATTCCCAAAAATCCGGCCAGGCTTGAGCGAGTCGGCCGCCAATCCGCACCGGCGCGATGCGTGTTGCAAGCCCTTGCGCATCGGTCTCGACGGCAACGCCGCAGAGAGTGGCTGAACCGCCCGCCGGCTCCATGCGGGAGCCGGGCAGCTTGGTCGCGAAACGGCGCATCGGCTCGGCCTTGTCCATGCCGATGACGGAATCATAATCGCCCGTCATGCCGGCATCCGTCAAATAGGCTGTGCCATGCGGCAGGATCTGATGGTCGGCGGTGGGCACATGCGTATGCGTGCCGACGACCAGGGAGACCCGGCCATCGACCGAATGGGCGAAGGCCTGTTTCTCGCTCGTGGCCTCGGCGTGAAAATCGATGATCGCCGCATCGCAGACCATGCCCAAGGGGCAGGCGGAGAGTTCCCGCTCGATCGCGGCAAAGGGATCATCGAGTGCATCCATGAAGATGCGGCCGAGGAGATTGACGACCAGCACCCTCTGGCCCTTGTCGGTCTCGATGAGATTGGCGCCACCGCCGGGCGTGCCGCTTGGATAGTTCAACGGCCGGATCAGGCGCGGTTGTCGGGTGATGAAGACGAGAGCCTCGCGCTGATCGAAAGCATGATTGCCAAGCGTGATGCAATCGGCACCAGCATCGAGGAAATCGGTGCAGATGCCCTCTGTGATGCCGAAACCGCCGGCGGCATTCTCGCCATTAATCACAACGCAATCGAGCGCCCAGGCCGCCTTGAGCTTGGGGAGTTCCTGGAGAATGGCGGCGCGGCCGGCGCGGCCGACGACATCACCGATGAAGAGAAGACGCATGGTGGATCCAGATGGCGGGATCGGAGGCGATTCCGTTTGCTTGTTCGGGACTTTAATCCGTGAAGGGGCGCGAGGATAGGCAAGCGATCAAACCCTGCTCGGTCAGGAGATAATCGAGTTTCTGGTCATGGGCTTCCGCCGGTACCGCCTCGAAAATCTGGCAGGAGAAGGCGATGCCTATGGCACAAATAGGTCGCTGGGACCGCAAGGCGGCGAGGGTCAAATCATAAAAGCCCGCGCCATAACCGATTCTGTTGCCGGCCCGATCGGCGGCGGCGAGCGGCACGAAGAGGAGATCGGGAAAAACCTCGGGCGCTGTCGCGGGCGGCTCGGTGATGCCCATTTTGCCCTTGGCAACAGGGTCGCCCGGGCGCCAGAGGCGAAAGGTGAGGGGGGTGCCGCGCTTGCCGGTGACAGGCAGGGCCGTGGCAAAACCCGCCTGAGCGAGCATCTGCAGCAAGGGGGAGGTCGCGACCTCGTCGCCGATCGCGGCATAGGCGCCGATGATTTCGGCCCGATGGTCTTTGGCGAGTTGCGGGCCTGTTTCAGCAAGCACGGCCGCGAAAGCCCGCGCGGTTTCGGCCGGAACAATTGCACGCCGGGCGAGCGCCATAGCGCGTAAATCCGCTTTGGCGGGCAAAACACTCATGCAAGACCGCAAAGAAAAAGAGACGGGCCACGATGGCCGTGGGATATCGATCCCGGGAACCTACTAAGTAGGTGGGCGCCGTGTGGTCGAGCCCACGGGCAAGACCAGGGACAGCTCCCTTTGAGATCGATAAGGCCCCGGGAATACAGATCCAACACGCACCCCGCAGCACCGCTTCGCCAATGTAGGTGAGGTTTTGCGAAATTGCCAGTCTTGTTCAGGGCCAGACGCGGTTTCTTCTTCAGCCCGGTTGGCGCACGGCCTCGGGACTGGTTGTGCTGGCTCGGGGAAGGGCTTCGTTCGTGGCCGCGCCGTCGGGACGTTCGGCGGCATTGAGCTTTGTCGCCACGCGCTCGATCCGTTCGGCAAGGCCGTTGAGCGAATGGGCCAGATGATCGGTCCATTCCGCCTCGCCACGCGTTTGCGCCGCGACCCGTGCTTCGGCGAGGGCATGTTCGGCCGCAAGATCGGCCAGTTTGCGTTGCGCCTCGAGCAATTCGTCAGCGAGTGTGATCGCCGCCATGACCGTCAGGCGTTGGTCGCCGATTTCGCCGAATGTACCGCGTAACTGGTCGATCTTGTCGTCGACCTGACGGGCCAAGCCTCGCAAATGGGTTTCTTCCCCCTCGCCGCAGGCAATTCGATAGACTCGGCCAGCGATTGTTACCGACACTTGCGCCATTGGGGCTTTACTCCGTGGACCTTATACCAAAGGTCGTGAAGAACGGCCTTTGGTTCCTTTCTTGAATTTTCGCTTTTTCAAAGCGAGAG
The DNA here is from genome assembly GCF_000019845.1 of Beijerinckia indica subsp. indica ATCC 9039. NCBI lineage: Bacteria > Pseudomonadati > Pseudomonadota > Alphaproteobacteria > Hyphomicrobiales > Beijerinckiaceae > Beijerinckia > Beijerinckia indica. The sequence continues at coordinate 3,945,716 of NC_010581.1, read as the reverse complement.
CGAAAATTCAAGAGCGGTCCAACGGTCATTCATTATGACCGTTGGTATTACGCGTGGATTTTACACTCGCTCGGGCGGCGTGGCGCCGCCGGGCGCCACGAGGCGCTCGGATGGCGAGGTGTCTGCATGCGCAGCCTCGCCATGCGAAGCCGCAACCTGCAAAGTCTCAACCTGCAAAGCCTCAAGGGTCGGCGTTTCGACGGAGGACATCTCATCGGACGAAATGACCGTGGCTTCCGTCCGGGCGAGAATCGTCTGCAATGAAGTCCCGACGCTTTGCAAGCGTTGCGAGACCTCCGCCTGGGCATTGGCGAGCGCTTCGTTGCGTGCAAGTGCTTGATCGAGCTCGACCGCCAGGCGGGAGCGATCGTCTTGCATCAGGCGTAATTCGGCGGCTATATCGCCGCGCGCTTGATCCTGCCGCAACCGCCGCTCGCTTGCCGCCTCCAGGCGGTCCAGGATGGCCTCGATCCGTTTCAAACTTTCGGCAAGTTCTTCCGATAGGTGCATGAGGCCGGTTGTCCTTCGTGTCCGATTGATTCCAAAAGGGCGCGTGCTCGGGGGCGTCACGATTCTAGAGCGATATGTGTTCAGGGGGAATCACCCGAACTCATGAATGTGCTCTTGATCACCGTACCGGACTCGCGACCTCAACTCTCGTCCAAGCTAAAGGACGGTTTGGGCGATATCGGGGCCTGCCGCGCCATGCTCTTCAATGTTCTTTTCGGATGAGCTTTTTGGACGGTCTTTCCCGGATCATGTGATGGTCTTTGCGGCAAGGGAGGGAGACGCGGCGGACCCTAAAGGCTGCTCCCCCAATCGACATAAGATCACGAACTATTCTGAAAGAGATCACTTTTAGGTGGGATATTCAAGGAGGACTCCCGATCGGCGCAGGTTTTGGCACGACCGGCTGCTCATGAGACCTTGCGTCACGTTGACAGTAAAATCCACCAATGAAATGGAACCAATAGGGTATTGATGTCGATTTCGATCATGCCTTGGCGATGCATGTCCCGGCAATGAGGGATTTTGCTCCGCAAGGGTCTGCCAGCGGGAGAATTTTCTCGCTCGCGCTTTGGGAAACGGCTCTGTATAAGATGTAAACGCCGCCCGGTTCCCAGGAGAATTCTGAATATTTCATTTGTTCTGAATAATTAAAAAGCCTCATTTGTTCAGGATAGTTTCAGCTTCCTCGGATTGACGTAAAGGTCGAAGGCCGTGTGGTCGGCCTGAGAATGACATTTTATCGTAATATACGATAAGACTTGTTGTGAAACGTGTAGAATTTCTCGTCAAATGCTTGACGACTTGCTTGCGGGCACGTCATAAAAAGCAAAATGCGGCTCGCAATGGGCCGGTTCTTGTGGAAAGGAGCTTATCGGATGGCGGTTAAAGTCGCGATCAATGGATTCGGTCGCATCGGGCGGAATGTCTTGCGGGCCATTGCCGAATCCGGTCGTAAAGACATCGAAGTTGTCGCCATCAATGATCTCGGCCCCGTCGAAACCAACGCCCATCTGCTGCGCTTCGATTCCGTGCATGGCCGTTTTCCGGGCGAGGTCAAGGTCGATGGCGATACGATCGATATCGGTTTCGGGCCGATCAAGGTCACGGCGGTTCGTGATCCGCATGAATTGCCGCATGCCGCGCTGGGGATTGATGTTGCCCTCGAATGTACCGGCATTTTCACCGCCCGCGACAAGGCGGCCGCGCATTTGAAGGCAGGCGCCAAGCGCGTGCTGGTTTCGGCCCCCGCCGACAATGCCGATCTCACCGTGGTCTATGGCGTCAATCACGACAAGCTGACCAAGGATCACCTCGTCGTTTCCAACGCCTCCTGCACCACCAATTGCCTCGCGCCCGTCGCCAAGGTTCTGAATGAGGCGGTCGGCATCGAGCACGGCTTCATGACCACCGTGCATTCCTATACGGGCGATCAGCCGACGCTCGACACGATGCATAAGGACCTTTACCGCGCCCGCGCCGCTGCTTTGTCGATGATTCCCACCACGACCGGTGCCGCCAAGGCTGTCGGGCTCGTCTTGCCGGAACTCAATGGCAAGCTCGCCGGCTCGTCTGTCCGCGTTCCGACCCCCAATGTTTCTGTCGTCGATTTCACCTTCGTCGCCAAACGGCCGACCACGGCGGAAGAGATCAATGCCGCGATAAAACAGGCCGCCACCCAGCATTTGAAGGGCATTCTTGGCTTCACCGAAAGCCCTAATGTCTCAATCGATTTCAACCATGATCCGCATTCCTCGGTCTTCCATATGGATCAGACCAAGGTTCTGGAAGGCACCTTCGTGCGTATCCTCTCCTGGTATGACAACGAATGGGGCTTTTCCAACCGGATGAGTGATACCGCTGTCGCAATCGGGAAGCTTATATGACCAGAACCGTGCCAGCCTCGCCTTTCCCCACCCTCGACGATGTCGTCGTCACCGGCAAGCGCGTCCTCGTGCGGGTCGATCTCAACGTTCCGATGGATAATGGCATCATCACCGATGCCACGCGCATCGACCGTATCCTGCCCAATATCAAGGAAATCTCGCAGAAGGGCGGCAAGGTCATCCTGTTGTCCCATCTCGGCCGGCCGAAGAATGGGCCGGAGGCCAAAACGTCGCTGAAACCGGTTGCCGTGGAGCTCGAACGGCACCTTGGCCGCTATGTCGCCTTCGCCTCTGATTGCGTCGGCGATGTCGCCAAAAGCGCTGCCTCCGCCCTCAAGGAGGGGGATATCCTGCTCCTCGAAAATACGCGTTTCCACCCGCAGGAAACCAAGAACGACCCGGCTTTTGTTGATGCGCTCGCTGAACTCGGCGATATTTATGTCAATGATGCCTTTTCGACCGCGCATCGTGCACATGCGACAACGGAAGGTCTGGCGCATAAACTGCCCGCTTATGCTGGCCGCACCATGCAGCTGGAGCTCGACATGTTGACCAGCATGCTGGCGCATCCGGAACGGCCGCTCGCGGCCATCGTCGGTGGGGCCAAGGTTTCGACTAAGCTTGAATTGCTCGGCAATCTCATGCGCCGCGTCGAATATTTGTTCATCGGCGGCGGCATGGCCAATACATTCCTGGCCGCCAGCGGCAAGCCGATCGGCAAATCACTTTGCGAGATGGATCTTGCCGATGTCGCACGCAAGATCATGGCCGATGCCGAGGCGGCGCATTGCCAGCTTGTCCTGCCGGTCGATGCGATCGTCGCCCCCAAGCTGGAGGCCAATATTCCGACCCGGGCCATCGATATCGATGCCATTACCGAAAACGAGATGATCCTCGACATCGGCCCGCGCTCGATTTCGAAAATCGTCACCCTGCTGGGCTCCGCCCGCACCCTGGTCTGGAACGGCCCGGTCGGTGCCTTCGAAGTGCCGCCCTTCCATGTTGGCACGATGGCGATCGCCAAAGTGGCTGCCCAGCTCACCAAGGTTTCGGCGCTGGAAACCATTGCCGGCGGTGGCGATACGATCGCCGCCCTGAACCAGGCCGGCGCCTATGACGATTTCACCTATGTCTCGACAGCCGGAGGCGCCTTCCTCGAATGGCTCGAAGGCAAGCTTCTGCCGGGCGTCGAGGCCCTGCGCGGCTCGCAGGATTTCACCCTTTAAAAAGAGCCTTCTGATGCAGCCGCATCAGAAGGCTTTCTATTTTGTTTAAATGCGTAACCCTCATCCCCAAAGTTTCCAGCTTTTGGGGTGCGCCCGAGCACATCAAACCCAAAAGGGGCGCCTCTTTTTGGATGATTTGATGTGATCATAAAGGCTTGCAGCACCGCTCCTGAATCCACATTCACACGTGCTGCAAGACATTGCGATAGGGTTCGCGTGTGTCTCAAATTTCAAGTTTCGGTAAATCCGTCAGGATTTGCCGCGCGGCAATGCCGTTTCGTCATAATGGCCGATCGCAACAGAGGATGTGAGGGATGAGCAAGGATCAACTGGCGAGCGTCGCCATCGCCATGACCGCCAAGGGCAAAGGGTTGCTCGCGGCCGATGAAAGCACCAGCACGATCAAGAAAAGGTTTGATGCGATCGGCGTGGAATCCACCGCCGACAGCCGCCGTGACTATCGTGAATTGATGTTTCGCACCGATGAGGCGATGCGCGATTATATTTCCGGCGTGATCCTCTATGATGAAACCATCCGCCAGAACGCCAAGGATGGCACGCCGCTCGTCAAATTGATCGAGGCGGCGGGTTCGATCCCGGGTATCAAGGTGGATTCCGGCGCCAAGCCTTTCCCCAATTTCCCCGGCGAAACCATCACCGAAGGCCTCGACGGGCTCGCTGTCCGCCTCAAGGAATATTATGACCTTGGTGCGCGCTTCGCCAAATGGCGCGCGGTTATCGATATTGCCGAGGGCGTGCCGACCTATGGCTCGATCCGGGCCAATGCGCATGCGCTCGCCCGCTATGCGGCTCTCTGCCAGGAAGCCAATATCGTTCCGATCGTCGAGCCGGAAGTGCTGATGGATGGCAATCACTCGATCGAGCGCTGCTATGAAGTCACCGAACTGGTCCTGAAGACCGTTTTCGAGGAACTCTACCTCAATCGTGTCTTCCTCGAAGGCATTGTGTTGAAGCCTAATATGGTGGTGCCCGGCAAATTGGCGCCGCGTCAGGCGAGCCCCGAGGAAGTGGCCGAGCAGACCCTGCGCCTGTTCCGCAATGCCGTGCCTTTGGCGGTTCCTGGTATCGCCTTCCTCTCCGGCGGCCAGTCCGATGTGGAAGCGACCGCCAATCTCGACGCGATCAACCGGATCGGTCCGACGCCCTGGGCGATCACCTTCTCCTATGGTCGCGCCTTGCAGGCGGCTCCGCAAAAGGCTTGGGGCGGTAAGGTGGAGAATGTTCCCGCCGCGCAAAAGGCTTTCACGCATCGCGCTCGCATGAATTATCTGGCGGCGCTCGGCCAATGGTCCGATACGCAGGAAAGAGCGGTCGCCTGATAGGAGCCTTTCAGGCCAAGCAAACGAATGAGCTCTTTGTGATCGGATTTGCATCCGGCGCAAAGGGCTTTGGTTTTCAGGATTCAGCCGGAAAGGCCGCCGCGATCAGTTCGCTCGTGTAATCCATCCTCGGTCGTGTGAGAATCTCCTCCGCTGGACCGCTTTCCACCAAATGGCCCATCCGCATGACGCCGATCGTGTCGGCCATGGCGCGCACGGCGCCGAAATCATGGCTGATGAAGAGATAGGTCAGGCCATGGCTTGCCTGCAAAAGGCTGAGCAATTCCAGGATCTCCGCTTGCACGGAGCGGTCGAGCGCGGACGTCGGTTCATCGAGCAGCAAAAGTTTCGGCCGCAGAATCATGGCTCGGGCGATGGCGATGCGTTGACGCTGTCCGCCGGAACATTCGGCAGGGAACCTGTGGCGAAGAGCGGGGTCGAGTTTGACCTCCTGCAGGGCAAAAGCCGCGCGCGCATCCAGGGCTTGTGCGTTCAAACCCGGCTCATGAATACGGAGGCCTTCGGTGATGATGGCACCGATGCGCATGCGTGGCGACAAGGCCTGATAGGGATCTTGAAAGACGATCTGCATCGCATGGCGGAAGGGCCGCAGGGCGCGGGGTTGGAGGGCGACGAGATCGCGCCCCTCGAATAGAATCGAGCCCGAGGCCGGCACCAGCCGCAACAAAGCCCGAGCCAGGGTCGATTTGCCTGAACCCGATTCTCCGACGAGCCCAAAAGTCTCGCCCTGTCGCAAGGTGAGATTCACATGATCGACGGCGGTGAAATCTTTTTCACGCGGTCGAAAAAGACCAAAAGAGGGCAAGCCGAGCGTGCCGCGCCGCTTGAAACGCACAGTAAGATCTCGGGCCTCGAGAAGATTTTTGGCTTCGAGAGGATGTGGCCGCAAGCGGGGGCGCGGCGCCGCGCCGAGCAGCAGGCGCGTATAAGCCTCACGCGGATGGTGAATGATCTCCCGGGCGGGACCGCTTTCGACGATTCTCCCCTGATGCATGACATGGACGCTATCGGCGATGCGCCGCACCAGGCCGAGATCATGGCTGATGAATAAGAGCGCCATGCCAAGTCTTTGCTTCAAGTCCTCGATGAGATCGAGAATGCGGGCGGCGAGCGTCACGTCGAGCGCCGTCGTTGGTTCGTCGGCGATGAGCACCGCGGGTTCGCAAGCAATCGCCATGGCAATGGCGACACGTTGGCGCTGACCACCCGATAATTCATGCGGATAGGCCTTTACGCGCCGCTGGGGGTCGGGAATGCCCACTTGGTCGAGCAATTCGCAGGCGCGGGTCAAAGCGGCGCGGCGGCTGAGACCGAGATGATGGCGCAGGATCACACCGATCTGCGCGCCGACCGGAAACAGCGGATCGAGCGCCGACATAGGCTCTTGGAAAATCAGCGCGATGCGCCGTCCACGCAGGCGATTGAGCGCCAGCTCAGAAAGCGAGAGCAGATCCTGGCCCTCAAAGAGGATTTGCCCGGAAACCTTGGCCGGCTCTGGCAGAAGCCGCAAGGCTGCCAGCGCTGTCTGGCTTTTGCCCGAACCCGATTCGCCGACTAGGGCAGCGGTCTCGCCCGGGTGCAACGACAAGGTCAGATCGCGCACGATGGCCTGCCCGCCATAGCTGATCGAAAGATCGCGAAAAGCGAGCAGGGGCTTGTCTGTCTGCCCAGATGCGGTTGCTGGCGCCATCACCGCCGTCATCGTGAAGTCTCGAAGAGATCGCGCCAGCCCGCGCCAAGCTGATGCAGCGCGGCGAGGGTCAGGCCGAGAAACAGAGATGGAAAGACCAGCAAATGCGCGGCGCTCTGGATGGTGCGGGCGCCATCGGCGATCAATACGCCCCAGCTCGTCAAGGGTTCCTGCACGCCAAGGCCGAGGAAGGACACAAAGCTTTCGAGCAGAATGACGCGCGGCACCAGCACGGCCATATAGGCCATGATCGGTCCCAGCGCATTGGGCAGAATGTGATGCCAAAGAATGGCGGGCACCGAGGCGCCCAGCGCTTCGGCGGCCAGTACGTAATCGCGTTGTTTCAGGCTGAGCGTTTCCGCGCGCACGATGCGGGCCATATCGAGCCATTCGACGGCACCGATGGCGATGAGGATCAGCAGGAAGCCGCGGCCAAGAACCATGGTCAGGACGATGACCAGGAAGATGAAAGGCAGCGCATAGACGATCTCGACAAGCCGCATCATTAATGCACCAGTAGCGCCGCCGAGATAACCGGCCAAGGCGCCAAAGGCGACCCCGATGATCAGAGCGACAAATGAGGCGAGCAGGCCGACGGCGAGAGAAATCCGGCCGGCGACGAGCACACGGGTCAGAAGATCACGGCCATTGGCATCGGTGCCGAACAGAAAATAGCTGTGGCGCAGGGGCGTCTCGAGGGTGATTTCCCGGCCCGCATCCGTTTGTTCCAGAAGGCGCGCCGGCCCGAAGAGATCCGACCGCGCAAAGCCGCGCAGCACACGTTCGTCGATCGGCTTGTCGCTGGCGAATGTGACGCGCGCTGACTCTCTTTCAAGAGTGGAATGCGCGAGCCGCAGCCGCAAGGAATGAGCAATATCCGCAAGCGCCGTTTCGGCCTCGGCCTCAGTGGGATGCGCGGCCAGGGAGGGGGGCAGCAGCAGATAATCGCGATAGACCTGATCATGGGCATGTGGCGAGAGCCAGGGACCGATGAGGCAGGCGAGCGTCATCACGGCCAGAAAGACGAGGCTGGCTCGTTGCGGGAGGGAGAATGTTTTGGAGGACGCCATTTCATTCATGGCTGATGCGCGGGTCAAGCCAAGCGGCGATGAGATCGGCGAGGAGATTGAAGCCGACGACGAGACAAGCGACGATGATCACCGCGCCCATCACGACCGTATAATCACGCCCCAGTGCGGCATCGACGAAATAGCGGCCCATGCCGGGCAGGCCAAAAATCGTTTCGACGACCATGGAGCCGGTGAGCACATTGGCGGCGGCAAGGCCAAGATAGGCGACGACCGGCACCAAGGCGCCGCGCAAAGCATGGCCGTAAATCGTCTTGGCCGGCAGGCCGAAAGCCCGCAAGGTGCGAATATGCGGCTCCGCGAGATGATCGCGCATGGCCGCGCGCGTGAGACCAGCAATCGCGGCAGTGAGGGGCAGGGAAAGGGTTAGGACGGGCAGGATTTGATGGCGCCAAGCGCCCTCCTCCCAGCCGCCGACCGGCAGGATTTTGAGGTCGAGGCCGAAAGCAAGCTGCAGGAGTGGCGCCACGACAAAGGGCGGGATGACGAGAGCGAGCAGCATGAAGACGCCGGCAAACCGCGCCACGAGGGTCCGAGGACCCGCCGCCGCAATAAGCCCGAGCGGCAGGCCCAACCCGAAGGCGAGAATGAGCGCCGCACCGCCAAGCCGCAAGGACACCGGGAGCGCCTTGGCGAAGAGTTCGTTGACGGTGAAATCACGCCAATGCAGACTCGGGCCGAAATCGCCCCTCATCAGGCTTTCAAGATAAAGCATGAACTGGTTCGGGAGGGACAAGTCGAGGCGATAGATCCGCCGCAGATTGGCGGCGATCGCTGGATCGAGCGCACGCTCGCCGTCAAAGGGGCCGCCCGGTGCGAGCCGCATGAGAAAGAACGACAAAGCGGCGATGATCAGAAGGGTAGGGATCGCGGCCAGAAGCCTGTTCAGCACGAAACGGATCATGGCGCGATCGATATATAACGGCCACGATGCACATCGAGCGCATTGGTGTGCCAGCCGCGCAGTTTCGGAGAGATCAGATTTTTTGATTTGAAGATGAGCAGCGGCACATAGGGACCCTCGGCGAGCAGTAAGGCCTCCGCCTGGTGCAAAAGCGCGGTGCGCCGCGTTGCATCATCCTCTTGAGCGGCATCGCGCATCAATGAATCATAGGTCTCGTTGCTGAAGCTCGAAATATTGAGACCCTTGTTGCCGCTTTCGGCGAGAAACAGGAAATTTTCCGCATCTGGAAAATCGGCGAACCAGCCGTAACGGAGAACATTGAAGGGCCGGCGCTCATGCATGAAGGCATAATGGCTGGTTGCGTCACTGGCGACAAGCGTGGTCTCGACGCCAATCTGTTTCCACATATCGGCGACGGCGACGGCCGTGGCGCGGTGGTTTTCCGAAATATTATAGCGAATCTCGACGGTGAGCGTCTTGCCGCTCGGCCCAAAACCCGCCTCGGCCAGGAGCTTTTTGGCCTCATCTTCCCGCTCGATGGGCGTTTTATCCTTGAAGGCGAGTTCGGCCGGCGTGCCGTAGGATTCAATGCCGGGCGGGACGAAACTATAGCCCGGCTCCATCGTGCCGCCCCAGATTCGTTCGGCGAGAAAATCGCGGTCGATCACCATCGAGAGAGCCTTGCGCACGCGAATATCATCGAAGGGCGGGCGCCGCGTGTCGAGTGCGTAATAGTAAGTGCCGAGATTAGGGGCGAGCTTGAATTGGTCGCCCAGTGTTCGGCGCACGAAGCGGATCTGATCGACGGGCACATCGCTATAGGACTGGATTTCGCCGGCCAGGAACCGGCGCAAAGCGGCCGAACGATCTTCCAGCGGATAGAAAATCTCTTTGTCGAGCCCGATGCGCGCCGCATCGTAATGATGCGGGTTCTTGACAAGGACGAGACGATCGTTGGGCGAGAATTCCGCCAGCATGAAGGGGCCATTGGTGACAAGATGGCCAGGATGCACGAAATCGCTGCCATAGGTTTCAATCGAACGGCGGTGGAGAGGTTTCGCCGTCACATGCGTGAGTTGCGCGAGCAGATAGGGAACCGGCTCATCGAGCGTGATTTCGAGACGATCGTCAGCGGGCGCCTGCACACCGAGCGCTTCCACCGGCAATTGCCCTTTATTGACCTTTTCCGCATTTTTCAGCGTATAGAGAATATTGGCATAAGGCGCCCCGGTCTTGGGATCCATAAGGCGGCGAAAGGCATAGACGAAATCTTGTGCCGTCACTTTGTCGCCGTTCGACCATTGCGCATCGGGGCGCAAATGAAAGCGATAGACGCGCCGATCCTCACTCACGCACCAGTGCGAAGCAACACCCGGTTGCAGGCGCCCTTCCGCATCGAGAATGACCAGCCCTTCGTAAAGCTCGGCGAGGACATGGCCCTCGATGACCGTGGTCGCCTTGTGGGGATCCAGTGAGCCCGGATCGCCGAGTTCGCCGCGCTGCCAAATTTGCGCGGTCGTGGCGGGCTCGGCCTGAATCGGCGGAGGAAAGGGGACGATCAACCCGGCAAGAAGCAGCAGCTTGATGAGAAGCCGTCTGGCTAATGTGCGGCCATGCGTCCCGAAGCTTTGTGCTTGCTGTATTGATACGTTCATTGCATCATAGGCGCTGGGTGCACGACTGAAGCGCCTGGTCCGTGGCGCTCGATCGGTGTCACGGACCAGGAAATTTGCACATGCGTCGTGTTGGTGGTAGCCCTGAATGAATTCGTCATGTTTGCACCGGCTGCGCGAAGAAACTCACGCGATGGCCACCTTGTGGCTTGCCACGGGAATCTGGGCCCGGACCTTGGCGGCCAGCGCGGGATCGATTCGCGCGGAGACGAAGCCCACCCCGTCCGAGGCTTTGGCGATGACATGGCCCCAGGGATCGACGATCAGGGAATGGCCATAGGATTGGCGGGTTTCCTTGCCGATCGAATGGGGGCCGGTCTGCGCAGGGGCGCAGACATAGGCTTGTGTTTCGATCGCGCGGGCGCGCAGCAAAACCTCCCAATGATCCTTGCCGGTCTGCATGGTGAAGGCGGCGGGCACGACGATCATGGTCGCGCCTTTGGCGACAAGGGCCTGATAGAGATCGGGAAAACGGATATCATAGCAGATAGAGCAGCCGACGATCATATCCTCGCAAGGATAGGTGGCGATTGCATCGCCCGGCTTGAAGGAATTGCTCTCGCGATAGGCCGTGCCGTCGGGGGCCGTAATGTCGAACATATGGATCTTGCGATAGCGCGCGATCTCCTGACCGGTGCGGTCGAAGACCACGGTCGTGTTGTGCAGCCGATCCTCGCCCGGAATTTTTTCGAGAATCGATCCAGCATGGATGAAAATCCCGTGGCGCCGGGCAAGATCCTGCATGGTTTTATAGGCTGAACCATCCGGCAAGGTCTCGGCAGCGGCCAATTTGTCGGCGCGGGTGCCACCAATGAAATCAAACACCTCGGGCAAAGCCACCCAGTCGGGACGTTCCAGAGCTACGGCGGATTCGATCAATTCGGCCGCGGTTTTGAGATTGGCGGCTTTGTCGCCGATCGTGTTCATCTGGATGAGAGAGAGTTTCACGGCGTTTAATTCCCTTGTCTTCCACGATTCGCGGCAAGGCCATTTGGGGCTTTGAAGCCGTCTCGAGAGCCTGGCTCTGCCCAGATTAAGCATCAAGAGCGCGAGATACTATCCTTTTCGCGGAGCCCAATGCGGCGAGAAGGGCAAACCACGCCGATTCTCTGCATGAGGATTATCGAACCAAGTCTGCGACAGAGGCGTTTATGTGCATCCCTTTGCGCCATCATATGATTGATTAGCACTGGCTTTTAAGGGGAGCAGGCCGAAAACAGTCTCTCGCGTTGAGGCGGGAGGAGAGCCCCGCCTGCTCGAACGGAGCGCTGCCGGTTCCGCCAGAAATCCTCCTCTCTTCCTGCCAGGAGCCAGGCTAAAGCTTCCTAGGGCCTGAGTAACAAGTTGTATTTATGGGGTAATTCCTATCGTGTCTCTTTTTTGAAGAAATTTCATTGACAGTCGGAACGGGGGAGTTCTATAAGGCGTTCATCGACGGCGCCGCTGAAATGAGTGGCTGACGCGAGACACTTTTCCTGATTTTATCGGGTTTAGGCTGCCCTGGCTGAGAGGCTGGGTGGTTTGGTGTCTTTGGGTTAGGGAGTTTTTGCTTCCGCTGTTTTGGACTACGCTGTTTGACAATTGAATCGGAAGAAAGAGAAACGTGGTCGGCGGGATCCTTGCGGTTCGTCTCTGAGAGGGGACGGACGTCTAGAGAACTCTGGCGGTCACGGAACAAGTTCATCGTGTTTTGAGCTGAGAAGCTTGAGACGGATGTGCTTGGGACTCGTCGAATAGAGTAGTGACCAGCCGGCATTGAATTCTCGATTTAACTTGAGAGTTTGATCCTGGCTCAGAACGAACGCTGGCGGCAGGCCTAACACATGCAAGTCGAACGCTGTAGCAATACGGAGTGGCAGACGGGTGAGTAACACGTGGGAACATACCCTTTGGTTCGGAATAACTCAGGGAAACTTGGGCTAATACCGGATACGCCCTACGGGGGAAAGATTTATTGCCGAAGGATTGGCCCGCGTCTGATTAGCTAGTTGGTGAGGTAATGGCTCACCAAGGCGACGATCAGTAGCTGGTCTGAGAGGATGATCAGCCACATTGGGACTGAGACACGGCCCAAACTCCTACGGGAGGCAGCAGTGGGGAATATTGGACAATGGGCGCAAGCCTGATCCAGCCATGCCGCGTGAGTGATGAAGGCCTTAGGGTTGTAAAGCTCTTTTACCTGGGAAGATAATGACGGTACCAGGAGAATAAGCCCCGGCTAACTTCGTGCCAGCAGCCGCGGTAATACGAAGGGGGCTAGCGTTGTTCGGATTTACTGGGCGTAAAGCGCACGTAGGCGGATCTTTAAGTCAGGGGTGAAATCCCAAGGCTCAACCTTGGAACTGCCTTTGATACTGGGGATCTCGAGTCCGGGAGAGGTGAGTGGAACTGCGAGTGTAGAGGTGAAATTCGTAGATATTCGCAAGAACACCAGTGGCGAAGGCGGCTCACTGGCCCGGTACTGACGCTGAGGTGCGAAAGCGTGGGGAGCAAACAGGATTAGATACCCTGGTAGTCCACGCCGTAAACGATGGATGCTAGCCGTTAGGCAGCTTGCTGCTTAGTGGCGCAGTTAACGCTTTAAGCATCCCGCCTGGGGAGTACGGTCGCAAGATTAAAACTCAAAGGAATTGACGGGGGCCCGCACAAGCGGTGGAGCATGTGGTTTAATTCGAAGCAACGCGCAGAACCTTACCAACCTTTGACATGTCTCGTTTGGTTACCAGAGATGGTTTCCTTCAGTTAGGCTGGCGAGAACACAGGTGCTGCATGGCTGTCGTCAGCTCGTGTCGTGAGATGTTGGGTTAAGTCCCGCAACGAGCGCAACCCACGCCCTTAGTTGCCATCATTCAGTTGGGCACTCTAGGGGGACTGCCGGTGATAAGCCGAGAGGAAGGTGTGGATGACGTCAAGTCCTCATGGCCCTTACGGGTTGGGCTACACACGTGCTACAATGGCGGTGACAATGGGATGCGAAGGGGCGACCCTCAGCAAATCTCAAAAAGCCGTCTCAGTTCGGATTGTACTCTGCAACTCGAGTGCATGAAGTTGGAATCGCTAGTAATCGTAGATCAGAACGCTACGGTGAATACGTTCCCGGGCCTTGTACACACCGCCCGTCACACCATGGGAGTTGGTTCTACCCGAAGGCGTTTTGCTAACCGCAAGGGGGCAGGCGACCACGGTAGGGTCAGCGACTGGGGTGAAGTCGTAACAAGGTAGCCGTAGGGGAACCTGCGGCTGGATCACCTCCTTTCTAAGGATGATCCTTCAGGATTGGGATTTTCCCCATTCTATCGGATCACTTGGAACATATGGCTAGTCAGGCCAACTTCGCGGGATTTCGCCGCCTTCGTTTCTCTTTCTTCCTGGACGAGCCCGCGCTACCTGCTTTGAATTCATAAATCTTATGGGTTTGGCAGCTAGTGTGTTCAACGGTTCGGGCTTGTAGCTCAGTTGGTTAGAGCGCGCGCTTGATAAGCGTGAGGTCGGAAGTTCAAGTCTTCCCAGGCCCACCATTATAAGCAGCCTCAAACGCCGGCGTGGGCCTCCGCCCACTTGGCTTACGCGCATCAGGCGCGGCGGCCTTTGGCCTTGCGGCGCTTTGCGCCGAAGCTCAAGCTACTTAGGCCTGAGGCAAGGTATAAGGGGCCATAGCTCAGTTGGGAGAGCGCGTGCTTTGCAAGCATGAGGTCGTCGGTTCGATCCCGTCTGGCTCCACCAGATGGGTGTATTGCCGTCGGCTTTAACTGCTTTACGCGCTTGGCTCTTTGATCTGGTTCGTCCGATTTGACCGTTTCGCGGCTTCTACGAGAAGTACGCGGGTTGTCTTACATTGTGAAAAGGAAACATATCCGATTATGGCATCGGGTTTTGGCTCACTGGGTTTTGCTCAAGGGGTCTGGACTTGGATGACATAAGCGCTTCAGTCAGTGAACGGTGCGACCGCACGTTCTCGGATATGTTTGAAGCAAACTGGTCTTTTATGATCATGCCTTTTTTGAGTTAGGTTTTCGTGCCGTCAGGCACGGCGGCCATTCGGCCTTTGGCGCGTTGCGCTGGAGGGTGAGACTCGGGAAAAGACCGCGCCGAGCGGTGGGCATTGATAATGAGAGCGATCAAGTGTCTTAAGGGTATCCGGTGGATGCCTTGGCGCTGAGAGGCGATGAAGGACGTGGTACGCTGCGATAAGTCATGGGGAGCTGCGAACAAGCTTTGATCCGTGAATTTCCGAATGGGGAAACCCACCTTCGATATCTGTAATTTTGAGTTCTGTTTGGGAGCAATTCTTAGGAGCGATCCTTGGGGTTGATTTTGGGCAGGGTTCGAAATTGCAGATATCAGATGAAGGTATTTGTTCCTGAATCCATAGGGAACAAAAGCAAACCTGGGGAACTGAAACATCTAAGTACCCAGAGGAAAGGACATCAACGAGACTCCGTTAGTAGTGGCGAGCGAACGCGGACCAGGCCAGTGCTTTTGTTTTTCTAACTGGAACCGATTGGAAACTCGGGCCTCAGTGGGTGATAGCCCCGTACGGATTTCGAGAAACAAAAGACTTGAGTAGGGCGGGACACGTGAAATCCTGTCTGAACATGGGGAGACCACTCTCCAAGCCTAAGTACTCCTCAGCGACCGATAGCGAACCAGTACCGTGAGGGAAAGGTGAAAAGCACCCCGACGAGGGGAGTGAAATAGTCCCTGAAACCGGATACCTACAAACAGTAGGAGGGCGAAAGCCTAACTGCGTACCTTTTGTATAATGGGTCAGCGACTTAATCTGACGTGCAAGCTTAAGCCGGTAGGTGTAGGCGCAGCGAAAGCGAGTCTGAATAGGGCGTTCAGTTCGTCGGATTAGACCCGAAACCTAGTGATCTAGCCATGAGCAGGTTGAAGGTGCGGTAACACGCACTGGAGGACCGAACGGGTGTCTGTTGAAAAAGACTCCGATGACTTGTGGTTAGGGGTGAAAGGCCAACCAAACTGGGAAATAGCTGGTTCTCCGCGAAATCTATTTAGGTAGAGCCTCGTATGAATACTCCAGGGGGTAGAGCACTGGATGGGCTAGGGGGGTACACAACCTTACCAAACCTAACCAAACTCCGAATACCTGGAAGTACTGTACGGGAGACACACGGCGGGTGCTAACGTCCGTCGTGAAGAGGGAAACAACCCAGACCAACAGCTAAGGCCCCCAATTCGTGGCTAAGTGGGAAAGGATGTGGAAATCCCAAAACAACCAGGAGGTTGGCTTAGAAGCAGCCATCCTTTAAAGAAAGCGTAACAGCTCACTGGTCTAAATAAGGGTTTCTGCGCCGAAGATGTACCGGGGCTCAAGCCACGAGCCGAAGCTTTGGGTGTGCGCAAGCACGCGGTAGCGG
>NC_010581.1:3717500-3927500 GCF_000019845.1 Beijerinckia indica subsp. indica ATCC 9039 | reverse complement strand
CACGGTCGTGCTTGGCATCGCGCGCATGGAGAATATGCGTGAGCTCGGAAGAGTCGGTGCCAAGGCTCTGGCCTATTTCGAAATTGCTTCGACTCTGGCCCTTATTATCGGGATGGTGGTGGTCAATATCGTCAGGCCAGGCACAGGCATTCATGCTGATCCTCTTACGCTCGATGCGGAGTCCATCAGCCAATATACCAAGGCCGTCGCCGAACATGCGGGGCTTGTAGACTTCCTCGTTCACATCGTTCCCTCCAACATCGTGGAGAGTTTCGCCAGCGGCAACATCCTGCAGGTGTTGTTCTTTAGCCTGTTGCTCGGGATCGCTTTGGCCAAGGCGGGTGACGCTGCGCGTCCCTTTGTTTGCACGCTCGAAAGTCTGCTTGATGGTATATTTCATATCGTCAGCATGGTCATGCGCTTCGCCCCGCTTGGCGCACTGGGAGCAATGGCATTCACGATCTCGAAATACGGTTTGGGAAGCCTAGCTTCCATGGGGCTCGTGCTTGTATGCGTCTATGCGACCTGTTTGCTCTTCGCGATCCTTTCCTTTGGATTGATCGCGCGTCTGGTCGGTTTCTCCGCCTTCCGTTTTCTCCGCTACATACGCGACGAGATCGTCACGGTCTTTGGAACCTGTTCTTCTGAATCAGTGCTGCCGCGCCTGATGCAGAAATTGGAGATGGCGGGCGTCCCAAGAACAGTTGTGGGTCTCGTCCTGCCGGGCGGTCTCACATTCAACGCCTGTGGCAGCGCGATCTATTTCACGATTGGTGCTCTGTTTATCGCCCAAGCCACCGACACGTCCCTCTCGATGGTTGACCAACTCGCGATCCTGGGCGTTCTCATGCTGACCAGCAAGGGATCGGCGGGCGTCGCGGGCGCCGGCTTCGTGACCCTTGCCGCGACGTTGGGCGCCCTCCACAAGATCCCGGTTTCCGGTCTTGTTCTGCTGCTGGGCGTTGATCGCTTCATGGCTGAAGCGCGGTCAGTCACCAATACGATCAGCAACGCTTTCGGTGCCGTCGCTGTTGCTGCATGGGAAGGTGTCCTCGACCGAGAAAAGCTCGCGGCGGCCCTGCGCGGCGAGCTGGAACCCGAAGTCCTGACGACGACGGAATTGGTCGATCACCCTGTCACACCCATCACAATCGTTCAGTGAATCCAGAGTTCAGTGAATTCCAGCGAAGCCGGGTGCGCTTGTGCTCACCCGGCGCGGATTTTTTAGAGAAACGCGTCCAGCGCTTCGAGCAGTGCCTCTGGCTTTTCCTCCTGAGGGCTATGCCCGCAATCAATCGCATGGCCTCGCACATCATGCGCTTTCTCGCGCCAGGTCTCGAGCACATCGTAAAGGGCTCCGACCGTGCCACGGCCGCCCCAGAGGGCTAGGAGCGGGGCATTGATTTTCTTGTCGCTATCGGCGGCATCATGCTCAAGGTCGATGCTCGCGGCGGCCCGGTAGTCCTCGCAGATGGCGTGGCGGGTCGCTGGGTCCGCATAGCACCGCCGATATTCAGCCATCACACGCGGATCGGACGCCCCCTCAATCTTGATCTGACCGGCGATGTGCGTCTCAAGGAAAAAGTCCGGATCGGCATTGATCAACCGCTCTGGAAGCGGATAGGGCTGAATCAGAAAGAACCACCAGAAATAGCGCTTTGCGAATTCCATGTTGGTTCGCGCATACATGGTGGCCGTGGGGGCGATGTCGAGCAGCACCAGCTTGCTCACCGCCTGAGGGAAATCCAGAGCCATCCGGTGCACGACGCGCGCGCCCCGATCATGCCCCACGACGGCAAATCGTTCATGGCCGAGCGCACGCATCACCGCCACCTGATCCGACGCCATCGCCCGCTTGGAATAATTCGCGTGGCCAGGCCCTCCCTCGGGCTTTGCGCTATCGCCATAGCCGCGAAGATCGGGAAGAACGACCGTGAAGCGCTGCGCGAGCCGCGGCGCCACCTTGTGCCAGGTCAGATGCGTCTGCGGATGCCCATGAAGAAGGAGAAGCGGCGGACCGCTTCCCCCCACGGCGGTCCGAATACGAATGCCATCCGCATTGATGTCATACCAACGGAAGTCAGGTAAAATGTCCGAGTGACCGGTTACAGTCTTCACGCCGCGTTCTCCTCGTTCAGCCATGGATTTTCGGCGAAATAGCCGGCTTCGAAGGCGCGGATCAGGGTCGCATGCTGCAGTGTTTCACCAATCCGATCGAGACCTTTCAGGAGTGCCGTACGTCGCGCGGCCTCGATGGGGAAATGGATTAGCAAGCCGCCTGCGCTGATCGTTTGCTGCTCGAGATTCACTTCAATCTCTGGCTGCCCATCGGCGATTGCCGCGAAAAGCCGATTGAGATCCTGCGGGTCAAGCGAGATCAGCAGCAAGCCATTATTGGCCGCATTATCGGCGAAAATGCCGGCGAATGACGTGCCGATCACAGCGCGGATACCATATTGCAGCATGCCCCAAACGGCGTGCTCCCGCGAGGAGCCACAGCCGAAATTCGGGCCGACGAGAAGAAACCGGCAGTCTGCCATGCCGCTCCGATTGAGAATAAAATCCGGCCTCGGTTCCCCCGTCTCGTCGAATCTGAGATCGTGAAACAGCCCTCGGGCGAGCCCGGATCGGTCAATTCCCTTCAGGAACTGCTTGGGCATGATGACATCGGTGTCGATGTTGGCCGTCGGCATTGCCGCTGCAATGCCCCTAACGCACAGAAAGCGTTCCATAATCAGCCTCTATGATCAAGCTTCGAGGAGAGAGAGGGAGCGGACATCGGCGAGATGTCCAAAGACGGCGGCGGCGGCCACCATGGCGGGGCTCATCAGATGCGTCCGCCCGGCTGTGCCCTGCCTGCCCTCGAAATTGCGGTTCGTGCTGGATGCGCAGCGCTCGCCTGGAGCCAGGACATCATCGTTCATGGCAAGGCAGAGTGAGCAGCCTGACTGCCGCCATTCGAAACCCGCGTCGATAAAGATTCGATCCAGGCCTTCGGCTTCGGCCTGCCGCCGAACCGTACTGCTGCCAGGCGACACCATCGCTCGTACCCTGGGCGCTACGCGGCGTCCCCGCAACACTTTGGCGGCATCCCTGAGATCCGAAAGCCGCGCATTGGTGCAAGACCCGATGAATGCGCGGTCGATCGGGATCGCCGAAAGAGGTGTTCCCGGCAATAACCCCATATATTGCAACGCATGTTCCGCATCCCGCTGTTTCTCGGGCAATAAGGTTGCGGGATCAGGAACCGCATCGCTGATTGTGGCCGCTTGATCCGGGCTCGTCCCCCAACTGACCATGGGAGCGATATCGGCGGCCTGGATCGTCACCTCTCGTTCGAACACAGCCCCTTCGTCAGTTTGCAGAGCACTCCAGATGCCTTTCGCACGCTCGATCATCGCCACTGAGGGCGCGCGTGGACGGCCAGCGATATAGGATAGGGCCTTGTCGTCGGGCGCCATCAGCGCAACACGCGCACCGCATTCGACCGCCATGTTGCAGATTGTCATGCGCGCTTCCATATCGAGTGCCTCGATCGCTTCGCCGGCAAATTCCAGAGCGTGTCCGGCGGCGCCGGCGGCGCCAATCTCGCGGATCAGCGCCATCACCAGATCCTTGGCTGTCACGCCAACGGACAGACGACCTTTCACAAGGGCCCGCATACGCTTGAGGCGGACATAGGGCAGGGTCTGCGTCGCGAGCAGATGCTCGATGTCGGATGTCCCGATTCCGAAGCCAACCGAGCCGAACGCCCCATAGGTCGTGGTATGGCTGTCACCGGCGGCAATCACCAATCCCGGCAGAACCCATCCGAGATCAGGAAGCACCACATGTTCGATGCCTTGCCGCGGATCGAGCACGTCGAACATCTCGATGCCGAAATCTTTTCCGTTCCGGGCAAAATAGTCGATCTGCCCCTGGGCACCTGGATCATCGACTTGGCCGGTCCGGTCCGGCGCGGTTGAATTGACATGGTCCACCACACCCAGCGCCGCTCGCGGCCGCCAGACCTTGCGGCCTGCTTCGCGCAGCCCGCTGAACGCCTGTGGGCTCGTATATTCATTGAGGACCGTGCGATCGATATATAGCAAGAGCCGTTCGCCCGGCCCCTGTCCCCCATCGAGCGACATGACTTTGTGCTGGTCGATGATCTTGTCATAAAGCGTGCGGGCGCCAAACATCGCGAAAGTCCTTTTCTAGCTTATAAAAGCTATCTAACGCGAAGGCCGTGGCACCGGCCAATGCCGGCTTTCGATCAAATCATGCGGCGGATGGGATGCGATGGATACCGGGTGGATCGAGGATTTTCTGAAACTCGCGGAGGAGGGTAACTTTTCCCGTGCCGCCGAAGCACGCAATCTCAGCCAACCCGCCTTTAGCCGTCGCATCAAGGGGCTTGAGGAATGGGTCGGCACCGTCCTGATTGATCGGGACACGCACCGGATTGCCCTGACTGAAGCCGGGGTCGCGTTTCGGGCTGTCGCGGAGGAAGTCCTGCGCCGCCTCGCGCTTGGGCGAGATGAAGCGCGAGAGATTGGAACCACGCAGGCAAACACATTGCGCTTTGCGGCGACCCACGCCCTCTCGACAACCTTCTTTCCGGATTGGCTGCGCACATTTGAAGATCAGGAGGACGTCGGCACCATTAGTCTGATTGCCGATAATATGCAGGCCTGCGAGCGTCTCATGCTTGAAGGACGGGTGGATCTGCTGCTTTGCCATCACCATCCTGCCGCATCGCACAAGCTTGACCAAAGCGGGTTTCGATCGATGGCCCTTGGCGAAGACATCCTTATCCCTGTCTGCGTGCCGGATGCCCAAAACAGGCCCCGTTTCCCCCTTCCAGGCAGTGACCGGGAGCCGCTGCCGTTTCTCGAATTCGACGAGCGGTCCGGAATGGGGCGTATCCTTGCGGCATCCGAGGTCATCACCCGCAGCGATGCGTCACTGCGTCCCGTCTTTCGATCCCATCTGGCCAGCGCGTTGTTGAGGATGGCGCGCGATGGCAAGGGGGTCGCGTGGGCCCCTCTCAGCCTCTGTGCTCCTGACCTCGCGGCGGGCCGGCTCGTGCGCGCCGGCGGCGAACAATGGAGCGTTCCGCTTGAAATACGGCTTTTCCGCCCTCGTGCGCGTCGAAGCGCCGTCGTCGAAGCTTTCTGGAACCGATTGCCCGCTGCCGCTCCTCTCGCAGAGACATGATTGGACTCGAAAGAATGATTATCTCAATGATCTGTCATTATGATCCAGTGAATAGTCTAATTTAATGATAAAATTGGACTGTAGTCTGGTCCAGACAGGAGTACGCGCCATGCAGGTGTCTGTGACGGAAGCCAAAGGGCAATTAACGGAACTCGTTCGGCGGGCTGAGGCAGGAGATGAAATCATCCTGACGCGGCACGGCCGTGCCGCCGTGCGCCTGGTGCTGGTCAAGCCTATGCCTGACAGGAAATCCCGCCGGGCTCTGCTCCATGCGGTACGGGTTTCTGCTGCTGCCAAGGCGGCTGCAGGGTCGAGTGCGACGCACAACCAGGACTTTCTCTACGGCAATGATGGCATGCCGGAATGATCGCAGTTGATACGTCGGCCCTGATAGCGATCGTGTTGAATGAACCAGAAGCGGACGCCTGCGTCGCATACTCATCGGGATTTGGTCTTACGTCGATGATGGAGGCGCCGTTTCGCTCCCTTTTGCTGGACCAGGGGCGTTCTTGATCATTTCGTGGGCCAGTGTTGTCATGCCGGCCATGCTTCCAAGCTGCATGGTTTCGACCGCAGTGCTGGGGACGACGACAATGGTCGCGTTCTGCTTCAAACCCTCATAGAGCATATTCATCGCCCTCAAATGGAAGGCGGTGGGATCGCGCCCATAAGTCGCCGCAGCTTCGATGAACTTGTCGGCGATCTGCCGTTCGGAATCGCCCAGGATCACGCGGGCCTGGCGTTCCCGTTCTGCTTGCGCCTGCATCGACATGGCATTTTCCAGGGCTGGTGGAATCAGGACATCCCGGATCTCCACCGAAATCACATCGATGCCCCATGGCGTGGCGCGCTCGTCGATGATTTTTCGTATCTCATCGCTGATCTTTTGCCGGCCTTCCAGCATATCCGCCAGCGGCGTCTTGCCGATGACATCGCGCAAAGCTGTTTGTGAAGCCCATTCTATGGCTCCCTGATAATCGGCGACATCAAGCGCGGCTCTTTGTGGGGCGACGACTTTCCAAAAGAGCACGGCGTCAACATCGACCGGGACCGTATCCTTGGTCAGAGTCTTTTCCGCGTTGAACGAGGCCGTGATCACGCGTGTGTCGATCCAGTAGGGGATCGTATCGATGATGGGGATGATGAAAAACAGGCCTGGCCCGGCAATCGTGTGGAAACGGCCTAAACGGAGCACAACCGCCTTGTTCCACTGATCGGCGATCTTGGTTGCGGACGAGATTAGGCCTGCCAAGATAACACTGATTATGCCGATCCAAAAACTCTGATTGTAAGCGACAAAACTGTATGTCGAATAGGCGAAGCTCAGGCCAATCGCGGAAAGTACGATGAAGATGAGCAGAGGAAAGGGATTGGTCATCCTATAATGCTCCTGGATCCTGATCGCCAAGGTTACGCCAGATTGCTATAGCAATGCACAAGGGGAACACTCAGACGGAATTTTGAGGCGTTCCAGCATCCTATAATGCACGAGAAGGCGAACGGGATGCGGAGGCTTTTCCGAAGTGCGATCGATCGCCGAATCCCGACACGCCACCGCTTTGGACCCTTTGGAGGCAGGTGGATCTCACGGACATTCAATGCGGCTGCGGCCTTATGCAATACGGTGTCTATACAGCCGCCAAGAGTGATGACGCTGTCCATGGTCATCATGCTACGGCGCATCTCCTTCTGAACACCAGGGTATCAGACATTCAAGGCTCTCATGTCTGATCATGACAGGATATGAAGGTCGCTTTTGTAACCTTCAATATTACGCTGCTGTTGCGTGTTTATCCCGGCCAAGACCACCCTGAATTAGGGCACGTATGGCCTCGATCCATTGATGGACGGTTCTGCGCACCCATTTCCAAAGGCGGCGCCAACTCCAGCGCTCTTCCAGTTTCTTGATCGCTGCTAAGGCTTTCTTGCGTTGCTGCGCCAGAAGCTGCCGGATCTGCTCCTCTTTCATCCGGCACTCTTCCAAGGAAAGATCCAGACGGCGACGCAAATCGGAAATCGTTTCTTCCATCCCACGGCGTTCGTGGAGCCGTGCTTCCTTTTCACGGTCGCGATCGAGGCGTACGTCTTCCAGCTCTTGCCTCAGCGTGGCAAAACGGGACTCCGGCTTGCGCCGCCGTGGCGCATCGGAAGAGGGCTCAAGGCGAGCGGATGTTTTGCGGTCGGTATCCGCATCGGTGCGAATCATGGCTTTGGCCCTCGCCTGCTCCGGCGCGGCGGCCGCTTCCGGCATGGGCGGGAAAACCATGAACAAGTCGATGGGCTCGATCAAAAGACGCCCATGGGCGTCTTTTCGTGCCGAAAATTTTCCATCCTTGACCGCCCTTGTGATGGTCGATTTGTGCACACCGGTCAGTCTGGCGGCTTCTGCGGCGGTGATGGCGGTTCTGGTGGGCATCAGTGCAAATCCCTCTCTTGGGCCAGCCATGAACCGGTGCTCGACGCGCCTGTATCATGAGATCAGGCTCTGTTTCCGTCCTGTCTGGCATCCGACCCAAAGAGGGCGACCCCTTTAGGGCATTCCAGTCCATTTTCAAAAGCATAAAGCATGACTGCAGAGCCGGTCAAAGAACTCTGATCCGGCGCGGGCGGGCCTGTTCAAGGTCAGGTGAAAATCCATTTTTCGGAAAAATGGAAATTCAAATTAAAATGGCATTATATCAAGACCTTAAAAATAGGCGGGACAATCTGTCTAGCTTAAGGACAGCAGCTGAAGTACTATCCTTGGAAAAATCTCGGCGGCTTTCTCGTCGGGGCGAGCGACGAGACCGGTCGCGATCAGGGAGATGATAATGACAACCACCCTCAACGAGCATCGGGCGGCGAGCGGCGTGCCGGATCAAGGCAATGAGATCTTGATCGCGACATTGAAAGGCATTGTCGGAGACAGCCATGTTCTGACGAGCCCTGAAGCCACTTTGCGATTTCGCACTGGCTTTCGCTTCGGTCGTGGCTCCGCGCTGGCGGTGGTGCAGCCGGGCAGCCTCGTCGAGCAATGGAAAGTGCTGCAGGCCTGTGCGGCAGCGGACAAGATCATCATCATGCAGGCCGCCAATACGGGGTTGACCGGCGGCTCGACCCCGGATGGCGATGATTATGATCGTGAGATCGTCATCATCAGCACTTTGCGGATGGCCAAGGTCTATCTGATCGAGGAGGGGCGGCAGGTAGTCTGCCTGCCCGGCGCGACGCTCTATCAGCTTGAACAGGTTTTACGGCCCCTCGGCCGCGAGCCGCATTCGGTCATTGGCTCTTCCTGTATTGGCGCTTCGGTGTTTGGCGGTGTCTGCAACAATTCCGGCGGCGCCCTGATCCAGCGTGGACCAGCCTATACACAAATGACGCTCTATGCCCGCATCGACGAAACGGGCAAGATCGAATTGATCAATCATCTTGGCATTCGTCTCGGCAATGATCCCGAGACGATCCTGAAAAGGCTCGATGACGGCGATCTCAAAGATACGGATGTCGATCATGATCCGAGCCGTTTCGCCTCGGATCATGATTACATTCATCATGTCCGTGATATCGAGGCGGATACGCCGGCGCGATTCAACGCCGACCCCAAACGATTGTTCGAAGCCTCGGGGAGCGCCGGCAAGGTCATGCTGTTCGCGGTCCGGCTGGATACATTCGAGCGCGAGGAGAAAACAGCCGTTTTCTATATCGGGACCAATGATCCGGCGGAATTGACCGAGATTCGCCGGCATATTCTGGCGCAATTCAAAACCCTGCCGGTGTCGGGCGAATATATGCATCGCGACGCCTTCGACATTGCCGAAACCTATGGCAAGGATACGTTTCTCGCGATCCGCGCGCTCGGCACGGATCGATTACCCAAACTTTTTGCCTGGAAAGCCAAGTTCGATGTGTTCGTGCAGAGATACAGGTTTCTGCCCCAAGATCTCAGCGACAAGATCATGCAGGCGGTGAGCCGTCTCTTTCCGAGCCATCTGCCCCCGCGGATGAAAGACTATCGCGACCGGTTCGAGCATCATCTGATGCTAAAAATGGCCGGCCCCGGCATCGAGGAGGCGCGCACCTATCTGCGATCCATTTTCCCCTCGGCGAAGGGACATTTCTTCGAATGTACGCCGGAGGAGGGCGTAAAGGCTTTTCTGCATCGTTTCGCGACCGCCGGTGCGGCGATCCGTTATCGCGCGATCCATCGCCAGGAAGTGGAGGATATTGTCGCTCTCGACATAGCGTTACGCCGCAACGATCGCGACTGGATAGAAACCCTGCCGCCCGCCATTGACGCGCCAATCCTCCATAAACTCTATTACGGCCACTTCTTCTGTTACGTCTTCCACCAGGATTATATTGTGAAGAAGGGCCATGACACGCTGGCGCTCGAACACGAGATGTGGACGCTTCTCGATGAGCGCGGCGCGCAATATCCAGCAGAGCATAATGTCGGGCATCTTTATCATGCCAAACCAGCCCTGGTCGGGCATTATAAAAACCTCGACCCCTGCAATACGTTCAATCCGGGCATTGGGCATACATCGAAACATGCCCATTGGCGGTGATAGGCGGCGGGTTTGCAGGAAGCAACAGACCCAAAAGCGGAGACCGCGTTTGGGTTCAAACAATTAGTGCGGGACCCAGAAACGGGGGGCATTGTTATCATGAATGCCGCCTGTCGTCGCGCCGATGGCGACCATATCGTTGATGCCTCCGGTCGAGGCACCGAGCATGGTGCCCCTCAAGCCGCCTGTATAGGCGCCACTGTAGACACGGTCTCCGATACCGCCGCTTCCGACGCGAAGGCCTAGCCCGCCACCGAGAACACCGCCGGTCAATGTGCCGTGGTAGAGGTAATCTCTGGTGCCGCCGCTGAAGACACTCACGGCGAGATTATGGAGGCCACTTCCTGCCGCATTGCCGATGGCCTGGCTGGTGCCGCCGGTGCCCGCCCCCCTGTGGCCGATACCGAGGCTCTGATAGGCATTGGTCGTCGTAATATTATTGGTGTTGGGCCCCGTGCTGGGGATGGTGCCGGCAATGGGACCTTGGGCATTGAGCACCGGTGCGGTCGCCGGAGCGATGAAAGACGGCAACTGCTGCGCCATCGCAAATGAAGGAATGACGGCCAAGCTGGAAATCATGATCAGGGATGAAAACTTCATGGGCCAGCCTTTCGACTAATGACGCTCACGCCTCAAAACCTTTTTAAGCCTTTTTCGAGCGCGATGAAATGAAAACTGGTTGTTTCACGGTTTTGCATCAATGCCAGCGCCGATAATGGCGCCAATAGGGGCTCCCCAAGAGATGTTGATGGGGGGTGCGTTCTATGGCCTTGGGATTGCCGAGGGCATTCGGACCGAGGCTTTGGGGAATCGGATCATCAAGGAGATGCTGATGCTTCCCCTGCCGAAAGGGACGGCCGATCTCCGCCTGGCCGCCAAGCATGTTCGGATAAGGCACCGGGATGAGCATCTGCTGCGCGGCCTGAGCGCGTTCGCGTGGCATTGGCACCAGGGTCACAACCAGGACCGGCGCGAGAGCCAGGGCAAAGAGGAAAGGCGGCATGGGAAACCTTTCTTCCCTGTCTGACAAGCCGCGCCGCTCGATCGATCGTGACCATCATTCGGTCATCGAGAAAACAGGGCGGGCACCGTTTGAGCGGGGAAGCTGCATCGGGCCACTGTTCGCAACACCGTGCCCGTCAATAATAATACCAAAGGTCGTAAAGGACGACCTTTGGTTCCTTTCTTGAATTTTCGCTTTTTTAAAGCGAGAGCGAAAATTCAAGAGTGGTCCAACGGTCATTGATTATGACCGTTGGTATAAGAGGAACGGTCAAAAGAAAGGACCGTTCATCTGCTTTTGAAAAAGCAAAAATTCGAGAACCAGGAGTCGCGTTTATTACCCTTGGGTATGAGCGCTGCGGCCCTGAAGGAGGACTCCTTCAGGGCCGAGAGCATTAAATAGGGTCAATGGAAACGATGCGCGATTCTATCAGTGGGTCTCAATTGAGATGTCGGGCGGAGCGGTCGATGACCTGGACTGCTCCCGGGGAGGGATTGCGCGCCGACAGATCCTCTTTTTGCATGGCCGCAGTCATGAAACGATCCGTGGCGGGCGCGTCGGCCGTGGCGTGGAAGGAGGAGACATAGCCGGCCGTGAGCGTTTTAGACAGGGTCGGCGTCGCGATCCGTGCCGCGGTGCGCAGACCGCCGATGGCGGGTCCAAAGGCCGAGGGTGCGACGTTTTTCATGGTCGTCGCTCCAGTCATGACCCAGAAATTCGATGGATCGAGCCGGGCAGGGATAATTTCGGCGTGCTGGCTCGCGGAAATCGAAGAGTTGAGAGATTTTGACTGTGGGATGAAGGCGGTTTTGAGCGGTGCCTTGGCCACAGTCGCTTTCGTGCTGGCGGCGGACCGTAACCCCTGCATTTGCGCCGTTGGCGCATAGGCCAGGACGGTATCAGCAGGCGTCGGCGCGGGATTTGCGGCAAGGCCGGCGGAGTCTTTCATGCCCTGTGTGATCATGTTCGGCAAGGCAGGCGCTTGCACTTGCGGATCACGCGACGGAGGAATAGGGGCGGGGGCGCGCGTGGCGAGGGCTTGAGCCGCTGTTGTCGAGGACGCCACGGGATCCACGGCCGCGATCCGTTCCGGCCGTGGAGGCAAGACCGGTTCTTGGGGCAGATTCGCGGGCGCGGGAG
The DNA here is from genome assembly GCF_000019845.1 of Beijerinckia indica subsp. indica ATCC 9039. Lineage (NCBI taxonomy): Bacteria > Pseudomonadati > Pseudomonadota > Alphaproteobacteria > Hyphomicrobiales > Beijerinckiaceae > Beijerinckia > Beijerinckia indica. The sequence continues at coordinate 3,915,608 of NC_010581.1, read as the reverse complement.
CAGGAGAAGGAGGCGTCAAGGCCGCCAGCAGCATGGGACGGCTGGGAGGGACCGGGACAGGAGCGGTGAGGGTGGCAGCAAGCTCACTGGGGCGCCGGGGTGGGCTTGGGAGGAGCACGGCCGTCTCGATCGCCTTCTCGCTCACACTTTTGTCTGTGAGCTTATCGGCATTTTTGTCGGATTTCCCAGACGTGATGCTTGCGGTCGGCTGGCCGCGATCCAGGAGATCACGTGACGGCGGCAGGGCAGCAACGACGGTGCGGACAGGGGCTTCCGGCGCCCGAGGCGTCGGCGTCTGAGGCGGGGTGGGCGTTGGAGCCGGCACGGATGATGTCGTCGCCAGCGGCCCGGTGGTGAGCGGGCTGGCGGGAAGACGCCTGTCGCGCCGATCCGTCCAGACCATCCGGTTCGAGGAGCCCGGAAGCTCCTGCTCCGTGCGGGAGGCGACACGGGTCGGTTGCGGGGTGGCGCGCGGAACATAGCGCGGCGGCGGCGCTTCGCCCTCATCCTCCTCATCGTGACTGCCAAACAGCCAGGCGAAGAGGCCCTTGGATTTCGGCTGCTCCGTATAGACGGGAGCTCCGCCACCATTGGCTTCGATTTCCGCGCGGGCTTCCTCGAAACGTGGCATAGCGCGGCCATTCGAGGCGAGATGCACGGTCTTGCCATCCGGGAACAGGCGGGCGAGCTGCTCATAGCTCATTCGTGGCCAGGACCGCACATGGCCGACATCGAGATGGACGAAATTCGAGCTGGGATAATAGCCGACCCCGCCTCTTTGCATCCGCATGCCGATCTCGCGAATTCTCTCCATGGGCATGCCGGGCATGGTCGTATCCATGGCTTTGCCGAGCATATGCTGGGAAAATTCGGCGACCGCGCGCGAGCGGCGGCGCAACATGGCGTTGGTTTCGGGCGAACGATAGGCGGAATAGACGACGATCGGCTGATTAGCACCGGCCGCGCGATAGGCTTCCCAGATCACATCGAACAGGCGCGGATCCATATTGGTCTGTTCGTCGCGGCGAAAATCACGCAAGAACCAATTGAGCTTGTGCAGGACGGACGGATCATAATGGCCGTTCACCCTGAAGGTTGCCTCGATCGATTCGCCCGTGTGTGAATGATAGAGGCTGATCGTGCGTGTATCGCCATTGGCCTCAGCCGTCTCCGTCGAGCCGGGGAGCGCCAGACTGATCATGAGGGCAATGGCGCCTGTCGCGAAAGACGGACAGAAACCTCTGAGGGCAACGACGGGACGGCCTTGCTGCGGACGCAATCGATCTCTCTCACGGTCTCAGGGCATCAAACCCGAAAGGGAGCTACCTTTCCGGGCGATTGATGCGCTTTTAAAAAATTGGGGCATGATGCCGGATCCGCATAAATCCGTCATGCTCCAGGCCATGGTTACAAAACCCGCTTTTAGACTCGAAAGGCGCCGGTCGCATAGGCTTGACTGGCCATTCCGGGTCCGGTCGTGAATCGACCGTATGGAATCGACCCTTTGGGTTTTGTTTACGATGACCGAATTTTTAACCAAGAACCGTTAACGTCTCGTACATGCCGACGTAACGCGTCCCCCATTTCCACCTCGCAGCGTTCCCTTCCGACGTGAAACGGTGGGAAAGAAACGTTGCCGTCAACTAAGGCGGGAAATGTGGCAAGGCTATGTCTTCACCGGTCGAGCGACCGGGCCCCTTTGGTTGTCTCATACCAAGGGTTGCTCGAAGCGATGCCTGTTTTCGTTCTTGATTTCCCTGTTTCTTCACCGTGGTGGGACAATTCAGGACGGGCCCACCAGCGAGGCGCATCATTTTTGGAAACTTTGGCCGAAGGGCATAAAAAAAGCGTCTTAGCGTGCGAGAGCAATTTCTATGACCAATAAGACCCTGCAAAGGATGCTGCCGGGATAAAGAAACGCATCAAAATTTATCCCCAAAGGATGCTTAGTGTGTTGGCCTGATGCTTTGAGGCGCGATGAAACGGGCAGATCCGCTTAATTTAAAATATGATTTATAATTTTGGCGAGGCATGCGCTCGTGGCAAGGGTTATGGTCGGCGCGACGTTCACTGGTTTAAAAAGTGACGTATCGAGAATCTGTGATCCTCGATACTAGCGCGTCACTCCCTCCGCGTGAACTCCAACGGTTTGACCCGTTGATGATTTTGATGCTCGCGCGGCCCCTGGTTTTTTGAATTCTGGAGGGCGAGATGAACAAAACTCTCACCAAGACAGAACCAGACGATTTGCCGCCAAATTTCAAAGGCGGCCTATCCAAGGCGCGGCCTCTTGGCACTCTGCCCCCGCGCGAGACCGCGAAGCGGCAGAAGTCGGACAAGGTGAAAATCATTCAGACGCAGAATGGCAAACCGGTTTCGATTCTCCTCGTCGAGGACGAAGCCGACATGGCCTCGGAAATCGCCGCGGAGCTGACCAAGCTTGGTTATCATGTGCAGATCGAAGAGACGGGGCCCGCTGGGCTTGCCGCCGCGCGCTCGCAAGCCATGTCCCTGTTGATCATCGACCGCATGCTCCCCGAAACCGATGGTCTCACGCTCATTGAGACTTTGCGGCAGGAAGGGATCCTGACGCCCGTCCTCGTGGTCAGCGCGCTCGGATCGGTCGATGAGAAAATCCGTGGCCTCAAGGCCGGGGGCGACGATTATCTGACCAAGCCCTTTGCCATGGGCGAACTCGCCGCACGCGTCGAGGCTCTTCTGCGCCGGCCTGCCGCCGAAGCCCGCAGCGCCATTCTGCGCGTCGGCTCGCTGGAAATGGATCTGATCGAGCGCACCGTGCGGCGCAATGAACGCCTGCTCGACCTGCTGCCACGCGAATTCAAGCTGTTGGAATATCTTATGCGCCGGCCGGGCCAGACGGTGACACGGGCCATGCTGCTCGAGGATGTTTGGAATTATAACTTTTTGCCGCAGACCAATCTGGTCGATGTGCATATCGGCAAGCTGCGCAAGAAGATCGATCAACCGGGCGAGGTCCAAATGATCGAGAGTGTGCGCGGCGCCGGGTTCCGGCTCAACAATTAAGGTTTTGGCGTTGCCCTATGATCTTCGTCAGTGGCCGCGCAAACTTTTTCGGGCCGCGACCTTCCGTCTGGCCATTCTCTTCGCACTCGCTGTTACCGCTGCGACCTCGATCGTCTTCCTCTTCGTGTATCTGCATGTGGCGGTCTATGACGACAAGCAGGTCAGGGCGCATCTGATCGAGGAAACCGCTGATGCGGCGATCGAGCCGATGGATCGCATCCAGGGTGAATTCGAACGCCGCCTCGCCAGCGATTTGCGGATCGTCGATTTCGCGGGTCTCTACGACAAGGACGGGATGCTGATCGCCGGCAATCTTCCGGTCTTGCCTGCTGATCTGCCGATCGATGGCGGTGCGCACCAACTTGAATCGCCGTCTTTCCAGGATTCCGATGGCTATGGCGGCGGTCCAGCCCTCTTCGTCGGCCGCACGCGCGCGGACGGCACCACTATCGTGCTCGGCCGCAGCCTGTATGAAGTTCATGCCTTACGCCATATCGTGTCGCGGGCGCTCATCGTCGGTGTCGTCCCGACCATTCTCCTCACGCTGATCATCGGTGCCGTCTTCAGCTGGCGTTCGGCGCAACGGCTGCAATTCATCAATCAGCGCATTACCAGCATCATGCAGGGGCATCTGAACGAGCGGCTGCCGGTCAAAGACGGTGTCGATGACATCGATCATGTCTCTCGCGCGGTGAACCGGATGCTCGATGAGATCGTCCGCTTGCTTTCACAGATCAAAAGCGTCGGCGACAATATTGCCCATGATCTGCGTACGCCCCTCGCTCTCATGTGCGCGCGGCTGGAGCGCGGGCTCGACAGCGAGAACGAGGAGGATCTGCGCGAGAATGCACAATTGGCCCTGCGCGATCTCGATCGGGCCTTGATGACCATCACGACCTTGCTCCGCATGTCGGAAATCGAGAACGGCCCCTTGCGCCAGACTTTTGCTCCGGTCGATCTTCGCGAAGTCTGCCAGCAGATTTTTGAGCTCTACGAGCCCTTGGCTGAGACCAAATCGATCACGCTTCAGCTCATCGAAAAATCTGCTGCGCCTATGGTTGGCGATTTTCAGCTGCTCATCGAAATGGTCGCGAATCTCGTCGATAATGCCATCAAATTCACGCCTGTCGGTGGGACGGTGACCTTCGGCGCCTTTCCAAGCCGGCAAGGGCCGGTTCTCCGGGTGGCCGATAATGGCCCTGGCATTCCGGTCAATGAGCGAGAGGATATTTTCAAGCGATTCTATCGCCATGACCGGAGCCGGCATGTACCGGGCAATGGTCTCGGCCTTAGCATGGTCGCCATTATCGCCGATCTACACGGCTACGATTTGACGGTGGGGGACAATCAGCCCGGTGCCATCTTTGATTTCGCGCCTAAACGTATGGATGCAGCAAGGGTCTATCAGGTTGATCCCTGCGAGAAAGATCATTCCCTCATGGGCAGGACGACCATGAGGTCCTTCCAGTCTTCGTGAAGAGTTTCGCTTGTGAAAGCGGGCGCCGTGGGGCGCCCCGCCTGCTTTGATCGTCAGTCTGTAGCAATCTCAGGCCGTAGCAGCCTCGGGCATGACGCCGACTGAGGCGAGATAGTCGGTCCAGCCCTTGATCGTTAGCGTCTCGCGATATTCCTTTTGCATGGGCGGCGTCAGAACCTCGATCATCTGGCTGCCCTCGATCCATAATTCGATGACACCGAAAGCCCCGCCGCGCTTGCGATATTTGGCCGGCCAGCCTTCACGTTGCGCGATCGCGAGAACCTCTTCCTGCGAAAGAGAACTGGCGATCGCTATATGGGTGGCTGAGCGGCGTGATTCACTGCCATGGACGCCATAGCTATCGGCGTCGCCCTCGGCTTCCACCAATTCGGTGCCGCGCGGATAGACTTCGATCAAGCTGTTGCGTGTGTCTCCCGCCAAAGCCACCCAGCTTCCCTCGATCACCGGCGGAAAAGGGGTTGCAATGCCGCCCCAGAGTTCGGCGATGACCTGCGCGATATGGCGTGGATCATCGGCCTCAATAGACACATGAAAAATCATGAGCATTCTCCCTTAAATACCGGCGGTCTTGTTGCTGACCGTCTGGAGGCACCGATTATGGCCCTCTCGGCGCAAGTTCACGTTTTTTTGATGATCCTGCAAGGGCCAATAAATTTGTCACGCTGAGTGATCAAGCCGAGCTGACCAAACTGGGTTAAGGGGACTCCGGCTTCGTCCGCTTTAGGACTGCTGCGGCGGTCGGGCCTTCGGTTCGGCAGGGAGAATGATTTGGACGCGCTTTTGTTCACCAGTCCAAGGCTGGCGGGGCCTCGGATGCGGTCTCTTCGATCCGGGCTCGAGCGGGGCCGCTGACCGTCGCGGGCAGATCCGTTGAGGCATAAAATCGTGCTTCTTCCAGGGCACGACCAATGCGCGGCTCGATGCCGGAATGTGGCCATAAGAGGATATAGCAAGCGACATGGCTCCGCGCGCGCGGATGATGAAAGAGGCCATGGAGCAGCGGGACGTCAGGTATCTGAAAATCGATTTCGGCCTCGAGATGTCTCGCCAGGGCCGAGACGACACTTTCACCGCGATGGACAGGGCCACCCGGCAAATACCATCCGGCTATGCCTTTGCGGCGGACTAGAAGAACACGTGCGTCGTGATCGAAGACCAGGCCACGCACACCAAGGCTCGGTGCCGGATGCTCGCCCCGGTTCGTGCTGGAAGCGGAACCATAAGAACTGCCGGATCGGGCGGCGGATCTCCGCTTTTTGTCGGCAATGGCCGAAAGGATCACCGGAAAATGAGAAAACACCCGCCAAAGTGCGCGGTTCGACATGAATCGAAAACTCCTTGCATCGCCAAATTGGCGGTGAATTCTTGAAATTCGCTGAAAGCATTTCGGAAAAATTGAATGATCAAGGCAGAAGGCTTACAAACCGCAAAGCATGCTTCCCATTTCGAGGCCGCGCATATCTTTGGGGAGAAGAAGAATCGCGTGGCACGCGGACGGCATGTCTAGCCAGGAGAGCCCTCGTCCTATTTTAGTGCGTGAGGGCTGAATAGGGGCGGGATGCGTGAAAAATTTTTCTGAATTGAGCGAACGCGAGATTCTCTGCCTGGCCATTGCGGGGGAAGAAGAAGACAATCGCGTCTATTCGACATTTGCAGAGGATCTTGCCGACCGTTATCCAGCGACGGCGAAGGTTTTCGCGGAAATGGCGCAGACCGAAGCCACCCATCGCGAAATGCTCAATGAGCTTTACAAGGACAAATTCGGTCCCGAACTCGTCCCGATCAGCAAGGGGGACGTCAATTTCTTCATCAAGCGGCCGCCGGTCTGGTTGACCCGCAATCTTTCGCTCGACACGATCCGCCGTGAGGCTGAGATCCGCGAGGCGGAAGCGGCGAGTTTCTATGTCAAGGCGGCGGCCAGCGCCAAGGACCCGGCGGTGCGGCAATTGCTGCGCGAACTGGCCCAGACCGAAATGACGCATGAGGAAATCGCCGCCGATCTCGAGACCAAATATCTGACCGTCGATGCGCGCAAGACCGAGGAAATGACGCATGCGCGTCTCTTCGTCCTGCAATATGTGCAGCCGGGCCTCGCTGGGCTGATGGATGGTTCGGTCTCGACGCTGGCGCCTTTGTTCGCCGCGGCTTTTGCGACGCATAATAATTGGAAGACGTTTCTCGTCGGTCTTGCCGCTTCGCTGGGTGGCGGCGTCAGCATGGGCTTTGCTGAGGCGCTGTCCGATGACGGCACCATGACTGGGCGCGGCGCGCCGCTTCTGCGCGGCCTCGCCTGCGGCCTGATGACGACGATCGGGGGGCTTGGCCATACGCTCCCCTATCTTGTGCCCGACGAATGGCCGAATGCCTTTCTGATCGCCACCAGCATTGCTGGCGTCGTGGTCTTCTTCGAACTCTGGGCGATTGCCTTCATGCGCACCCGTTACATGAAGACGCCCTTCCTCCGCGCCGTCCTGCAGGTCATCGTTGGCGGTTTGATCGTGTTGATCACGGGCATTCTCATCGGCGGGGCCTAAGCAGCCTTGCGTGGTTAAAACCAATGCTGCCAAGAATTTTAAGTGTAAGCAAACTTGGAACAGTTTGCTTAGGATCGAAATCACAGATTCTCGAACCGTCACTTTTTAAACTTATCCACTTGTCCTCATTGAACCGCAACACGTCGCGCTTCAATGAGGGTGGATACTAGAGATATGATCGGGAAATGTCCCTCGTGAGGCTGGCGTGACCTTTCTGCTCGCGCATTTATCTGATCCGCATATCGGTCCCTTGCCGGTGCCGCGCCGCCGCGAATTGCTTGGCAAAAGGCTGACCGGTTATCTGAACTGGCAGCGTGGACGCTCCACCGCTCACGATATGGAGACGCTCGGCCGTCTGGTCGCGGATCTTAAAAGCCATCATCCCGATCATATCGCAGTGACGGGGGATATTTTGAACCTCGGGCTCGCCGCGGAATTCCCGCTCGGCCGGCTCTGGCTCGAAAGCCTGGGGCAACCCGAAAACGTTAGTTTCGTGCCAGGCAATCATGATGCCTATGTGCGCGGCGCTCTGCCGGATCTCGCGCGGACCTTCAAGCCCTGGACGGCTGGAGAGCATCCCCTTGGGGAGTCTCTTCCCTTTGGACAGTCCATGGCGACGGCGCTTTATCCCTATTTGCGTCGGCGAGGGCCCGTCGCTCTCATAGGCCTCGCTTCGGGCGTTCCCATGCCACCCTTCATCGCCTCCGGTCGCCTCGGCAGACAGCAGCTTGCCGGCGCCGAGACTCTGCTGAAGGAGGCGGCGGCGCAAAATTGTATCCGCGTCATCATGCTGCATCACCCGCCCTGGGCGGAAGGCAAATTCGGGCGCGGCCTTGTGGACGCTCGTCCTTTCGCGGAAATGATCGGACGCGTTGGCGCCGAATTGATCCTGCATGGGCATGAACATCGCCCCTCGGTGACCTATCTGACGGGACCGAAAGGCCGGCGCGTGCCCATCGTCGGCGTGCCTTCCGCCTCGCTCGTGCGCGGGTCACCTTATCGCTATGCCGCCTATCATCTGTTCGCGATCGAGGGGACGGGCGCCGAGCCGCGCATCAAAGCCTCGGCCTGGGGCTTGCTGGCCGATGGAAAGACGATTGGTGACCGGGGCGCCGTGCCCGTGTGATCGGGCTGCCAGGCTGTTCGGGATCGTGATGTGCGGCGCGCTTTGAAGAGCGGGGAATAGATATGTCGGATTGTCCTTCGGAAGGACCGGATTACCGCGCCTTCTTTCTCGATGAAGCGGGCAAGATCAAAAAGTCGAAAGTGTTGAAGGCGTGCCAGACCGATGCCGAGGCGATCGCCGCCGCTGAAACATTGCATGATGGGCGAAGGTTGGAAGTTTTCGACGGTTGCCGTCTCGTTGCCGCTTTGCCGGAACGACCAGCCGACGCTTCGTGAAGGCGGATGTCACGCCTTCTCGAGACCGCCGATGAGCCGGGTAATCTTGGCCGCGCCCTGCCGGACTTGTGGCCCCAACACGTCGATCCGCTCATCGGAGAGCCTGGAGGCTGGCCCTGACACGGAGACTCCGGCTACCGCCTCTCCGAATTCGTTGAAGATCGCGGCGGCGATGCAGCGCATCCCGAGATTGCGCTCCTGATTGTCGATCGCATAGCCGCGTTGCTGGATGTTTTCGAGATCGATGAACAGAGACGTGGGATCGGTGATCGTATTTTCGGTAAAGGCTGGCAGGCCCTTCTGCTGGATCACGCGCTCGATGGTCTCGCGGGGCATATGCGCGAGCATGGCTTTGCCGATTCCCGAAGCATGGGCGGAACGCCGCTCGCCGGCGCGAAAAAAGGCGCGAATCGGATCGTAACTCTCGACCTGGGTGACGAAGACCACTTCGCCGCCCTCGAAAATGCCGATATTGGCGGTCTCGCCGGAAAGCTCCATCAATTCCTGCATGACCGGTCGGCCGAGCGTGACGGCATTATTGCGGCGCTGAAACGCCATGCCGGCGCGAAAGGCCTCGACGCCAATGCTCCAGCGTTGATCCTGCTCATGCATTTCGACGAAGCCATGCGCCGCCAGCGTCATCAACAGGCGATGGACGGTGGACGGCGGCATATCGGCGCGTTGCGACAGAGTGGTCAGACCGATACCGTCCGATTGGGCGACGAGTTCGATCAGGGTCAAGGCACGGTCGAGCGATTGCACCACCGAGGCCACAGGCGTTTTTAAAACGGCAGGAGGCCGACCGCGCGGCCTCTTGATCGCAGGACCCAAAGCAAATCTCCTCCCGAACCACAGCGGTGGTTCGTTCCCACCGCTCCCGGTTTCCTCCATCTCATTAAGTCTACAGGGAATCGGCGGCGTTTTTCGCTTTTTTGAAAAGATCGTCGCTGGCGATGATCTTGTCGCCCTCATCCTCATGTACGATGGCGCCGAAATCGCGCGCCAGCGCGGTGCAGACGGCCATGACACAGGCCTGTTCACGAATATCCCCACCCCAGCGAAAGGCGATTGCGGTGTCTTGCTCCCCGAGCGCTGCCTTGAGATTGGGAGCGGGGTCAGCTGGCGCGTCCTGAAAACGGATATCGAAGCCCGCATCCTCGCCATCGAAGGTGCAGGGCAGATAGCTCACCGATTTGAACGGCGCATAGCCATCATCGAGAGTGATCTTGAGCTTGAGGGCATCGAGAGCCTTTTGCAGGCTTTTGCGGTCTGGAACATCCTTGCGGGCCAGATAGGCCGTAAGCGCGCGCGCCATGGGGTCTCCTGATGAGGGTCTCCTGCATGCTTCTCCAAGGCTTGGCAGTGCCACGGCCTACCGGAGGGCATATATCAATCAAACAAGCTTTCCCTCTAGCGTGAAACCGTTTCAAACACCAGTTGCGACAAGGCCCATACAAAAAACCTCGGAGAGCCAAAGGGTGCCCTCAGAACGGGTGATATTGAAAGGCCCAGGTCTCGCTCAGCACTTTGTTGCCGGTTTTGAGATAGAGGCGCATTTCGACGGGATCGTTTGTGTCGGCCGGGGCGCTGTCGGTGAAGTCGAATTGCGCCCGCCAATGGCCCGGCACGTCATCGGGCACGGCTTCGGTAAAAATATAGGAAAAGCCGCCGCGCGAGGCCCAGAGAACGGCCTCTGGCTTTTCACCGGGAAGGAGGTCCTTGAGGGGGCCGCCCAAAAATTCGACCATGAATTTGCGGATGCTTTTCGGCCGTGGTTGGCCAGGCTGCCCGCCATTGCCGAGCCGTGTCGCGATGCAGCGTGCAAGCGGGCTCGGAAAGGGCTCATCGGCCTGCCAATAGAGTTTATAGGCGAGGTTTAATTCGGTTCCGGCCGTCATGGGCTGCTCCGGCACCCACATGACGACGATATTGTCGTGGATTTCGTCGTTGGTCGGAATTTCGACGAGCTGGACCGCGCCTTTGCCCCACTCGCCCAGGGGCTCGACCCAGAGGCTCGGACGGAGATCATAGCGCACCCCGTCCAAGTAGTGATCGAAAATGCGATCCCGCTGCAACAGGCCGAAGCCGCGCGGATGCTGATCGATAAACGAGGAGACCATGGTGCGCGGCGGATTGTTGAGCGGCCGCCAGAGGTGCTCGCCATTGCCCGTGAAGATCGCAAGCCCATCGGAATCATGCACTTCCGGTCGCCAATCGACGGCGGTCGGCTTGACGGTTTCGGAGAACCAGAACATCGAAGTCAGGGGCGCGAGACCGAAACGGGTGACGGGCTTACGGATAGAGAGCGTCTGGTCCACATGCATCGTGACGCCTTTATCGCGCGTCAGGACAAAGCGGCAGGCGCCCGTTAGCGAAGGGCTTTCCAGCAGCGCATAGATCGTCAGGCCGTCGCGGGTCTCATCCTGTTCGATGAAGAAACCCGTGAAATCGGGAAATTCCTCGGCATGGCCGGCGACTGCGACGTCGAGAGCGGCAGCACGCGCCGAAAGGCCATATTGATGCAGGGCGCCGATCGCCCGGAAATAGGACGCGCCGAGAAAGGCTACCCAATCATTATGGCGCCAATCAAGGGCACCATCGCGGGCCTCCTGGATGCGCAGACCGGCAAAGCCGGCGTTTGGCGACAGGCGCCGCGCCGGTGAGTCCGCCGGCATTTGGAAGTAAGAGGGATCATAAAGGATCTCTCGCGCCGTGCCATTTGCGACGACATGCATCGCGACCGATTTGTGGAAGAAATTGCCGAGCGGGAAGAAACTGACCGGAAAGCGACCGGGCCCTTCGGCGAATAAGGCGTGATCCATGTCGAAACTAATCTCGCCCCAGGCGTCATAACCGAGTTGAGCGATGATATCGGGATCGATTTCCGGGGGTGGCGAATAGGGGGCGGCGGCGCGTCGACGCGCCAGATCCTTCAAGAGGGTGAAAGAAAAGGGCTCGGCTGGTCCAAGCCGTAATCCCAGTTGTGAGGGGTTTTTCGCGGGATCAGCGCGAAGAAAAGCCGAACTTTGGGACAGGAGACCGAAAGCCGTCAGGGCTTTCAAGACGTCGCGGCGGTGCCGGCACAAGCCAACGCTCTCGGACTCAAATGATTTTCCGCTCATGCTTCCATTCAATCGGAGAAAGGGAAAGCCTGAGTGATTCTAACAAACTATACTGAATAGTCTCTGACTGCAAAGCGAGAGCTGGAGGCTCAATCGCGAATCGGCTCGTTCTTTATCGCGGTGCGCATAAAATAAAATAAAAGGACGAAACCGCAGAGGGCGAAAAGGATTTCGATGGCACGGCTGATCATTGGATCGAGCTGCAGGAGACCACCGAGTGCCCAACCCGCTGCCCAGGATGCACCCACCATTTCGGTACCGACCAAGATAGCCACGGCGACCAAGGTCGAGACATGCAGCCAGTTGATCGTTTTTGTCGTTTCCGCCGAGGAGGCCAATGCTGATGTCCTTGTCGTTTGATGGAGTGAGGTTACGGCTCACCTTATCCGCCGCGCCGCCCATAATACCAAAGGTCGTGAAGAACGACCTTTGGTTCCTTTCTTGAATTTTCGCTTTTTCAAAGCGAGAGCGAAAATTCAAGAGCGGTCCAAAGGTCATCTATTATGACCTTTGGTATAAGGGGGATCGTTCTTTTTCCAGGCTTGCCGGTATAGAAAAAATTCTGCCTCGTTGAAAGAGGCCCTTCAAGAGGGCCGGACAACAATGAAGAACGGCGCGGATTTCAGGGACATCGAACATCCTGAAAAAAGCACGCCGGCCACAAGGGCGCCATGTAACAGAGGGAACGCTATGGGCAGGCTAGCCATTCAAAAGCGAGACGGCCGAAAACAAGACGATGTCGTCAAGGGCCGTGCTGATTGGAGCAGGCCGAACAAAGGGGAGAATCCCGTCACCACGCCCAATATCACGACACCCTATCACCTCCTCGGCGACATGACCGAGGATTTGGCGCGCCGGCGGGGTGATGCACCGGCCTTTACGACGATTCTGCCCAATGGCATGAGCGCCACGCTCAGCTTTCAGGAGGTCGAGGATCGCTCCAATGCCTTTGCGGCGTTCCTGCGCGGCGAACTCGGCGTGCAGCCGGGGGAGAGGATCATGGTCCTCATGCCCAATGGCCTCGCTTATCCCATTGTAGCCTTCGGGACGTTCAAGGCGGGTTGTATTCTCGTCAATGTCAATCCGCTCTACACCGCGGCGGAAATCTCGTATGTCGTCAAAGACGCGGAACCCTCCGTTGTCGTCGTGCTCGACATGATCGCGGACCGGCTCGAAGCGGCGCTCCAGGGCCTGCCCTATCCGACCGTTATCATTGCCTCGGTCGCGGAGTGTTTTTCCTGGCCACGGAAGCTTTTGATCTCCCTCGTGCAGAAACATATTCGCAGCGAGATCCCGCGGCATAGCCTTGACAGCATGAGTTTCGCCTCGGTGCTGCGGGACGGCGCGGCCTTGATCACCAATGGTGCCGAACGCGCGGCTCACGCGGCAACCTTGTCGCCCGAGACGATTGCCTGTCTGCAATATACCGGCGGCACGACCGGTGTGAGCAAGGGCGCCATGCTGAGCCATTACAATCTGCTCATGAATGTCGCGCAATTCATGAGTTCGGCGGCCTATGATGTGAATGAGGAGGATGTCATGTTGACCGTCCTGCCGCTCTATCACATCTTCGCTTTCACAGTGAATTTGCTGGGCCTGTTCTCGGTCGGCGGCCGCAATATTCTCATCCCCAATCCGCGTCCGCTCGGCAATTTGCGCTCCGCTTTCAAACACCTCCCGATCACCTTGATGACTGGTGTCAATCCGCTCTTCAGGGGACTCGTGAACGAGGCCTGGTTCCGTGATGCGCCGCCTCCTTCCCTTCGCCTTTCCTGGGCGGGAGGCACGGCCTTGCAGGTGGATGTCGCCCGCGATTGGGAAGATTGCGTCGGCAGTCCGGTGATCGAGGGTTATGGGCTGACCGAGGCCTCGCCCGTTGTGACCTTCAATCCTGTCCCACGCCCGAAACCGGGGTCGATCGGCGTCGCCTTGCCGGACACCGAGGTCAAATGCGTCGATGAGAACGATCACGACGTCCCGTGCGGCACGGCCGGCGAACTCGTTCTGCGCGGGCCTCAGGTCATGCTCGGCTATTGGCGGCAAAAGGAGGAAACCGCTCATGCCTTGCGTGGCGGCTGGCTGCATACGGGCGATCTCGCGACCATGGATGAAGAGGGCTATTTCACCTTGATCGACCGTCTCAAGGACATGATCCTTGTTTCCGGGTTCAATGTCTATCCAAGCGAGATCGAGGCGGTTCTTTCTCGATGCCCGGGCGTCGTGGAATGTTGTGTGGTCGGCGTGCCGGATCCGATCGCGGGAGAAGTTCCGAAAGCCTTCGTCGTGCGGTCTACTTCTTTGGTCAATGAGGAAAAGATCCGGCACTGGTGCCGCCGCGAATTGGCAAGCTACAAGCTGCCGCGCCATGTCGAATTTCGAGAGTCTCTGCCGAAATCCATGCTTGGCAAGGTTTTGCGCAAGGATTTACGGGGCTCGGTCGCTGCCAAGTGAAACGTGAACAGACCAGGCGGACAGAGTGAAGGTGTTTGCCGCTTTGGAGCATCGGACATACGAGCCGAACCCTATTCAATTCCATAAATATTTAAAAACGCTTCAGATCCCACCCCATAAGTGGTGTCCACTTCTGGGATGGGTGCTTTAACTTTTCAACGGAGTGAGGCTTCAGAAAGGGACCCCGACCCTGAACATGATTTCATCCCGCGCATGTTCGTCACCGTAAATTCGTCCTCCAACGGACACGGCTCTTTGGTCTTCGTTATAAGTTGCGACCATGGGCAATTGATGCCGCCAAGCCGCCGTCACCCAAAAATCCTTAGTCGCGTAATGCAGGACCGGGCCGACGAAAAAGGCCGAATGTTCCGCAGAATTGAAAGCATAGCCGCTAAATTCGTTGTGTATACGTGCTTCAAAGCCGGCAAACCAATTATCCACGAAGTGATAGGAAGCGCCTACACTCACATCGAGCGGCGAGGCTTTCTCGATCTCTCCCTCCTTGGTGGTCTCACGCTCGATCGTGCCAAAAACATTCGCGGCAAGGATCAGGCGGTCATCGAACAAATTCTTCTGGAGGATCAACTTCCACTCAAGGTCAAATTCGGCTGGCCCAATTTCGGGTTCGGCGTAAAGCGCCAAGCCGATCGGATCGGTGATGGGATTGAGGACCTGATAGATGAATTCTGCGGCGACAGTGTCGAACCTCGCCCTGCTATAGCGCCCGAATGGATCAGCAGAAGAATCTCGAAATTGGCTGACCCCAGGGCCACCTGTCGTGCCATCAATTCCGTTACGGGCTGCGTTCGCGTAAGTCCAGTTCAGATAGCCGGCGAGTTGCAGCCTGTCCGTCACTCCATATTCGATTTCTTCCTGATTTTTGAGGAATGAATAATGGCCGCGCGATTGGCTCTGTTGCAGGAATGATTTGTGTTCGTATTCAGCGGTGCCCGGAGGATGAATCTCGGCCATATAAAGCCAGCCGAAAAGCGATTCACCAGCGCTGGCGCACGTTACATTGCACAGTCCCACTAATGCCAATACGAAAACGAGAAGGCGCGACATTTTCCGCGACATGCATTGGTTGCGAGCCAAAGTCGAGCGTTTCCGCCGCGGCAGATTTGATTGACCAATCATATTGTTCCCCGTGATCCTCCTGCGTCTTCCCAGGACGCAGATATGCGAGGCCGCACGCAGAACAGACCGCGTGGGCTGACGTCGCAAAAGATGTTTGCAAAGAAGTGCGCCGCGATGTTTAAAATCGAAGCGGATTTACCATTAATGTTATTAAGTATTAATGTCAATAAACGATAACTATATTATAATTACTTTAATTAAAACTTGATATTATACAGTATAAATATTTTTATTGCACGGTTGTTGTGGCGATACACTAATGGAAGTGAGCAGATACGCGCGTTTGTGTAAACGCGCGCGCAGAGGATGGGCGGCGTTTGCCGAGTTTCACGTGCAAAATCAGGATGGCGATCGAAGCTAGACCCAAAGTCCAATGAAGGAGGCTGATCCAAGGCCGCGTTTCTTCATCGCCAAAATAATAGAGTCCATAGCCCGTGAGAATCAGAAGCGCCGCAATGCTCAGCATGAGGAAGCCGCTGAAAAGGTTTCGACGCATCGTAAAGGCTCGTCCTATATGGCCCGGAAAAACCGAACCGAGGATGATCAAGGCTCCCATGGCCGCCGCGCCATGGATACGCAGCCACAAGGGCTCGGATGGCGCTGCGGGCGTGCCGAATTCGCTGAATGGCGCAAAGAAATAATGGGCAATCAACCAGCCAAATCCAGACAGAAGCAATAAAATGCTGACCGCATAGATACAGAATTGGTGTTTGCTCCCAAGACGCAATGGAGGCCGCTGTAAAGTCGTCATGCCACATAGTCCTCCCTGAACCATGAGCGGCCGCATGTGTGCGGTCCAAATTTGTCGAAAACGATCGCCTGAGCATCAAACTGCTTCAGTATGAACTGCGCACGCTCCGGCTTGAGACGGATGATTTTCGTCAACGCATCCGCTGCCATGCATGTGCTTGCCGCGACACTGAAACTCCCGTCCCAACGCGTGCAGAGGCCAGTTTTGGGATCGACAAGCGGATCAATCTTACCTTCACCTACCTGTTTGCCGGCAAAATAGCCGGCTGACGTTGCGACAGCGCCATCGGAGAGCCATCCGACGCTCATCAGGACACCCGGCTCATAAGGGTGGCGAAGAGTGATTGGCCAGGCCTCACCGAAACAACGCAAGTCGCCTCCGGCGTTGACCATACCGTTCTTGACACCGTGTATTTGGAGAGCTGCGATAGCGCGATCGACAGCATAACCTTTGGCTATGCCGCCGAGATCGATCTGTCCCTTTCGCTGCCAGCAAATCCGGTGATCCGGCATGAGATGCAAATCACGATAGGTGACAGCCGTTTCGACAGCGCCGTTGGATCGAGGCAGAAAGTCGTGATCCATGAGTATTGACGCGATCGTGATATCGAATGCGCCAAGGGACCGTTTGGAAAGTGTATTCGCAAAGGCAAGCACGCCGTAGGTCTCTGGATCGATCGCGATTGCCTCATCCACCCCGGCGCGATTGATGCGTGACAAATCGCTCTCATGATCATGAAAACTCATCAATCGCTGTACGCGATCGATCGCCGCGAACGCCGCTTCAATTGGCCCAATGTCTTCGATGTCGTTGGCGGTAATCTCGACGATCGTGCCGAGCTGGAGTCGCGCCCGCCTCATCCCTTGCTGTAAGCCTCGAGCAGGCGTCTGACGGCATCGGTAATATGTTTGGCCGATAAAGTCGCTCCGGTAATATTTTTGATATCCGTGTTGAGCTGCAGCGGTGAGGACGCGTTTTTGCCGACGAATTGCGCTCGCCATGCAGGGTCGCGCACTTCATAGCCATAGGACTCATTATATTGCATGATCTCGATCTGCTTGACCGTACCATTGGCATTGATGCCAACAGCCAAACTGATCTGCTCATGCTTGCCAAGGACTTGTTCGACAATGAACGTGCCTCCCGTCGACGTATGCCAGACGTTTGGCTTGCCTGTGCTCGTGAAGGTTGCTCCAGGAAAGATCGCTTTTTGCGCCTGCTCGACGCTGAGATAGGTCGTGGCATGGACCGAGGTCGAAATCGCCGCCACCGGCAGCAGGAGCCACTGATAGGGATGTCCACTCATCGCCTAAACTTCAGAATAGAGAAGCAGAATTGGCACAGATTCATGGGCGATAGACTAGTTCTATACGCCTTTTCTGATCGTCTTGAGCATGTGAACGGCATTTTCCAAAACCTTGAATTGATACTCGCCATAAAAACACAAGTATATTTTCAGTTATGTTTACAAACATTCCAGGCAAAGCTGTAGCGTGGCGCATTTCATGCGCTTATATATATGATTCTCCATATTTTTCTTTATTTATACGCTGTACTGCCACAAGAATATGACAGTCGTCGCTATTTGCTAGAAAAAATACTGTTCACAAAAATTTGTCAATAAGTATATCAAACTCTTTAACTATAGTAATTCTAATAAGGGCTGCGCATTCCGCGCCGGGAACCTGCTCGTTGCCACGCCGGTAGGCAGGAAGCCGTCATAGCGGCAGGAACGAAAAAGCCCGGTGGCAGGGGACGCCATGCACGTGGAGTGGTTACCGCTTTGCCGTGGCTACGGCGCCAAGGTCTGCGCAGTCTCGACATCAAAGACTGCCCTTCACCTCTGCGGCCGCACAATCCTTCCTCTAAACGCTCCGCATCGCCGCACAGTATCGATCGCTGACAGATCCTGGAGCACTCGAAGCACACCAGCGACGAACCCAAATTTCCGATACATCCGAACATTATTGCATTGACACCGCTCTCTGGAGCGGCAATTATGAATAGGTATTAGACATAAATCGCACGAGCCCGACTCGCCACGATAACGTCATGCCACACGAGCCTCTTGGGGCGGAGTCTGCTGCAGGAAAAATAAAATAAATACAATAATATAAACATAAATATAACAGAGGGAGGTCAAAAATTGGGGGACGTGCAGGATCATCACCAGCCTCGTCAATAGAGGCCTTCTGCCTTGCATGGGTTTGGCAGCACACATGTAACCTGCCAAGGCATCGGACAAACATCCTCATCAGCACCGTAAAGGCCGATCGGACCGATGACGTCAAACCAGCGCGCTGGTTTGTACGACAGCAATGAATGTCGCCCAAAATGATGGGCTTGGCGTTGTCATCCTCAAAAATACTGTTTCCGCGAGCAACGCCAATCGTCCATCGAGAACGGCGGCATAAGTCTGTTCAACTGACAACGATAGGATCCGATCATTCAAATCTCCGGCAACCCGGTAGCCGGGAGTGTCCGCACGGCTTTTGTACGGATTGAAACAGATTGGCTGCGCGCTTGAAGAGAGCCGCGCGCCGAATAATTCCTTGCGCGATCCAGCCAAGGACAATCTCCCTTCGTCACGATCGAGAGTGCGAAGGAAATTTCAAAAATAGAGGGAGACGATACCGTGAAATTGAAATGTTTTGCTGCGGCCCTTGCCGTAGCTTCGGCCACCCTTTCCACGGCTCATGCGCAAAGCATCGCGCCTGGCGCGCCGGGCTATAAGCAGGGTTGGAGCCCCGCCAACAAACAGGGCTTCGGCACCTCCACTACCCATGAGAGCAATGTTTGGTTCACACTCGGCGGCAGCGGGCTGACGGATGTTTATTTTCCGAGAATAGATACGCCAAGCATCCGCGATTTGCAGTTCGTCGTCTCGGACGGCCGGACGTTCGCCGAGCGCGAGAGCGAAGCCACGCGGTACCACGTGGAATTGGCCGCTCCTCACAGCCTTGTCTATAGACAGATCAATACCGCCAATAACAAACGCTATCGGCTCACCAAGACTTATTCAACGGATCCAGAGCGCGCCGTCCTTCTCGTTGATGTAACCTTCGAGTCGCTGGATGGCCATCCTTATCAACTCTATGCACTGCTCAATCCAGCTCCCGGCAATGACCAGATGCACACGCATGGCGAGACATTCCATCATGCTCTCGTGGCCAGCAATGGCAATGTTGCCAGTGCCTTCACGGCCGATCCGCCCTTCACCCGTACATCGAACGGCTATCTTGGCGTGAGTGATGGCTGGCAGGACCTGAGCAGCCATCACCATATGGAGTGGACCTATGTGGTCGCCGATCAAGGCAATGTCGTGCAGACCGGACAGACAACGCTCGACGGTGTGACACGCAAGCATTTGACGATTGCCATTGGCTTTGGGAGCACAACGACGCAAGCGGCAAGCCAGGCGCAAGATGCGTTGCGCACCGGCTTCGACCGCATCGCCCAGGCTTATGCCTATGGCTGGCGCCGCTATCTTGCTTCGCTGAAACCGACACCGGCAAGCGCCCACGACCAGAAAGAACTTTATGAAACGTCACTGATGGTCTTGGCCGCCGTTGAGGACAAGACCTACAAAGGAGCGTTTGTCGCCTCTCCCACCATGCCATGGGCGTTCGGCGACGGGCTCGATAATCCATCGGATGCCTACCACCTCGTCTGGTCCAGGGATCTCTATCAGATCGCTTCCGCGCTGCTCGCGGCGGGCGACCGCGGTGCGGCCGAGCGGGCGCTTGCCTACCTCTTCGATCACCAGCAAAAGCCCGATGGTTCATTCCCGCAGAATTCGCTCGTGGACGGCACCCCCATTTGGGGTGGCCTGCAAATGGACGAAGTCGCATTTCCCATTCTGCTGGCATGGCAATTGGGCCGCTTCGACGGAGCGACCTATACAGGCCATGTCAAGAAAGCCGCCGACTTCATCATTGGGCATGGACCTGTCAGTCAAGCAGAGCGTTGGGAAAACCAAGGCGGTTATTCGCCCGCGACAATTGCCGCCGAGATTGCCGGTTTGATCTGCGCGGCCGATATCGCGCGCCGCAATGGCGATGAGGCCTCGGCTCGCACTTATGAATCCACCGCCGATACATGGAAAGGTAAAATCGAGACTTGGACAACCACGCAGACAGGTCCGTTTTCCAAATCGCCTTATTACCTGCGCCTGACCAAGGATGGCCAAGGGAACTCAGGGACCACCTACAATATCGGTGACAGCGGTCCAGATGGTGTCGATCAGCGCGCAGTTGTCGATCCAAGCTTTCTCGAACTGGTGCGGCTCGGCATCAAGGCCGCGGATGACCCCATTATCTTGAATACGCTGCCTGTCGTCGATACACAGCTCGGGACCACGACACCCACGGGGACATTCTGGCATCGCTATAATTTCGACGGTTATGGAGAAAAACGCGATGGCAGCGAATGGAACATCGGTTTCCCCGCCGGCAGCCAAGCAACGATCGGTAGGCTGTGGCCTATTTTCGCGGGTGAGCGCGGCGAATACGACTTGCTGGCCAAGAATCCCGACTCAGCCCGTGCGCGCCTGAAGGCGATGGCGGCGACCGCGAATGACGGGCTGCTCATTCCTGAACAAGTCTGGGACCTCAATCCCCCGTCCGGCCAACCGGATTTCCTTCCCGGTCACCCCACCACTTCCGCCACTCCATTAGCATGGTCGCATGCCCAATTCGTCAGGCTCGCCTGGTCTATCGACCACGGCTATCCCCTGGAGCAGCCCGCGATCGTGGCGTGCCGCTACGCGCATCAATGTAAATAGCTGAAAGGAGGCCGCAGGTGTTTCCTTATCCGGAAAGAAGTGCGGCCCCCATGCGTGAGCATCCCCGGATGGGAGACATTCGGGAATGCGACCGACCCCGCTTGAAACCTGCCAGATGAGTCTGATCATCCTATTCACCGGCTTGACGGCGGGGCGAAAGCGCCTCCACCAGAGCCCGGTTCAGGGCATGCGGCGGCGGTTCCCGCAATGCCGGTTCGGCGCGCTTCTCCCGCAAAATGAAGCGCATTTCCTCGAGCGTAATCCCCAGCGCGCTGATTCTGGCCGGTCCCATCAACTGCACATTGGCAGGCGTCAGCAGCCGGGCGAACAAGACCTCGGTCTCGGCCTCGCAACTATCGAGGACGCCATCGTCATGCGCCAGGCGCGCCTGCATGATGAGATCGAGCAATTTTTGCAGGTCGTCGTCGATGGCATCGATCTTGTGCTGGCGCAAGCGGCCGATCATCGTGGCCATGCCAGTGCCGAACAGGCTCAGCATCATGACACCGATATAGAAGAGATCGCTGTAACGCTGGAAAAAGGTTTCCTCTTCATCCTCGAGATAGGCGAGCGTTCCCGTATGGACGGGCAGGACGGCATCCTTGCGGGGATCGGGCGCCTTGATCTGGTTGGCGATGGGGATATGGGTGGCGAGTTCCGGTTGAGCGGCGAGCAAGAGGCGGGTCACTTCGGCGGCCGTGCCGTCACTGAGCCGCGTTGTCGCGACGAGCCGGGTCGTCGAGCCGAGCGTGTCGAAGTTTTCGGCCGGACGCGGCGGTGTGGCACCGCCAAACACGCCGCGCACGATTTCGATCACATCGAGATTGGGCAGGCGTTTGGCGATCGCCTCGGCTTCGTTGATCGGGAGAAACACAACCTTTTGCGCGGATGATAGCGCGACCGCATTGATGGCGGCCGCCATGTCCGGGGCTTCCTGCGCGTCGACCGCGAGAACGGCATCGATCTGATGCCGGCGCAAGGCATCGGGAATTTCGGCGAGGCTCAGGCGCAGTTTCGTCACCCCGGCGGCGGGCACGTCATATTGAGTGAGGACCAAAGCCAGCAAGGCCTCGGTGCCGGCATTGTCGAGCCGCGCGCCGGCATGGGAAGCCGTGCGCAAAACGCCGATTCGCTTGCCCGCGAGATCGCCGATCTCATGCACGCCGCTCCCATCGGGAGCAAAAATCAGGACGGCATTGCGTCGCATGATCAGAAGCGTGCGGCCGGAGGAGGGCATGGCAATATCGCTGCGCAGGACGGCGAGATCGGCCTTGCCTTCGGCAAGCAAGGTGGATGCGGCTTTGAGATCGTCGGCCGGCACGATTCTCAGATGGATCCCTTCATGATCCTTGGTGAAAATATGGGCCGCGCTATTCATGATTGCTTGATCTTCGCTGTCGCGAACGACGGCGACACGCAGGACCGTGGGCTGAGTATAATAGAGCGTGGTGGCCAGCACGATCAGGCCCGCACAGACGGCCAGCGAAATGATGACGATGAGATTAATCCGCCGCATTCCGTGTCCTCGAAGAGCTCCTGAAGGATCAGGCTCCTGATAACGCCCGGTTCGAGCGCCCGATGCATTGCCGTGACGATTTATAATTTTATGAGTGACCGGCTCTTCATGGCTTTTCGAGGACTAAGAGATGATCAACCATGGCAAGTTCGCTCCGAGAGAAGGATGAACGATCAAGGTTAATGAAATAGGGTGCGGTTTTGGGCCCGATGCCCTCCTTCCTGAAATCCTCCTTGCCCGACGTCTTTTTGAAGGGAAGACGCGACATAGCAAACCCAAAAGCATTTCTGCTTTTGGGTTTGGGCCGCGCCGAAACTGTGATCCGTGGAAAAAGCTTATTCTCCAGGGGCCTTGGCATCGATCGCCAGGGCATGGACGCCAGCGTTCAATTCCTGCTGCAGCAACCCGTTGATGGTCCGATGGCGATCCACACGGCTCTTGCCTTTGAACGCTTCGGAAACCACTTTGACATGAAAATGCGTGCCGCCATGGCCCGTCGCGGTGCCGGGGCGCATGACTGCATGGGCGTGACCCGCATGTTTGTGCGATTCATCGATGACCTCGAGGGAAACCGGATTCAAGGCTTCCTGCAATTTGGCCTTGATGGCGTCGCCCACGAAAATCTCTGCCTGCTCGCTCATCGTTTCATCCTTCTGTGCTCACTATTTTCGCGGGAGGTCCCGCCCGTGCCCAGTCATCGCCGTCATTTTAGCCAGTCGAGATGCTTGCAGCCGTCTCAAAGACCTTCATAATACCCGAACCATGAATCTGAATTCGCGTCTCTTCGATCGTATCAGGGTCAAACCCGACCGCAAGCCGACTCCGGCGACGGACCATGTGCATTGCGATTTTCCCGGCTGCCAGGCTCCTGGCGAATTCCGTGCCCCGCAAGGGCGGCTGCGCGAGGGCCAATATTTCAACTTCTGCCTCGACCATGTTCGAGAGTACAATGCCTCCTATAATTATTTCAATGGCATGAGTGCCGAGGCGGTGGCTCTCTACCAGCGCGAGGATCTGATTGGCCATCGGCCCACCTGGGCCATGGGCGTCAATCGCTCAGGCAAGACCTTCCGCGAGGAGGGTGATGAGCCCACCGGGACACAAGATCCGCTCGGCATGTTCCGCGAGGGCGCCAAAGCGGCGAGAGCCCAGTCGGGAAGAGCCGATGAACGCCGGCGCCCGCGTCATGGGGTGGCCGTCTTGAAGGCCCTTGACCAGCTCGGACTCGACGAAATGGCCGATGCCGCCGCCGTCAAGACCCGCTATAAGGATCTGGTCAAGCGCTTGCATCCGGATGCCAATGGCGGCGACCGGTCGAGCGAGGATCGCCTGCGGGAAATCATTCGCGCCTATAATTATTTGAGGTCGGTCAAATTCGTTTGACGATTTTCCGCAAAGTTCTCTTCCAACGGCCGGGAGCGGCGGACGTCTGCAAGTCCGAGCAGCCTCCGGCTTGCCTCCAGTCTGGGTTGATTTTGCTTGAATTTTTTCGAAATCAATGCTGCCCTGACTGAAATGGGTGGCACATTTCACGGTTTGACCGGAGCGCGTCAAATCGGCGACAGGTCCGGCGCTCCGTTTTTGAAAACGCATCAAACTGCCCCGAAAAATGCTATCCCCTTTTCGGTTTGATGCTCCAGAACCGCGCCGGCTGGCACGGAGGACAGATGCAAAGCATAGCAAGTGATGAAAGCACCAAAGTTCCGCACGGGCTCCCCGACCTGAAAATTTCGGTCCGGCAGGTGTTCGGCATCGACTCCGACATGGAGGTCCCCGGCTATTCCGTGCCCGACAATCATGTGCCCGATCTCGATCCGGATTATCTGTTCGATCGCGATACGACGCTCGCCATTCTCGCCGGCTTTACCCGTAATCGCCGGGTGATGGTGACGGGCTACCACGGCACCGGCAAATCGACCCATATCGAGCAGGTCGCCGCGCGCCTCAACTGGCCCTGCGTCCGTATCAATCTCGACAGCCATGTGTCGCGCGTCGATCTTGTGGGCAAGGATGCGATCGTTCTGCGCGATGGCAAGCAGGTCACCGAATTCAAGGACGGCATCCTGCCTTGGGCCTTGCAGAATAATGTGGCCCTCTGTTTCGACGAATATGACGCCGGCCGCCCGGATGTGATGTTCGTCATTCAGCGCGTGCTGGAAGTTTCAGGTCATCTCACGCTTCTCGATCAGAGCCGCGTCATTCGCCCTCATCCCGCCTTCCGGCTCTTCGCCACAACCAATACGATCGGCCTTGGCGATACATCGGGCCTTTATCACGGCACGCAGCAGATCAACCAGGGCCAGATGGACCGTTGGTCGATCGTCACGACCCTGAACTATCTGCCGCATGACCGGGAAGTGGAGATCGTCCAGGCCAAGGTGAAGCATTTTCAGGGCAAGAAGGAAGGCCGCGACACGATCAGCAAGATGGTTCGCGTGGCCGATCTCACCCGGAACGCCTTCATTGCCGGCGATCTTTCGACCGTCATGAGCCCGCGCACGGTGATCACCTGGGCGGAAAACACCGAAATCTTCAGCGATGTCGGTTTTGCCTTCCGTCTGACCTTCCTTAACAAATGTGATGAACTCGAGCGGACCCTGGTCGCCGAATTCTATCAGCGCTGCTTTGGCAAGGACCTGCCGGAAAGCGCCGTGAATGTGGTCATGAGCTAAAGAGCGCGGCCGAAGACGGTTTCGTTTTCGGCCCGCCCGCACGCGATGGATGGCATGGGTCGGCAGGTCGGCCAAGGCCGGCAAGGACCGGATCACCCCAAAAAAGGGTCAGGAAGCTCCATGAGCTCGAACCAGAAGCCCCCCACCAAGATCGAAAGTCCGCAAGAGCCCTTCAAGCGCGCGGTTGCCAGCTGTATGCGCGCGCTCGCCGGCGCGCCGCAGCTCGAGGTCACCTATGCGCCGGAAAAGCCGAGCCTGATCCAGAGTGGCGCGGTGGTGCGCGCCCGTCTGCCTGATCTGCCGCGCAAATTCGACAAGCGTGAGGTCGCGGTGCTGCGCGGCCAAGCCGATGCCATGGCTTTGCGTCTAGCCTGCCACGACAATGAGTTGCATCGCCGCCTGATGCCGCAATCCTCCTCCGCCCGCGCCGTCTTCGATGCCGTCGAACAGGCCCGTGTCGAGGCCATTGGCTCGCGGCGGATGGCGGGCGTGTCCGCCAATCTCAATGCCATGCTCGAGGAGCGTTTTCAGCGCGGGCGCTATGCTGAGATCACCAACCAGGCCGATGCGCCGATCGAGGAAGCCCTGGCGCTCATGGTGCGGGAACGGCTGACCGGTCTAAAGCCTCCAAAACAAGCGCAGACGATCGTCGATCTCTGGCGGCCCTTCGTGGAAGGGAAGGCTGGAGCCGATCTCGACAAGCTCGGTGATACGATCGAGGATCAGCGCGCCTTCGCCCATTCGATTCACAAGCTCCTGACCTCGCTTGACATGGCTGAGGAAGGCCAGTCCCCGGATGAAATGGACGAGGAAGATTCTAATGAGCAGGAGCAGGACGCCAACCAGGAGAATATGAGCCAGGAAAGCTCCGACGAGACCATGGGCGATATCGGGCAGCAGCAGCAATCCGATGCGCAGCCCCAAAGCATGGAAGAGGGCGAGTTCGAGGAGACCGAGGCGCAGACTGGCGACTTCGAGGAAGAAAGCGATTATTCGGAAGCCGAGGAGGCCGGCGATCCGCGCCGCCCGCCGACGTCCCAGCGTGCCGAGCCGAAGGGCTTCGAATACAAGCCCTTCACGCGGCGTTATGACGAGACCATTGCCGCCGAGGATCTGTGTGAGGCGGAGGAATTGGAACGCCTGCGCGCCTATCTCGACAAGCAATTGCAGAATCTCTCCTCGGTCGTGGCGCGGCTCGCCAATCGCCTGCAGCGCCGGCTCATGGCGCAGCAGAATCGATCCTGGGAATTCGATCTTGAGGAAGGCATGCTCGATCCGGCACGCCTGCCGCGCGTCATCATCGATCCGCAACAGCCTTTATCCTTCAAGCAGGAAAAGGACACCGACTTCCGTGATACGGTCGTGACGCTTCTGCTCGACAATTCGGGTTCGATGCGCGGCCGCCCAATCACCGTTGCCGCGACCTGCGCCGATATTCTGGCGCGCACGCTGGAGCGTTGCGGCGTCAAGGTCGAGATTTTGGGCTTTACCACGCGGGCCTGGAAGGGCGGGCAATCTCGCGAGGCCTGGCTGCATGCGGGCAAGCCGCCGATGCCCGGCCGTCTCAATGATCTGCGCCACATCATCTATAAATCCGCCGACGCGCCCTGGCGGCGAGCCCGAAAGAATCTCGGCCTGATGATGCGCGAGGGGCTGCTCAAGGAAAATATCGACGGCGAGGCTTTGGACTGGGCGCATAAGCGCCTTTTGGCTCGGCCAGAGCAACGCAAGATTTTGATGATGATTTCCGATGGCGCGCCAGTCGATGATTCGACTCTCTCGGTCAATCCGGGCAATTTCCTCGAGAAACATCTGCGCCAGATGATTGAGGAGATCGAGACGCGCTCACCGGTGGAACTGATCGCCATCGGCATCGGCCATGACGTCACGCGCTATTATCGCCGGGCCGTGACGATCGTCGATGCCGAAGAACTCGGCGGCGCCATGACCGAGAAACTCGCCGAATTGTTCAGCGAAAAGGCCGAGCCGAAAAAGTTTGCGTCATCGCCGCGCAAGATGCTGGTGCCGTCTTCTCTTCATTGAAACAAAGAAAGCCCGAAGAGGATCGCTCTTCGGGCTTTATGATCTCTTTGAACAGAGAACGGAACCGCTTAGGTTTCCGTCTCTTATTGGGCTGCCGCGGCCGCCTGCTTCTTGACGATCTCGCGCTTGACGGAAAGAGCGCCGGGCGACAATTGCGCATCGGCGGCCTTCACGAGAAAAGCATCGAGTCCGCCGCGATGTTCAACCGAACGCAGAGTGGCGGCGGCGACACGGAAATGAATGCGGCGCTGCAATGTATCCGAAATCAAGGTCACATTGCAGAGATTGGGCAGGAACCGCGTCCGCGTCTTACGGTTCGAATGGCTGACCAGATTGCCGGTCAGCACGGCTTTCCCGGTCAATTCGCAACGGCGGGACATGGGAGTTTCCTTAAATGGGGCTGTAAGACGGCCAGGGACTGCCAGCAAGGAATGCCGAAGTGCCCGCCTCTATGAACCTTGGCTCATAGGGGAGAAGGCGTTTGGCGTCAAGTCCCGCCTCGGGTGGACGGTGGAAAATGTAATGGCAAGACAGCTTGTCTGGGGAACCGCTTGGCCAGGATAGCCGAACCCAAGGCCGCTTTTGGCGACCTTGGGTCGTGGAGGCATCACACGATAATACCAAAGGTCGTAAAGAACGATCTTTGGTTCCTTTCTTGAATTTTCGCTTTTTCAAAGCGAGAGCGAAAATTCAAGAGCAGTCCAACGGTCATTTATTATGACCGTTGGTATAAGGGGTGATGGTCTCAATCCGGCAATTACATTTTTTCCGTAACAGCCGCTTTCTTGTCGAAGGAAGGAGCCGCCTTCAACTGATCCTTGCTGCGATCCAGAATGAACCGCTCTTTGCCTTCGCGAGCGGCGACTTTCAGATCGGAGAAGGGCACCGCCACATTTTTCTCGCCCATTCCGAGGAAACCACCCACACCGATGACGGCGGTGGTGATTTGGCCGGAGTCATTCATGACGAGATCATCGACAACGCCGATCTTGTTATCGGCCTGGTCGTAGATATCCGCTCTGTAGATTTCCGATGCGAGCCAGGGGTTTGCTGAGAGGGAAGAGGGCGTCGTGGCCACGGACCGTCCGGTTTTTGAAGACGTCGCCAGTGCCGCTTGCTTGTCGAACGGCAGCGCTGCCTGCAATTGGTCCTTGGTGCGGTCCAACACGAACCAATTCTTACCCTCGCGAGCGGATATTTTGAGATCTCCGAAGGGAACGGCTACATCCTTCTGACCCATTCCGAGAAAACCACCGACGCCGACCACCGCCGTCGTGATGTTGCCCGACCCATCCATGACGAGATCATTGATGGTGCCGATCTTGTTGTCGGATGCATCATAGATGTCGGCCTTGTAAACGGTGGATGCGAGCCAGCGGCCCGAACTAGCTGGCGCTGTCGTGACGGGCTGTCCCGTCGTGGGACGCGGATTCGTGGTGGACGTTTGCGCCAGAGCGGTCCCGCTCATCAGAGCAAGAATCGAGGCCGTGATGGCCAGTTTTTTCAGCATAGCCTTCTCCCTTGACTTGAAGCAGGATCAAGGCTTCGACGCGCGAGCGCCTTTCGGACCGAGAGGCATTGAGGGTTTAAGGCCCTCTCTGTTGTTCTTTCCTTGAGACGAAGCCCGTCGGAAACCGCCGACTCTGCCATCTATCTCTTTGTTTAAATGCTCTCTTTCCCTTGAAGACGGTGCCTTCAAAGGGGGTGACACGAAGAGTTGGCTCGCGGCCGAACCGATGAGCCATCCCGCAGGCCAATGTGTGGTGCGTTATTTTCGTTCCCGATCAGCGCGGATTTATCTGACTACCACCAGCCTTTTCGCTTGAACCAAAGCAGGGGCAGGAGCGTAGAAATGAAGATCAGGGCCAAGCCATATTGATAGCCGAAGGCCCAGTCATATTCGGGGATATTCTTGAAATTCATGCCATACATGCTGGCAATGAAAGTCGGCGGTATGCCGACGACCGAAACAACCGTCAGAATGCGGAAAATATCGTTCTGATCGACATTGGTCAGGCCCAAAGTCGCATCGAGCAGGAACTGGGTCTTGTCGGTCAGACGGGTCTCGTATTCGTTGAGGGAGGCGATATCGCGGCCGAGATTGTTCAGCCGGCTCTTCTCATCACTCGACAATTCGATGCTCGGGTTGCTGACGACAAAGGGGATGATACGGCCGACGCCGAGCAGCATTTCGCTGAGTTTCGAGGTGAGATTGCCGATGCGGCCGATGCGCCGCAACACCTCGCGCAGATCCTTTCCGTTCTTGCGACGCGCCGGGCTTTCGGGACCGCTCGAAAAGCCGAAAATATCCTGCGAGATGCAATCGAGATCGGTGCCGATGTGCTCGAGCAAATCGGCGACATGATCGATGATGACTTCGAGAATGGCGACGAAAGCATGGGCGCCGCCTGATCCTTCAGCATCCTTGCGGGTGATGTGAGCCTGTAGATTCTCGAATGATTTCAAAGGTTCAAAACGCAAGCTGATGAGCAGCGACTTCGACAGCACGAAGCCGAGCGGCGTCGTGATCGGAACATTTTCATCGCCCCGGAAGATCGCCGGCATACTGAGAAAAAGATAGCCGCCGTTGCTATAGATACGGCTTGTGCTTTCGATTTCAGAGAGATCCGCGAAAGTGGGAATCCGTGTCCCCAGCACGCGTTCGAGGAATGCCCTCTCGGGCTCCGAGGGACTGACGGCATCAATCCAATTGATCTCGGTCGGCAGAACCCGCGCGTCGAGAGCGACCGGTACGGCTGTGTTCGTAAGGGAGGAATGGAAAGTCAGCATGGTTTTGTGAAAATTGTTCCAAACGAGCGATCAGCCACAAAACCTTATCGCATGGAAGGGTGACAACCATACCGAGCGCGGCCATGGCAATATGGGGGCTTGATCCATTAAAATCGATTGGCCGCATATCTCCCTTTGAAAGGCTACGGAATTATCTCAAAAGGGAGAGGCCTTTTAGTCCATCATTGAGGAATCGTCATGGCCGCCGATCTGTCCCTGATCTTGATGCCGCAGACGCAGGCCGATCAGGGGGCCATCGAAAAACTCGACGAGCGCACCTTCGGACCCGGCCGTTTCGCGCGTTCGGCCTATCGGCTGCGCGAAGGCCAGGAGCCTGATTATGCGCTCTCCTTCGTGGCGCGCGTCGGGACGTTGCTTGTTGGCGCCAATCGGATCACCCGCATCCGCTGCGGTGACACACAGGCTTTGCTGCTCGGGCCCTTGACCGTGGAGCCAGCCTTTCGTTCCGGGGGCATTGGCGAGGCCCTCGTCCTGAAATCGCTGGAGGCGGCGCAAAGCCAAGGGCATGAACTCGTCCTTCTCGTCGGCGACGAGCCCTATTATGCCCGAATGGGTTTTCGCCCCGTACCTCCGGGCCATCTGACCTTCATAGGGCCCGTTGATCCTGCCCGGCTTCTTTATTGTGAATTGCGGGAAGGCGCGCTCGAGCGGGCGCGCGGGCGTGTCAAGCGGTGCTGAGAAAACAGTGTCTCTGCTGTCGCTGTCCTTCAAGATCGCGACAGCAGAGACACGAGACTAGCGCCATGACGGGTGAGCCGGCCTTCGAGTTCGAGAATCAATAGCACGGCTTGAAGTTCACCGGGCGGGCTTGCCGCCGCCCGCGCTAGTTCATCGACGGAAACAGGCGCTGGCCCCAGAAGCGCAATGATCCGTTCCTTGAGGCTTGCTTGATCCGGATGGTCCTGACCGTCCGATGCGATCAGCACGGCTGATTCATCTGAAAAGAGGGCTGCTGCGGGCGTGGGGACGGTCTCTTCATCCCATTCCGCCTTGATCGATTTTCTGAAAACGGAGGCATCCGTCTCCAGAAAATCGATCTCATCCCACAAAAGATCCGCTCCGTCGGACGGCGCGCTGGCCTCGGCAAAGCCCGGTCGCGCGACATGGTTTCTCTGGTTCGCTAGAGCGTCGATGACATCGTCCGGCTTGGTGCAGAAGGTCGCTCCCTCCTGCAAAAGATCATTCGGGCCTTCGGCGCGTGGATCAAGCGGGGAGCCCGGCACGGCAAAGATCTGGCGGCCTTGATCGGCGGCAAAGCGCGCGGTGATCAGCGAGCCCGACTGGCGCGCTGCCTCGACCACGACAAGTCCAAGACTCAAGCCCGAGACGATGCGGTTACGGCGCGGAAAATCGCGGCCGCGTGCCTCCCAATGGAAGGGCATTTCACTGATCGCGGCGCCCTCACCAAGCAAGCGTTCGAGCAGGGGGGCATGTTCTGCCGGATAGATGCGGCCGAGCCCGCCGGCCAGCACCGCAATGGTGCCGGTTTCGAGTGCCGCCTGATGCGCCTTCGCATCGATGCCGCGCGCGAGTCCCGAGACGATGACATAGCCCGCCTTGGCGATTTCCCGTGACAGGCGCTCGGTAAAGACGAGACCGGCGGCCGATGCATTGCGGGCGCCGACGATGGCCACCTTGGCACGAGCGAGGCTCTCGCGCCGGCCACGCACGGCAATGATCGGGGGTGGCGCATCAATGAGGCGCAGAAGTGGCGGATAATCGGGTTCGCAAAGCGCGATGAAGGAACCGCCTGCTGCTGCCAGCGCCTCGCATTCGCGCTCAACGTCGCTCGTGTCGGCGAGCTTGATGGGCCGGCCCTTTCGCCGGGCAAGATCCGGTACAGCAGCGAGAGCGGAACTGGCGCTGCGATAGCGATCGAGCAAGGAGAGAAAGGTTCGCGGGCCGATCATCTCGCTGCGTGACAGACGCAGCCAATCGAAGCGCTCGCGTTCATCCAGCTCTTTCTGGGCAAGGGGGAAGAGCGTCTCGCCGCTCATCCCTTATTGCCGATCTGGGTTTCCTGCCCGGCCCGCAGACGGGCAATATTGCCTTTGTGCTTATACCAGAGAATCAGAGTGAGGGTGAGATAGAGCAGCGCGGCCGCCGGTTCGCCAAGGAGCCAGAGAATGGCAGGCGTGAGCGCGCTGGCGGCGAGCGCCGCCGCCGAGGAATAGCGCGTCAGCGCCGCGACCGCGAGCCAGACCAGGGCGAAGGCGAGCCCCGCCGGCCAAGCGAGGCCGATAAGACAGCCAAGATAGGTGGCGACCCCTTTGCCGCCCGCGAATTTGAGCCAGACCGGATAGACATGGCCGAGAAAAGCTCCTGCCGCGGCAAACAGCGGCAGAGTGGAGTCAGGGCCAAAAAAGCTGCGGGCGATCAGCACGGCGGCGGTGCCCTTCAGGGCATCGAGCAGCAGCGTCAAGGCGGCGAGATCCTTGCGCCCGGTGCGCAGCACATTGGTCGCGCCAATATTACCCGAGCCGATCGAACGAAGGTCTTCCGTCCGCGCGGCCCGCGTCAGCAACAGGCCGAAGGGAATGGCGCCGAGAAAATAACCAAGGAGGAAGGTGGCGAGAGGCACGAACACGCTGGCATCCTTGCTCGATCGGGAACGGACCTGCGAATAGTCTACAAACTCAGCTTAGCAGAGCTTCGCCGGCCCCGGAAACCTCATATACGATTTCACCACCAACCAAAGTGAGTTTGACGCGACCTTCGAGCCGCGCCTGATCGAAAGGCGTGTTGCGGCTGCGTGAATGCAGCTTTTTCCGATCGACGATAAAGGGTTCCTCGGGGTCGAAACGGATAAGATCGGCGGGTGCGCCGATTTCGAGACGGCCTTGCGCAAGCCCGAGAATCTCGGCCGGGCGCGTCGACAGAGCGCGAATGAGTCGTGGCAGGGAGAGATGGCCACTCGTCACGAGGCGGAGGCCCGCCGACAGCATGGTTTCGATGCCGAGCGCCCCATATTCGGCTTCGGCGAAGGGCAGGCGTTTCGTCTCGACATCCTGCGGGTCGTGATCGGAGACGATGACATCGATCACGCCCTCGGCCAAAGCCTCGACGAGGGCCAGACGCTCGTCCTCATCGCGCAAGGGAGGCGCGACTTTCAAAAAGGTCCGGTAATCGCCGATATCGTTTTCGTTCAGGGTCAGATGATTAATGGACGTGGCGCAGGTGACGGGCAGCCCTTGCGCCTTGGCCGCGCGGATGATGTCCACGGAAAGCTTCGTGGTGACGAGCGCCGCGTGATAGCGGGCGCGTGTGAGGTTCACGAGGCGCATGTCGCGGTCGAGCATCACGGCTTCCGCCTCGCGCGGGATGCCGGCGAGGCCGAGGCGCGAAGCGCGTTCGCCCTCATTCATCACGCCATCGCCGACGAGATCGGCGTCCTCGGCATAATGAATGATGAGGCCGTCGAAATCTTTGGAATAAGCCAGAAGCCGGCGCATCACCTGCGCGTTGCGCACCGATGTCCGGCCATTGCTGAAGGCAATTGCGCCGGCTTGCAGGAGGAGGCCGATTTCGGCGATTTCCTCGCCTTTAAGGCCTTTGGTGAGGGCGGCGGTGGGCAACAGGCGCACACGGCCAGTGTCGCGGGCGCGGCGCAAAAGGAAATCGACGACGGCGGCTTCATCGACCGGAGGAAATGTATCGGGACGCGCGAGAACCGTGGTGACGCCGCCAACCGCCGCCGCCGTGGTGGCCGAGGCGATGGTCTCACGATATTCGGCGCCGGGCTCGCCGACAAAGGCCCGCATGTCGATCAGGCCCGTCGTTACCACATCGCCACGGCAATCGACGAGGGGAATCCCGGCCGGAAGA
The DNA here is from genome assembly GCF_000019845.1 of Beijerinckia indica subsp. indica ATCC 9039. Classification (NCBI taxonomy): domain Bacteria; kingdom Pseudomonadati; phylum Pseudomonadota; class Alphaproteobacteria; order Hyphomicrobiales; family Beijerinckiaceae; genus Beijerinckia; species Beijerinckia indica. The sequence continues at coordinate 3,882,019 of NC_010581.1, read as the reverse complement.
GCCGCCGGCGTCACGTCGGGACCGAAGGCCGCGATCGTGCCGTCGAGCACCAGCACACCGCCCCGAACTTCCTGGTCCCGCGCGCCATCGACCACACGGGCATTGACCAGGGCCAGCGGCGGCGGAACTTGGGGGGAAACACGGTAGGTCAAGGCTTTATCCGTTCGGCAAATGCTGCGACAGGGCCTCGAGCACCGCCATGCGCACCGCCACGCCCATTTCAACCTGCTCTCTGATTCGGCTTTGGGGTCCATCGGCGACGCGGGAGGCGATCTCGACGCCGCGATTCATCGGGCCTGGATGCATGACCAGGGCGTCGGGGCGCGCCAAAGCCAGTTTTTCTTCATCAAGGCCGTAGAAGCGGAAATATTCCTTGAGCGAGGGAATGAAACCACCGTCCATGCGCTCGCGTTGCAGCCGCAGCATCATGACGATATCGGCGCCGACGAGTCCCTCCCGCATGTCGCGGAACACTTCGACGCCCATCTGCTCGATGCCTGTGGGCAGGAGCGTCGAGGGACCGATGACGCGCACCCTGGCGCCCAAGGCCGAAAGTGAGAGAATATTGGAGCGGGCCACACGCGAATGCAGAATATCGCCGCAAATGGCGACGATGAGGCCTTCGATGCGGCCCTTGTTGCGGCGGATCGTCAACGCATCGAGCAAGGCCTGGGTCGGATGCTCATGCGCGCCGTCGCCCGCATTGACGACCGAGCAATCGACCTCCCGGGCGAGAAGATGCACGGCGCCGGCCTGGGCATGGCGCACAACGATAATATCCGGCCGCATGGCATTCAGGGTCATGGCCGTATCGAGCAGGGTCTCGCCCTTTTTGACGCTCGAGGTCGCGACCGACATATTCATGACATCGGCGCCGAGTCTCTTGCCGGCCAGCTCAAAAGAGGACTGGGTGCGGGTGGAGGCTTCAAAAAACAAATTAATGAGCGTACGGCCGCGCAGGCTGGTGCGCTTTTTCTCGACTTGCCGCGAAACTTCGATCGCTTCCTCGGCAAGATCGAGGAGAATCGTCAGATCTTGTGCGGAAAGGCCAGCGATCCCAAGCAGATGGCGATGGGGAAAGGACGGCTTTGAGGAGAGCGGCTGGAACATCGGCGCTTTCTATAGGACCTTCTCCCTTTGCTTCGCAAGCCATCCGCTGGGCAGCCCCCTTGAAATTTACAGGAAAGGGACGGATTTGACAGGCGCGGCTTGCTCCCCCATCTTCCCGCCGCCTGAGCGGGCGGTATGGATCGGATACTTTTGATCTATATGACCGGAATTCACGAGAGCGAGATGCGTCTGGGTTTCAGAAAAAGTACAGCCCAAGGCGACAGGCCTGGCTAAATTTACTTTATCGATTAACTCATCTTTTAACCATTTGTTTGCATATCCTGGGGGCGCCGATCCATGAATGTCGTCATCGTCGAATCGCCGGCGAAGGCCAAGACCATCAATAAATATCTCGGCAAGGATTACGAAGTTTTTGCCTCGTTCGGTCATGTCCGCGATTTGCCGCCCAAGGATGGTTCGGTCGATCCCGACCACGACTTCGCCATGCTTTGGGATGTCGACACCAAATCCGCCAAACGGCTCGCCGACATCGCCAAGGCGGTGAAGGAGGCCGACCGGGTGATTCTCGCCACCGACCCTGACCGTGAGGGCGAGGCGATTTCCTGGCATGTGCTGGAAGTGCTCAAGGCCAAAAAGGTCCTGAAGGATAAGCCGGTCGAGCGTGTGGTGTTCAATGCGATCACCCAATCGGCGATTCTCGACGCCATGCGGCATCCGCGCGCTATCGACATTGATCTCGTCGATGCCTATCTCGCGCGCCGGGCGCTTGATTATCTCGTCGGCTTCAATCTTTCGCCGGTGCTTTGGCGCAAATTGCCGGGGGCGCGTTCGGCTGGCCGCGTGCAATCGGTCGCCTTGCGTCTCGTCTGCGAGCGCGAATTGGAGATCGAACGCTTCGTTCCGCGGGAATATTGGTCGCTCACGGCCTTTCTGCGCACGCCCGCTGATCAGCCCTTTTCCGCGAAACTCGTCGGCGCGGACGGCAAAAAGATCAACCGGCTCGATATTGGCGCGGGCGCCGAAGCCGAAGCCTTCAAGGCGGCGCTCGAAACGGCCAAATTCACGGTGGCCAAGGTCGAGGCCAAGCCCGCCAGACGCAATCCCGCGCCTCCTTTCACTACATCGACCTTGCAACAGGAGGCGGCGCGCAAATTGGGGCTTGCACCAGCGCGCACCATGCAATTGGCCCAGCGCCTTTACGAAGGCATCGATCTCGATGGCGAGACGGTGGGCCTCATCACTTATATGCGAACCGATGGCGTTGATCTGGCACCGGAAGCGATCACTGGCGCGCGGAAAGTGATTGCCGCCGAATATGGCGATAAATATGTGCCGCAGGCACCGCGCCGCTATCAGGTCAAGGCCAAGAATGCCCAGGAGGCGCATGAGGCGATCCGACCGACCGATCTTGCCCGCCTGCCGAAACATGTCGCTCGTTTTCTCGATGCGGAGCAGGCGCGGCTTTATGATTTGATCTGGACCCGCACCATTGCGAGCCAAATGGAATCGGCCGAACTGGAGCGGACCACGGTGGATATTCTGGCCGAGGTTGGTGCGCGCCGGCTCGATCTTCGCGCCACTGGGCAGGTGGTGCGTTTCGACGGATTCCTGAAACTCTATCAGGAAGGCCGCGACGACGAAGAGGATGAAGAGGGTGGCCGCCTACCGGCCATGCAGGTCGGCGACCCCTTGAAAAAGGACAGGATCGAGGCGAGCCAGCATTTCACCGAGCCGCCACCGCGCTTTACCGAGGCGACGCTCGTCAAGCGCATGGAGGAACTTGGCATAGGCCGGCCCTCGACCTATGCCTCGACGCTCGCCGTCCTGAAAGATCGCGAATATGTGCGGATCGACAAGAAACGGCTGATTCCCGAGGACAAGGGACGGCTCGTTACGGCTTTTCTCGAAAGCTTCTTTGGCCGCTATGTCGGCTATGATTTCACCGCCGATCTGGAATCAAGCCTCGACAAGATTTCCAATCACGAGATCGATTGGAAACAGGTCCTGCGCGATTTCTGGGCCGATTTTTCTGGCGCCATCGCCGACACCAAGGATTTGCGCACCACACAAGTCCTCGATAGCCTCAATGAAGTGCTCGGTCCCTATATTTTCCCCGATAAGGGGGATGGCTCCAATCCGCGCGCCTGTCCTTCTTGCGCAAATGGCCAATTGTCGCTGAAGCTCGGCAAATTCGGTTCTTTCATCGGCTGTTCCAATTATCCGGAGTGCAAATTCACCCGCACTCTTTCGGATACGGGGCCGGAGGGAGGCAACGGCGAAACGGATCGTCCGGGTGTCAAGGTGCTGGGGGTCGATGCCGAAACAGGCGAGGAGATTTCGCTGCGCGATGGGCGCTTTGGTGCCTATGTGCAGCGCGGCGAAGGCGAAAAGCCCAAACGCGCCTCCTTGCCCAAGACGATCGCGCCGGCCGATCTGACACTCGACATGGCGCTCGGGCTTCTTTCCCTGCCGCGCGAGGTTGCGCGCCATCCCGAAACCCATGAGCCGATTCTGGCGGGCATCGGCCGGTTTGGTCCCTATGTCCAGCATGGCAAGACCTATGCGAATATCGGCAAGGACGAGGATATTCTGACCCTTGGCGCCAATCGCGCCATCGACCTCATCATTGCCAAAGAAAGCGGGCTCACCGGTCGCCGTTTCGGCAAAGGCGAATCCGCGCCTGCCCGTGTTTTGGGTGATCATCCCGAAGGGGGGCAGGTCACGATCAAGGCCGGGCGCTTTGGTCCCTATGTCAATTACGGCAAGCTCAACGCGACCTTGCCGAAAGACGCCGACCCCACCACATTGACGCTGGAGGAAGGCTTGGCCTTGCTCGCCGCCAAGGCGAGTGGTCAAGGGGGAGGAAAAGGCGCGGTGCAGGGCCAACTCCTCGGCGAGCACCCTTCGGGCGGTCCCATTACCGTGCGGGAAGGCCGTTTTGGGCCTTATGTCAATCACGGCAAGGTCAATGCGACCTTGAAATCCGGTCTCTCGCCGGAAACTTTGACGCTCGAAGAGGCCATCCGCCTGATTGACGAGAAGGCCGGAGCCGCATCCAAAAAGGCCCCTGCGAAGAAGGCGCCCGCAAAGAAAGCCTCTGGCAAGACGACGACCACCGAGAAAGCGCCCGCGAAAAAGGCTGCAAGCAAGGCAGCAACGGCCAAAACCACCAAGGCCAAAGCGGCGAAATCATCGGAGCCGGATGAAGAACCCCCTTTTTAAAGTCTTAGAGTGAAGATCAATCTCGGGCTTGGAGGGATTTAAGGACACGCGCGTGAGGAAAACAGCTGTGCCTCCCTCTTATACCGCCTCCGATGCGGAGACCTCGCCGGGCGCGGGACGCCTGCCGTCGCGCGCCGATCTTATCGCCTTTATCGCGCGTGAGCGCGAAGCGCAGGGCGATAAAGTACCGGCCAAGATTGGCAAACGGGAAATCGCCCGTGCCTTCGATATCAAGGGGGATGATCGCATCGCCCTGAAGCGAATGTTGCGAGAACTCGAAGCGGAGGGCGCGATCGAGCGGCGACGCCGCGTGCTGCACCAGCCGGGACGCCTGCCCGCGGTGGTTCTCGCCGAGATCTTTTCCCGCGACCGCGATGGTGATCTTCTGGCAAGCCCGGTCGAATGGGATGCCTCGCTCGGCCCAATACCCAAAATCGCTATATCGGCGCCGCGCAAGCCGCGCGCCAATATGCCAGCTCCAGGTCTTGGCGATCGCGCCCTGGTGCGGGTCGAGGCGGTTCCTGATCCAGCACCCCATGAGCCTACCTATACCGGCCGCCTGATCAAGCTTCTGCCACGCGCCAGAACACAAGTGCTCGGCCTCTTCCGAGCCGATCCGCTGGGCGGTGGTGGCCGTATCGTGCCGATTGATAAAAAGAGTCTCGGCCGGGGCGAATTACAGGTTTCCGAGGCCGATCGCGGTGAGGCGGAGGATGGTGATCTCGTTGCCGTCGAGCCGCTGCGCTCGGGCCGTCTTGGCTTGCCGAGCGCGCGCGTGCGCGAAAGAATCGGCGCCTTTTCCTCGGAAAAAGCGGTGAGCCTGATCGCTATTCACGCGCATGGCCTGCCGCATATTTTCCCGTCCGAAGTGCTGGCGGAAGCCGAAAGCAAAAAGAATGTTGGCCTTGCAGGGCGCGAGGATTGGCGCGAACTGCCGTTGGTGACCATCGATCCTCCAGATGCCAAGGATCATGACGACGCCGTTTATGCTGACTATGATCCTGATCCCGCCAATGTGGGCGGCACGATTTTGAGTGTCGCCATCGCCGATGTCGCCGCTTATGTCCGCCTTGGCGGGGCGCTTGACAAGGAAGCGCAGGAGCGCGGCAATTCGGTCTATTTTCCCGATCGCGTCGTTCCCATGTTGCCCGAGCGGATTTCCAACGATCTGTGTTCGTTGCGTCCCGGCGAGGATCGGCCAGCGCTCGCCGTGCGCATGGTCATCGCCGCCGATGGGCACAAGCTTAGCCACACCTTTCATCGCGTAATAATGCGCTCGGCGGCGAAATTGTCTTATGCGCAGGCGCAGGCCGCGATCGATGGCGCGCCTGATGATGTGACAGAGCCTTTGCTCGAAACGGTCTTGCGGCCTCTGTATGCGGCGCATGAATGTTTGAAAAAGGCACGCGCCAAGCGAGGGCCACTCGATCTCGATCTGCCGGAACGCAAGATCAAACTCGATGAGGCTGGTCGCGTCGAACGGATTTTTACCCCCGCCCGGCTCGATGCGCATAAATTGATCGAGGAATTCATGATCCTCGCCAATGTATGCGCGGCGGAAACGCTGGAGGCGCATCATCAGCCTTTGATCTATCGCACACATGACGAGCCGACGATCGAAAAGCTCAACGCGCTCGCCGAATTTCTGCATACGATCGATATCAAGCTCGCCAAGGGCCAGGTGCTGCGGCCGGCGCAATTCAATGGTATTCTGGCGCAGGTGCGCGAAACCGAGCACGAACATCTCGTCAACGAGATCGTGTTGCGCACGCAGGCCCAGGCGGAATATGTTACTGAAAATTACGGGCATTTCGGTCTCAATCTGCGCCGTTACGCGCATTTCACCTCGCCGATTCGCCGCTATGCCGATCTCATCGTGCATCGCGCCCTGATCAGCGCCCTGAAATTCGGCTCCGATGGCTTGCCGAATACGGATCCGCATGTTCTTGCCGAAATCGCGGCCAAGATTTCAGCGGCTGAACGCCGTGCCATGGCCGCCGAGCGCGAGACCGTGGAACGGCTGATCGCCATTCACCTCGCTGATCAAGTCGGCGCGCAATTCGAGGGCCGCATTTCCGGCGTCACCAAATCCGGCCTGTTCATCCGCCTCATGGACTCAGGGGCCGATGGTTTCGTGCCCATATCGAGCCTTGCTCAGGATTATTTCCGGCATGATGAAGCAAGGCACGCCTTGATCGGGTCGCGCACCGGCCTCATGCATCGGCTGGGTGATCTCGTCACCGTCCGGCTCGTCGAGGCAGCGCCGCTGGCAGGCGCGCTGCGTTTCGAACTCATCGACGGCGGCGCTCTTGCGCCACGCTCGAAAGGCCGGAATGGGTCCGCCAAGGGATCTGCGAAGCGCAGCTTCGACCCCAAAGCGGAAGAGGCTTTAGCCAAGAAAAACATCAAACGCAGCCGCCGGCGCTGACCGTTTTTTCTCCTTCCTTTCCCACGAGCCTTTCAAGAGACGTCCCACCATGCCGCGCCTAACCCTGGCGATCGAATCTTTCCCCCTGGCCAGTCGTTTCGTCATCTCGCGTGGGGCGAAAAGCGTGGCGGAGGTCGTTGTCGCCACGCTTGACTCTGGACATGCCAGGGGACGGGGAGAATGTGTGCCCTATGCGCGCTACGGCGAAAGCCCAGCGAGCGTCCTCGCTCAAATCGAGATGATCCGCCCCGCGATTGAAGCCGGCGCTGGGCGTGAGGTTTTGCAGGAGCTTCTGCCGCCAGGGGCCGCCCGTAATGCGCTCGATTGCGCTTTGTGGGATCTGGAAGCCAAGGAAACCGGTGTGCCCGTCTATCGTCGCGCGGGCCTTTCGGAGCCCGTGCCCGCCGTCACGGCTTATACGATCTCGGTCGGCACGCCTGAAACCATGGCGGAAGCCGCGGCCAAGGCCAGCCATCGACCCTTGCTGAAACTCAAGCTCGCAGGGGAAGGGGATCTTGCCCGCATTGCCGCCGTGCGCGCGGCGGCGCCCGAGGCGACCCTGATCGTCGATGCCAACGAGGCTTGGACCGAGACAATGCTTGGCCCCTATTTCGAGGCTTGCGCGGCGGCTGGTGTCAAACTGATCGAACAGCCCTTGCCAGCCGGCCAGGATGCGATGCTTGCAAAAATTTCAAGGCCCGTGTCCATTTGTGCGGATGAAAGCGCTCATGATCGCGATGGACTCGAGGACCTTGCGGCCCGCTATGATATGATCAATGTCAAACTGGATAAAACCGGTGGTCTGACGGAGGCCCTGTGTCTCGTCGAGGCGGCGCGCGGGTTGAAACTCGATATCATGCTTGGATGCATGGTGGCGAGTTCGCTGGCCATGGCCCCCGCCATGCTGCTTGCGTCACAAGCCCGGTTCGTCGATCTCGATGGCCCCCTGCTGCTTGCGAAGGATCGTCCCCATGGGCTCACCTATGAGGGCTCCCTTGCTTATCCGCCCGCGCCCGATCTTTGGGGATGAGTGCGATGGGAAAAAGCCATTTGATAGATTATCGATCGACGCGGAGCCATTATGCAGCCTCAAGGTGAAGTCGTCGTCACATCGGGCGATATTATCGTCTATCGCCTGTTCGAACTCGCCGACAGTATCAATCTCGATCTAGCCGAAAAACATTGGCTGGAGCATACAGGCTCCCTCGGCGCTCGGCGCAAATTGCAGGCAACGCCGGCAAAAGCCGTGGCCTATAACGTGCCTCCAGTCGTTCTGACGCTTGATCCCTTGCCCCTGAAACTGCGGACTGAGGATCAGGCGGCACGCAATGTCGAAGCGCAAGTGACGGCGCGCCTTTATGATATCGGCATCGTCACCCTCACCATGCGTTTTTCGGTCAGCCATCTTGGCTGGCACGCCTATTCCGCGCTGCTCAACGCCATTAACGCGACGGTGGGGCCGACATCGGGCAGCCTCCTTTGGCGTGACATGGTGAAGGCTTTGCGCGGCCCACTCGATGGTGCTCTCGACAAGCCGATCGATTCGCCGCTGGAAGAAGATTATATCGTCGGCTTCGTGCGCTCGTTCGACCGGCCCTTGACTGGCCAACAGATCTTGAACGAGATCGATCTGGTGCCGCTGCTGTCCGGCGAAACTCTGCCGCTTTCGGAGCGCGCGCGCCAGGATCTTCTGCGCAATCATTTCTCTTATTATCTCGATGATCTCGCCGTGCTCACCTGGGACCGCGCTTTGGTCGTCGATCCGCGCGGCGATTCGGATGTGCTCGATGTCGTCGAGGTGGCTAATGCCCAATTGCTGGAAATCAGCTATTTCAACAAATTGCTCACCGATGAATTGCCGCGCATGTATGATCTCGTCGAGACCACGCATCGGTCGAGCGGCCTTTGGTCATCCAGAAGATTGGCCGGCCTCGCGCGGCGTTTGTATACATTGTTCGCGGAAGTCACGGAAGTGAAGGAACATGTCGACAATGTTCTGACCGTGACCGAGGATGTCTATCTTGCCCGCATCTATGCCGCCTCGCTCACCCTCTTCCAGGTCAATGCGGTCGGCAATGCGGTCGATCAGAAACTGGCGATCATCCGCGATACTTACATGGCGCTCTACGATGATGCCTCCGGCGGCAGGGCCGATGCGATGGAAATCGCCGTCGTGGCTCTGATCGCGTTGGAGATCATCCTTACGCTCATTCATTGGTAATACCAACGGTCATAATGAATGACCTTTGGTAAAACGAGCTTCGCGTAAAGAGGCGTGTTTTCCCGATTGGGTGAATCGGGAAAACACGCTTTTTTCAAAATTATTTGCCGAAATGCTCGTCGAAGGAATAGCCGGCGCCGCGCACCGTGCGGATGGGGTCCTGTTCCTCGCCGATCGACAAGGCCTTGCGCAGGCGCCCGACATGGACATCGACGGTGCGCTCGTCGATCTCCGCCGCCTCGCCCCAGACGCCGTCCAGCAATTGCGCGCGGGAAAAGACGCGGCCTGGCCGGCCCATCAGATGATCGAGCAGGCGGAATTCGGTCGGTCCGAGATGGACATGCCGCTCGCCGCGATGGACACGCCAATTCTCCCGATCGAGTGAGAGATCACCGGCGGTGAGCAGGCCGGTGATACGGTCTGGTCGCGAGCGGCGCAACAGGGCGCGGACACGCGCCATCAATTCGGGCACCGAGAAAGGCTTGACGATATAATCATCGGCGCCCGTCGCGAGCCCCCGGATCTTTTCGCTTTCCTCGCCGCGCGCCGTCAGCATGATGATCGGCAGCGCCCGTGTCTTCTCGCGCGCACGGATGCGGCGGCAGATTTCAAGGCCGGAGACACCGGGCAGCATCCAGTCGAGAAGGACGAGATCAGGCAGGCTTTCATCGAGACGGGCCTCGGCCTCGTCGCCGCACTCAAGGCTCTCGACCTCGAAGCCCTCGGCCTCGAGATTATAGGTGAGCAGTGTGCTCAAAGCGGCCTCGTCCTCGACGAGGAGAATGCGCGTCGTCGCGGTCGATGTTTTGTTGCGCGCGGAATTGCTGCTCTTGCTGGAAACCTCTGCTGTCTGGTTCATGCGGACACCGTTGTCGAGAAGTCGGAAAGATCGGGCCGACCCTTGGGACGTTCGGTCGGCAATGTTTCTCCGGTAACGAGATAGACCACTGTTTCGGCGATATTGGTGGAATGATCGCCGATCCGCTCGATATTCTTCGAACAGAACAGGAGATGCGTGCAGAAGGAAATATTGCGGGGATCTTCCATCATGAAGGTGAGGAGGTCGCGAAACACCGAATCCTCGAGCGCGTCGAGTTCGGCATCGCGGGTCCAGACCGCGCGCGCCCGTTCGGCATCGCGCAGGGCATAGGCGTCGAGGACGTCCTTCAGAAGGAGGGAGGCGGTCTCATGCATGCTCTTGAGGCCGATGAGGGCGCGCGGAATCCGCATTTCCGTGGACAGTTTGATGGCGCGCTTGGCGATGTTTTTGGCGAGATCACCGACCCGTTCGAGATCGCCGGAGATCCTGATCGTGGCAATGATTTCCCTGAGATCCACCGCCAGCGGTTGCCGTTTGGCGATGGTCAGGATGGCCTGTTCCTCGATATCGCGCTGGAGCAGGTCGAGGCGCGGATCATTTTCGACCGTTCTGATGGCGAGATCCCGATCGAGATCGGTCAAGGCGTCCATGGCGTCCGCCAGCATTTTTTCCGCTATGCCGCCCATTTCGGCGATTTTGCGGCCGAGAATCTCGAGCTCCGTGTCGTAGGCCCGAACGGTATGGCTGGTGATCGTGGATTCGGACATAGGGCTCTTCCTCGAATGGTGTGCCTCGCCGTGAACGGGCTGGCGGCGCCGAAAACGGCGCGGAAAAATTCAGCCAAAACGGCCGGTGATGTAATTCTGTGTCTCCTGCCGGTCCGGCGTGGTGAACAGGCGCGAGGTCACATCGAATTCGATCAGATCGCCGAGATACATGAAGGCCGTATATTCGGAGACGCGGGCGGCCTGCTGCATATTATGGGTGACGATGATGATCGTATAGCTGGACTTCAATTCGTCGATCAGTTCCTCGATCTTGGCGGTCGAGATAGGATCGAGCGCCGAACAAGGTTCGTCGAATAAGATGACTTCTGGATGAATGGCGATGGTGCGCGCGATGCACAGCCGCTGCTGCTGGCCTCCCGACAGAGCGAGACCGCTTGAATGCAGCTTGTCCTTGACCTCATTCCAGAGCGCCCCGCCTTTCAGGGCGGCTTCCACACGGTCATCGAGTTCGCTCTTCGGCAGCTTTTCATAAAGCCTTATGCCGAAGGCAATATTCTCATAGATGGACATGGGAAAGGGCGTCGGCTTTTGAAAGACCATGCCGACGCGCGAGCGCAGGAGATTGAGATCCTGATCGGCGGTCAGGATGTTTTCGCCATCGAGCAGGACCTCGCCCTCGGCCCTTTGCCGGGGATAGAGATCATACATGCGGTTCAAGACACGCAGGAGGGTCGATTTTCCGCAGCCGGAGGGACCGATCAAGGCGGTAACCTTGTTGGCATAGAGCGGCATGCTGATGTTTTTCAGGGCGAGCGTATCGCCGTAGAAAAAATTCAGATTGCGGATCGCCAGTTTCTGCGGCGGTGTGGGGTGCGTCGACATCATTTGGCGGTCTTTCTCGTGCCGAGGACACGGGCGAAAATGGAAAGGGCCAAGACGGAAAAGGTAATCAGCAGGGCGCCCGACCAGGCGAGCCGCTGCCAATCCTTGTAGGGGCTCAGCGCGAATTGGAAAATGATGGCGGGCAGGCTCGCCACGGGGCCATTCAGATTGGTGCTGAAGAATTGATTGTTGAGGGCCGTGAACAGGAGTGGTGCGGTCTCGCCGCTGATGCGCGCGGTGGCCAGCAGTACGCCGGTGAGCAAGCCGGCGCGCGCTGCACGATAGGTGACCTTCGTGATGACATAGGACCGTGGCATGCCGAGCGCGGTCGCGGCTTCCGTGAGCGGGCGCGGCACCAAAAGCAGCATGTCTTCGGTGGTCCGCGTCACGATCGGGATAACCAGAAGGGCGAGCGCCAGGACGCCGGCGAAGCCGGAAAAATGACCCATGGGCGCGACCACGACCTGATAGATGAACAGGCCGATGACGATGGACGGTGCGCTGAGCAGAATATCATTGAGAAACCGCACCACGAGGGTGAATTTCGTGCCGCGTCCATATTCGGCCATATAGGTGCCGGCGAGAACACCGAGCGGGGTGCCGATCAGGACGCCGAGAAAGGTGAGGATCAGGCTGCCGACAATGGCATTGAGAAGTCCGCCGGCGCTGCCGGGGGAGGGTGTCATCTGTGTGAACACCTCCAGACTGAGGCCGGAGGCGCCCTCGAAGAGGAGCGCGAAAAGGATCAGGCACAGGCTGCAGAGACCGAAGGCGGTCGCGGCATAGCAGAGTCCGATCCAGACATTGTTTCGGCGCCGCCGCGCGGCGTAGAGCGTCATGATGTGTCTTTCTTCCGCCAGGCTTTGGCGAACCGCCTGTGGTTCGCCGACAATGAGAATCTGAAACGATTATCGTGCACGACAAAAGGAGCTTACTTGCCCTCGGCTCGCATCAGGAGCAGACGGGCCAGAGCCAGAACAAAGAAGGTAATGACGAACAGGATCAGACCGAGGCTGATCAAGGCCGACGTATAGAGATCGCCGACGGCTTCGGTGAATTCATTGGCGATTGACGCCGAAATCGTGGTCGCTGGCGCGAGCAGCGAGCCGGAGATCCGATGCGCGTTGCCGATGACGAAAGTGACCGCCATGGTTTCGCCGAGCGCGCGGCCGAGCGCCAGCATGGCGCCACCCGCGATGCCAGTGCGCGTATAGGGAATGATGACCTTGGTGATGACTTCCCAATGGGTGCAGCCGATGCCATAGGCCGCTTCCTTCAGGACGGCCGGGACGGTCTCGAAGACGTCGCGCGAGATCGAGGTGATGAACGGAAGGATCATAATCGCCAGGATCAGCGCGGCGGTGAGCAGGCCGATGCCATAGGGAGGGCCGGCGAAGAGGGTCGAGAGGATCGGCACGGGCGCGAACGTCGCGATCAGCGCGGGCTGCACATGCTGCTGCAGGAAGGGCGCGAGAATGAACAGGCCCCACAGGCCATAAATGATCGAGGGAATACCGGCGAGCAATTCGATGGCGATGCCGACCGGGCGCCGCAAAGGCTGCGGGCAGAGTTCCGAAAGAAAAACCGCTATGCCGATGCCGACAGGCAGCGCAAGGAGCATTGCAAAAAAGGACGTGAGCAGCGTCCCATAGATGGGCGCGAGAGCGCCATATTTGTCGGTGACGGGATTCCAGGTCTCGGTGATCAGGAAATCGAGGCCGAACGTTCTGAAGGTCGGTATGGAGCCGATCACCAGGGAGACCAGCACACTGCCGAGCATGACGAGAATCGCCACGGTCGAGGCAAAAGTCAGGGTCCGATAGAAGCGATCGCTGGATTTGAAGAGCTTGTAAACTCTTTCTCGCTGGTCCCTTCGCGCGGGAGCAAATGTCTTACTTTCCGCCAGGATTTCGACCACTCCTCATCTCCCTTGGTAGCGCCTAACATATGTCAACTTTCGTGTCAGTTTCATTGCTCGGAACCGCGAAAGCATTGGACTTTGAAGAGAATCTTCGGTCCGGCGCATTGTTGAGAATTTCAAGCATGATGCGCGCGTTTCGCCGCATCATGCTGTTTATTTCAGTCCGCTGCTTCAGTTGACGAGCGGCTTGCCGTTGGCGCCCTTGATCTCGGCCGCCCAGGTCTTCTGGATCAGGCTGACGACAGAAGCCGGCAGGGGGATATAATCCAGTTGTTCCGCCAGCGGCGCGCCATGGGCGAAGGACCAGTCAAAGAATTTCAGCGCGGCAGCGGTGGCCTGCTCGTCCGTGGGCTGCTTCGGCACCAGGATGAAGGTCGCCGCCGTGATCGGCCAGGAGGCCGCGCCAGGCTGATTGGTCAGGATCTGGTAGAAACCAGGGGAATTGGCCCAATCGGCATTGGCCGCTGCCGCCTGGAAGGAGGCGGATGTCGGCTGAACCTGCTTGCCCTCGCGATTGACGAGGCCGGTAAAGGTCAAGCTGCTCTGCTTCGCATAGGCATATTCGACATAGCCGATCGAGCCTTTGGTCTGCAGCACATTATTGGCCACACCCTCGTTGCCCTTGGCGCCAATGCCGACAGGCCATTCAATGGCGGTCGAGGCGCCAACCTTGGCCTTCCAGTCCGCGGAAACCTTGGACAGATAATCCGTGAAGTTGAAGGTGGTGCCGGAACCGTCCGACCGATGCACAACGGCGATCGCGGTGGAAGGCAGAGACAGGCCGGGATTGAGAGCCTTGATGGCGGGATCATCCCAGGTCTTGATCGTGCCGAGGAAGATCTTGGCCAGCGTTTCGCCGTCAAGAACGAGAGCGCCCGGCTTCACGCCGTCGAGATTGACCACGGGCACGATGCCGCCCATGACCTGCGGCCATTGCACCAGGCCCGCTTCGGCGAGTTCACTGGCTTGCAACGGTGCATCGGTAGCGCCGAAGGTCACCGTGCGGGCCTTGATCTGCTTGATGCCGCCGCCGGAACCGATCGACTGATAATTCATGCCGATGCCGGTTTCCTTCTGATAGGCCTCGGCCCATTTGGCATAGACCGGGAAGGGGAAGGTCGCACCCGCGCCGGTGATGATGGTTCCCGCGGCTTTAGCCGAATCGAGAACAGGGGCAAAAGCCGGAAGAAGCGAGCTGGTGAACCCGAGGACAGCCGCCGTCAGCAGAGTCCTCCTGACGATGCGGAGATGCGAAAGATTCATTTTATGCCTTTGCACCGATTGAGGGCGTAGAAAGTGGACGCAGACATGGTCATCGGGAAGCGGGCCTTGCCTATAAAATCCAACTCACAGGGGTGCCCAACTCCAGGAATCCGGCACGTGACGTCCACCGTTGAGGCATTCTCGATCAGAATCGGACTTGCCAGGATCGAAGAGCCGGAACCGGCTCGTTGGAGGGAAGCTCCCACGGGCCAGAGGCCTTGCGATCGATCCAAGAAGGTCTTTATGAAAGCGATATGACATGGAGATGACAAGATGGGCAAGCGGGAGCTCGTTTTATGACGGCCCCGTCTGATCGAGACGCGACCGATTGCCCTGTTTCCGGCACTTTATACGGCTTTTTCCGCCTTTTCCGTTTGATCCGGTTTTTCCTCCGCCAATGGATGGAGGTCGCGCACCATGGCTTTCATGCGTTCGTCAAGGACGTGCGTATAGATCTGCGTCGTCGCTATATCGGCATGGCCGAGTAATTCCTGCACGATTCTGAGATCGGCGCCATTTTGCAACAAATGGCTGGCAAAGGCATGGCGCAGGACATGCGGGCTGATCCGCGCCGTATCGATCCCGGCAGCGGCGGCGACGACTTTGAGATCGCGGGCAAAGGCTTGCCGACTGAGATAGCCGGTTTCGCTATCGGCGGGAAACAGCCAGCCGCCTTTGCTAAGGCCAAGGTGTTTCTGGTGCAGGAGATCGCGATAGAATGTAATCGCCCGCCGCGCCACGGGCGGCAGCGGCACGAGCCGCTCGCGTCCGCCCTTGCCGCGAATCGTGATCAGCGGGTCGGCGCCACGCATGGCGGAATCCGGCAGTGAAACCAGCTCGGAAACACGCAGGCCGGTGGCATAGAGCAATTCCAGAAGACAGGCGGTGCGCGCCGCCCGGACCCTTTCGCCAAGCGGTCGGGCGGGATCCTCAAGACCTTCCTTCGAGACGGTGAGGAGACGCTCCACCTCGGCCATGGTCAGGGTTTTGGGCAAGCCGCGGCTGCGGCGTGGCCCTTCGAGAATCAAGGCGGGATCGTCGGAGCGATGGGATTCGGAGGCGAGAAAACGATGAAATTGCCGGATCGCCGATAGGCGGCGGGCGCTTGAGCTCGGTTTCAAGCCCTGCGTTTCAAGGTCTCCGAGATAGTGCCGGATATCCTCGCTTGTCGCGTCGAGAAGGCTTCTGCCTCGATCGGCAAGCGCTTGCGCATAATCGGTCAGATCCCGGCCATAGGCCTCGAGCGTATTGCGCGCGGCGCCGCGTTCGGCGCCGATCATGTCGAGAAAGGCTTCGATCAGCGAATGCTGGCGCGCGACGGCCAAGGGATGAGTCCTATTTCGTATTGAGACGGGCGGCGGGAATCGTCTGACTCATTTCGCGTGATTGCGGTTCGATGAAGGTTGCCAGCGCCCAAAGGCCCGCATAGCCGAGACCGCCAAGGATGGCGAGGGTGAGAAGGAATCGAAAGAGGCTCGGCACGCATCAATCTCCAGCGACGGCTCTTTTTAACGGAAATCTCTTGCTCCCTTCTTAAAGAGGGATCGCGTTCATCGACCCACTCCTGTCAGGAACGATGGCTCCCTGGAGGACTTCGCCATCGCTGCCGGTGATCAAGGCCTCGACCAGTCGTCCAGGGGCAATATTGTGCAAGCGCACCGGTGCGAAATCTTCCGTCCGGGCCAGGCCGCCGCGCTCGCTGAGGAGACGGCGCCTGTGTCCGACATGCGTGCCGAGATGGGAGGCCAGTGCGAGGGTCCCCTTTTCCCGCAACCGCCGCGCCCGCTCTTTAACGATGGTCGGGGCGACGGCAGGCATGCGCGCCGCTGGCGTGCCGGGCCGGGCGGAGAAAGGGAAGACGTGCAGGGAAGTCAGGCCACAGGCGTCGACCAGATCGAGCGTATCGGTGAATTGCGCCTCCGTCTCGGTCGGAAATCCGGCGATGAGATCGGCGCTAAAGGCGATGTCCGGGCGCAAACGGCGCAATTCGGCACAAAATCGGATGGCATCGGTGCGTCCATGCCGGCGCTGCATGCGTTTCAGGATGAGATCCGAACCGGCCTGTAAAGAGAGATGCAGCGAAGGCATCAGTCGCTCTTCCTCGGCGAAGCAGCGCACCAGGACGGGATCGGCCTCGATGCAATCAATTGAGGAAAGGCGCAGGCGTGGGAGGCTGGGGACCTCGCGCAGGATTCGTCGAACCAGATCGCCGAGACGCGGAACGTCAGGCAGATCGGAGCCATAGGATGTGAGATCGACGCCGGTGAGAACGATTTCGAGAAAACCCCGCGCTGCGAGGTCACGCGCCATGGCTATGGCGTCGTCCAGGGGGACGGAGCGGGACGAGCCACGCCCCTGCGGAATGATGCAGAAACTGCATCGATGATCGCAGCCATTCTGCACCGCGAGAAAAGCACGGGTGTGATCCTCGGTGCCCGCCTGAGGTGAGAGGCGTGGTCGGTGCAAGGCCTCCGCGTGGGGTGCGTCCAGGGGCAGATCAGAGGCTTGGTGTTTCAACGCCAGCCATGTCGCCGCTTCCGTTTTTCGGGCATTGCCGAGCACAAGGCCGACCTCGGGCATGGCGCGAAAACGCTCCGGCTCGGTCTCGGCGGCACAGCCCGTCACCACGATCTTCGCCTCGGGCTGCTCGCGCTTGACGCGTCGGATCGCCTGACGTGTTTGGCGGGTCGCCTCGGCGGTCACCGCGCAGCTATTGACAATGACGAGATTCTCAAATCCGGCCGCTTTGGCGGCGCGGCGCATCGTCTCCGCTTCGACGAAATTGAGGCGGCAGCCGAAACTCAAGGTTTCGACACAAGCCGCGCTGGCATGGGTCTTCATGCGACGAGCGCCTGGAACAAGCTTGGATCGAGCCGTGTCGTGAATTCGAACGTTACCGGGCCGGTCATGATGACATGGTCATCCGCGGCGCGCCAGGCAATGGTCAGATCCCCGCCGGGCAGGCTGATCCGGGCTTCCCGCGCGGCAAGACCATGACGCACGGCGGCGACCAAAGTCGCGCAAGCGGCCGAGCCGCAGGCCAAGGTCGCGCCGGCTCCCCGTTCCCACACTTTCAGGACAATATGATCCGGGCTCACGACCGTCGCGATCGAAATATTGGCGCGATCGGGGAAAAGCGGGTGATGTTCAAGGACCGGCCCAACGAGCGCGAGATCGCAGGCGTCTTGATCGGCGACGAACAGGACCGCATGCGGATTGCCCATATTGACCATGGACGCTTTGCGCAAGGCGTCGGGATCAACCGGAGGCAGGACGGCAAGATCGCGCGCGAGATCGACGGCATTCGTATCGGGCACGGGATGGGCGAGCGGAATGGCGTCCCAGGCAAAGGCGGGCTTGCCCATATCGACGGAAAACCTGTCCTCAGCAAGCTTGAGGCAGGCAAGCTGGCCCGCTGCCGTTTCCAGCATGAGTTCTGCACCGATGCGATGATCCTCTCGGAGCAATGTCCAGGCGACGCAGCGTGTTCCATTACCGCAGGCGCCGGCGAGCGAACCATCGATATTATAGATCCGCATGAAGGCGGCGCTGCCGGGGCTGAGGGGATCGTGCAGCACCATGAGCTGATCGAAATGCAGGCCTTTGCCCTGGCCGATCGCGCGCGCCTCGGCGGCGCTGATCACGATCCCGGTGCCGCGCAGATCCAGGACGACAATGGCATTGCCAAGTCCGTTCATCTTGGTGACGAATCGATTTGCGAGCGCGCTCAAGGGCAAATTTTCCTGGTCACAGCATGAAATTCATCCAAAAATGGTGTCCCCTTTTTGGTTTGAAATCCCTTTTCAATCAAACTCCGGACCGACCCGGACGTGGAATGCGGCGTCCCCAACGTGACCTCGATCTTATCTAAGGTCGCGGAAAACGAATTTTTCGCCTTTTTAGAAGACTGAGCGAAACTCAAGAGCCGTTCATTGCTCGTGGCCCGGTTCATTGCTCATGGCCTATGACCGATGGTCTTACATCAAGACGCCTCTTTCCGGTACCAGCGCGGGAGGCGCGGATTCACCGAGCGTCTGGAGCAGATCAATCTCCACGGTTTTGCACATGGCGCTCATCGGCACATCATGCACTGTATTGCTGAACGGGTCCTTCAAATCATCGCCGATCTGCAGGGCCGCGATGAACATCAAGCCGACGAGCGTCGAGCCGAGCGGCGTGAGAATGCCGAGATCCGAGACGATCGCGATTGGCAGGAGCACGCAGAAGATGCGGGTAAACAATTGTGGCAGGAATCGATAGTGCATGGGCAGGGGCGTGCGTTTGATCCGCTCCATGCCGCCCTGGGCATTGGCGATATCGACGAAAGTGGATTCGATGCGCACACGCCGGAAACTATCCGTCAGGCCATTGGCATGGGCGAGATGACGGGCGGACGTATTCAGCAAAGCATTGGGAATATTCTTGGTGCCCGTGAGTTCCTCGATTTCGTCAGCTTTCAGGAACGGGGTGATTTCGGGAAGCGGGTCCTGGCCGCGCAAGACGCAGCGCAAGGCGTGGACATAAGCAATCTGCCGCAGAACGATTTCGCGCGACAAAGCCTTGCCCTTGACCGGATCGTCATCGATCAGCGTAATGGCCTGGCGGGCGAGACTGCGCGAGGCATTGATCATCAAGCCCCAGAGCGACCGCGCCTCCCACCAGCGCGCATAGGCGCTATTATCGCGAAATCCGAGCACCAAAGCGAGGGCTGTCCCGAACAGGGTCATCGGCAGCTCGATTTCGAGGAGCTTCGGCGCGAAAGTGAAATAAGCGATCGTGACGACGACATCCCAAACGAACAAGAGCAGCAGCGGCGGCATCGCCTCCTGCACCACACGGCCGAAGGAGGGGGTATCGGAAACGATCATGGGAAGGTCCAAGGCTTTGGATGGGAACAATATTCACGGATCGTGGCGGAATTCATGGCAAGTGATGCGGACATCTGGCAGGCAGGCTCCAGCCGATCTTAACCGTGACTATTTACGAGCGAAAGACGGTTCGAGATCCTCATTCACGAAATGCTCACCGGGTTCCGTTCCTCCTTGAGCTTATCCATTCGGAACATTGCGTTCCTGTAGCATATTTTTATGTTTTTGGCGCTCTGACTTGGAACGTTAGCTGATTTATTTAATGAATTTCCGTTGTCCCTCCCATTGTAAGCCTGCTTATAGAGCGAAGGCCTTACGGGAACCTGACTATTACAGAATGGCGACATTGGGAAACCATGGCTCTCCGTTTCCGAAAAGAAAATTGACCCCGAAATGGGTCCGACTTCATGGAAGTCCCCGCCAAGCTTTCGGTCTCGCCCCATTTGTGCCATTAATCCCTCGTTAACCATAAATGCTGATGCTCTCGGTGGAGCCCCGAGGAAAGGGAAGTCGTCAGGGTTGACAAACCTTCCCTTAACCATCGCCGCCTAGGGTCGGGTCGTTGCAGTTTTTCAGAATCTGCCTGGGGATCGATTGGCCCGAAGTTGGCCTCATGCCTCAGGCTTTTGGAAACATGCCTGATCTTCACGAAAATGATGTCCATCTCCGAAATCGGTGGCGGGATTTTCGAAAGGATCGCGGCCATGCGGGACTGCGAAATATCTGGCTTGACCGAAATATCTGACTTGACAATGAGGGAGTTTGGAATGGGCTTTCACCTGAGCGCGAGGGGTCTCAAGCTCGGCGCTGTGCTGGGCGTCGCCCTTGCGATGGCTGCCTGCGCCAAGAACCCGGCCGATGATCCGACGGCCCTGGCGGGCTATGGCGCCAATGGCGGGCGTGGTGGTGCCGCGTCGCCCGGCAGCCCGCAGGATTTTGCCGTCAATGTCGGCGATCGCGTCTTCTTCGAAAGCGATTCGAGCGAATTGACGCAGACCGCCCAGGCCACCCTGGATAAGCAGGCGCACTGGCTGCAGCAATATGGCCGCTATACCTTTACCATCGAGGGCCATGCCGACGAACGCGGCACGCGTGAATATAATTTCGCGCTGGGCGCCCGCCGTGCCGAGGCGGCCAAGAATTATCTCGTGGCACGAGGCATTGCGACCTCTCGCCTGCGGACCATCAGCTATGGCAAGGAACGCCCCGTCGCGACCTGTGACGATATTTCCTGCTGGTCGCAGAACCGCCGCGCGGTCACGGTGCTCGGGGCCGGCCAATCCTGATGGATTATGTGATCTTTCATAATCCGTCTTGCGGAACGTCGCGCAAGGTCCTGGCGGCCTTGCGCGAGGCCGGAATAGAGTTGGAAATCCGGCTCTATTTGAAAAGCCCGCCGTCTCCAGCCGAACTTGCTGATCTGCTTGCCCGTATGGACATGACGCCGCGCGCCCTGCTGCGCCGGAAAGAAAAAGTCTATGCCGAACTGGGGCTCGACGACAAAAGCCTCAGTGATGCCACGTTGATTGCTGCGATGAGCGCGCATCCGATCCTGATTGAACGGCCGATCGTCGTAACGCCGAAACAGGCCGTCCTTTGCCGTCCGCCGGAAAAAGTGGAGGCCTTGCTTCCCTGACGGGGTAACCATCCGCACAATTAGGCCGCCCAATCAGGCGGCGAGATCGGCGATCACGGCGTCGAGCACGGGAAAACCTTCCGCGCTCACGCGCACACGGCCATGCGGCGTATATTCCAGCATGCCCTCGGATAGAAGCGTTTGGAGCCGGCGTGGATCGAAGTCACGTCCGGCAACAGCGCGGAAATTTTCCGGCGCAATGCCTTCGGTCAGTCTGAGGCCCATCAGCAAAAATTCGTCGGCCTGTTCCTCGCGCGTCAAAGGCATGTCCTCGGTCAAGCCTTCACCCCGTTCCTCCACGGTCTTGAGCCACAGGTCTGGCTGCCGCAGGGTGGCTTGCGCGCGCCGGCCATGCGGCGTCAGCAGCCGGCCATGCGCGCCGGGTCCGACACCGGCATATTCGCCATAGCGCCAATAGAGAAGATTATGCCGGCTCTCCGCACCAGGCCGCGCGTGGTTTGAAACCTCATAGGCGGGCAGGCCCGCTTTGTTCATGACCTCCTGGGTCAGATCCCATAAGTCGCGGCCAAGATCCGCCTCGGGCAAAGTGAAGCGACCAGAAGCCGCTAATTGCGCGAAGGGCGTCTCGGGCTCGATCGTGAGTTGGTAAAGCGAAAGATGATCGCGCGCATAGTGCAAGGCGTCCCCGAGTTCGCGCCTCCAGTCCGCGAGCGTCTGGCCGGGCCGGCCGTAGATCAGATCGAAGGAATAGCGTTCGAAGAGCGAAGCCGCTGTCTTGACGGCGCGCAAGGCCTCGGCCGCCGAATGTTTACGGCCAAGGCTCTGGAGTGCGGCATCATCAAGGGCCTGGACACCGAGAGAGACGCGATTGACACCCGCCGCGCGATAGGCGGCGAAACGCTCCGCCTCGACGCTCGTTGGATTGGCTTCGAGGGTGATCTCGACCTGCGGCGCGAGCGGCCAATGGCCGGCAATCGCGTCGATCAGCGCCGCGACTGTTGAGCCTTGCATGAGCGATGGCGTGCCGCCTCCGAAAAAGATCGAACTGACCTGACGCCCGGGCGTCAGCGAGGCCCGATGCGCGAGTTCTCGCTTGAGGCCTGAGAGGAAGCGCGGCTCGTCGATCGGCTCCGCCCGCACATGGCTGTTGAAGTCGCAATAGGGACATTTCGAAAGACAGAAGGGCCAGTGCAGGTAGATCCCGAACGCAGGCTCCCCGGCGCTCGCCTTAATCGTCGTTGAGACAGGGTCCAAGGGGATGGGTCCAACAGGGCTTTCCATGCGGCCTTTCTGCATTGTTTCAGGTTACCGCCACACGCCGGGCGGCGAGAGCATCAGATCCGATCTGGATAACACTTTTTGGGATCGATCCGACGAAAAATCGAAAGCATCGGAGCGATTCACTTTGAGCGTCCGGCGTGAGCGTCGCGCAATGATGCCCTTCTGATCGAGTGTAGCGTGCTGTCGCGGATCGCAACAGTGAAACAGCCGCAGACACCGCGAGCGTTTCTGGCGAAATTGTCTAAGCATTTGAAAATTCAATTTAAGTTGATCTGGCACAGGGGTTGCCCAAAGGGATATGAGGAGCGCGACCGCCTGGTGGCATCCTTTCCTTCACAATCTTCCCCTGTCGTGGGTCCTGATAGGATCGAACACATCCGGGGAAGGTGGGGAAGGAGAGGGTGCAGGGCCACACAAGTCGCTCCCGACTGAAGACCGATCACGCATTCATTGCGCGTGACCTATGGGAGGAACTGGAGAATGGCTGTATCCCTGACAAGCATAACCCAGCAGAAAGGTATGCCGATCGCCGAAGCGACACGGCGCATTTCTGATCTCGGATGGACGCCTTCCTATGTTCAGGAAGCGATGACCTTTCCGACCGATTACAAAATTTCCAAACAGCCTAAGGACCCGATGAAACAGGTCCTGCGCTCCTATTTCCCGATGCAGGAGGAAAAGGACAATCGCGTCTATGGCGCGCTCGACGCGGCTCTGCGCGGCGATATGTTCCGCAATGTGGAGCAGCGTTGGGTCGAATGGATGAAGCTGTTTCTGGCCATCATCCCCTTCCCGGAAATTTCTGCCGCGCGGTCCATGGCCATGCTTGGCCGTCTTGCGCCGGGCGATGATCTGCGTACCGGCTTCACCATGCAAATGGTCGACGAATTCCGTCATTCCACGATTCAGATGAATCTGAAGAAGTGGTACATGGAAAACTACATCGATCCGGCTGGCTTCGACATTACCGAAAAGGCTTTCGGTAAATGCTATGCGACCACGATTGGCCGCCAGTTCGGTGAGGCCTTCATCACGGGCGATGCGATCACCGCCGCGAATGTGTATCTGCAAGTGGTGGCTGAGACGGCCTTCACGAACACTTTGTTCGTGGCCATGCCGTCCGAAGCCGCGCGCAATGGTGACTATGCCCTGCCGACCGTCTTCCTTTCCGTGCAATCGGATGAATCGCGGCACATCGGCAACGGCCATTCGCTTTTGATGTCGATCCTCAACAATCCTGATAATCATCTGCTGCTCGAGCGCGATATCCGTTATGCCTTCTGGCAGAATCACGCGATTGTCGATGCGGCGGTTGGAACGATCATCGAATATGGGACGAAGAACCGCGACAAGAAGAAGGAATCCTACGCCGAGCTCTGGCATCGCTGGATCTATGAGGATTACTATCGCACCTACATGCTCCCGCTCGAAAAATACGGGATCAAGATCCATCATGATGATGTGCATCAGGCCTGGGAAGACATCACCAAGAATGGTTATGTCCATAAGGTCGCGCAATTCTTCTCGGCCGGCTGGTGGGCCAATTTCTGGCGCATCGATCCGCTCGACGAGCGTGACTTCGACTGGTTCGAATATAAATATCCGGGCTGGTACAATGAATATGGCGCGTGGTGGGAGAACTATCGCAAATTGTCGAAGCCCGGCAGCATTCCGATCACCTTTGCTGATACCGGATATGTCTATCCGCATCGTTGTTGGTCCAATCTCGTGCCTTGCGTCATCCGTGATCAGATCAAGGTCGATGAAGTCGATGGCCAGCTCTACACTTATGGCAGCGAAGTCGACCGCTGGACGCATAAGGAAGCCTTCTCGGGCGAATACAAGGGCCGTTCGACGCCGGCCATGGGTCGCTTCAGCGGCCGCCGTCAATGGGAAGAACTCTATGATGGCTGGGATGTCGCCGATGCGATCAAGGACATGGGCTTTGTCCGCGCCGATGGCAAAACCCTGATCGCGCAGCCGCATCTTTCCCTTGACGAAAAGGATCTGTGGACGCTCGATCATGTGCGCGGCAACACGATCAAGGCGCCGCTCAAAACCTTGCGCGAGCTTTCGCCCGCCGATCGCGAGAAACATCTCGCCGAATATCGCAAGGGTGTCACCATTCGCCGCGTCTGATCGTCGGCTCGAGTGATCGCTGGCCAGAGTGACGGCCGCGACGAGGAGGCTGGGACATCCAAACCCTCCGATGTTCCAGCCTCCAACCTCATTGATGATCGCGACGGCTCTTTCGTCGTGATCCTGGCAACAGTCAAACAAGACAAAGATCAGGGAGGCTCTTGTGGTTACCAAGCCCGATACGAGCAAGCCGCAACATACAGTGCGGTTACAGCCGACCGGCACGGAATTTGGTGTTTATGAAGGTGAGACCATTCTCAATGCCGGTTTCCGGCAGGGAGTCGCCTTGATCCACGGCTGCAAGGAAGGGCAATGCTCTGCCTGCAAGGCCGTTCTGCTCGACGGCGACGCGGAAATGCTGAAATATTCCACCTTCGCTCTGCCGGATTCGGAACGGGACAGTAATCATGTCCTGTTGTGCCGGACGCTCGCCTATAGCGATCTCGAGATCGAGCTCCTCATGTTCGATGAGGAATTGCTCTCGCATTCAATCGCGGTGCGCGAATTTAATGCCAAGGTCGAACAGGTGGATGCCCTGACGCATGATATTCGGCGTCTGGTTTTGTCCCTAGACAAGCCGATGACATTTTTCGCCGGGCAATATGCCGATATCACCCTGCCCGATGGCTCGCTGACGCGGTCTTATTCGATGGGCAGCGCGCCGAGCGATCCATCGAAACTCGAATTCATCATCAAATGCTATAATGGCGGACGCTTCTCCTCGCGTCTTGATGGCGAGTTGAAGGTTGGCGCGGAGGTCATCGTCAGTGGGCCTTACGGCACCTGTTTCCGCCGCGAACACCGCGAGGATAAACCCCTGCTGCTGATCGGCGGCGGTTCCGGCCTCGCGCCGCTTCTGTCGATCCTGAACGATCAGATCGCGGAGGCGCCGGAACGCAAGATCCGCCTGTTCTACGGCGCGCGGACTCAGGCCGATCTGTTCTGGACGGAACGTTTCGAGGCGCTTGCGAAACAATTACCGGATTTCCGCTTCGTGCCGGCGCTTTCGGCGGCTGACGATGATGCGCAATGGAGTGGCGAGCGGGGGTTCATTCATGAAGTCCTGCAACGTTCACTGCAGAGTGAGGATCTGGCGGATGGCGCCGATGCCTATGCATGCGGTCCGGCACCTTTGATCGATGCCGCGATCCCGGTCCTGCAGGTTGCGGGTGTCGAACCCGAGCGGATTTATTTCGACAAATTCACGCCCGCCACGAATTGATGTCACGAATGCGCGGCTGAACCATAGGCAAGAATTTAGGCAAGAATTCAGGAAGGAAACGTCATGAACGAACATGTCACGCTCGAGCCGGAGGCCGAAGCCTATTCCGGCGCCGCCGGCGCCAAAATCTTTCCGAGCTCCGACAGCCGGAAATATAATTATTACGAGCCGAAGGGGCGTAAAGCGACCCATTACGAGGATGTGACGGTCGACGTCCAGCCCGATCCCGAGCGTTATCTTGCCCAGAACTGGATCATTTCCTTCGCCAATGGCGATCCGGGCTATAGCAAGGATTGGACGAAGATCAAGAGCTCCAACTGGCATCTGTTCCGTGCTCCCGACCAGGAATGGGAACGCACTCATTATCAGCGTCAAGCGACCATTGTCGGCGCGCTCGAAAATGTCATCCAGAACGGTCGTCGTTCCGGTGCGGCGAGCCGCATTGACAAACAATGGGTCAAGATCCTGCAGGATCATGTCGGTGCCTTCAAGCATCTCGAATATGGCCTCGGCATTTCGTTGATGCATGCGCAGCGCCTCGGCTATACTCAGATGATCAATAATGCGCTGTTGACGAACAGCTCCTACAAGTTGCGCATGTCGCAGGACATCACGCTCTATCTTGGCGAGATCGCTCTCGACATTCCAGAATTCGATCCGGCGGCGGGCAAGAAACATTGGCTGGAGGACGAACTCTGGCAGAAGACCCGCGAGGCGGTCGAATATGTCATGGGGACCAATGATTATCTCGAGCAATATTTCGCGACCAATGTGTGCATCGAGCCCCTGATCGGCGAATTGTTCCGCAGCGGCTTCGTCATGCAGGATGCCGCCGCCCAGAATGATTTCATGACGCCTTCAGTGATCGCTGCCGGCGAGGCCGATTACGAGCGCAATCTCGCTAATACGGTCGAGCTTCTGACCGTGCTCGCCAATGACGAGACCTATGGCACCGAAAATCGCGCGATTTTCCAAAGCTGGCTCACGGCCCATGGCGGCCGAGCGCTCGCCGCCGCGCGGCAATTGCAACCGATCTGGTCGCAGCCGATCAACAAGCGCGCGCAATTCGCCGATGTCCTCGAAAAGCAGCTCGCCCGGATCGACAGCATCACCAGCGCCATCGGCATCGCGCCGCTGTCCCGCGCTTAATCTGGAGCCCGGGCGTGATGATTTTCAAACGTGATCGCGTCATGCCCGGCACGACACGGAGCATGATGTTTAAGAACAGGCCTAAAAGGAGGCCAATGTCATGTTCTTCGATTTCGGAAATACATCAACATTTGACCGCAAGCGTTGCCCGCTTTTGGGGTTGATGCATGTCGCGTTTCAAGGAGAGGGAAGTATGAGCGCCAGCCATCACGATAATATTTTCAAGTCCATGGACGAGATCACCTTCGAAGGAACGATCTCGCATCAATGCGGTGTCACGATGAACGACAGTGTCGAGGCCCGTTGCATCGCCGAGGTGATGGAAACCAAGCCTGGTATCAAGGTCACTTATCTGCCGGCGATGATCCGTATTGATGGTGAGGGCAAGATCACTTTCGACATGAAAGAGATCAGCGAGGCCCTCGGGCGCGAAATGACGCCGCATTTGTTCGAGATTTCCACCTCGACTCATTATGGCGCGATGGTGATGATCGACGAAGATACTGTCGTCCTTTTTGGAGATATGGACGAAGCTGTCGAATATATGTAATCGTCGGCCTTCTCACCTGGCCATTTCGACGGATACACAGCGATAAACAGATCGGCGTGGATCGACAGAGAAAGGACAGGCGTGGTGACAAGGGGTTTCTCGTGTCACCACGATCCCTCTGGAGCGAAATCAGCGTATTCGATTGTTCCAGATGACCTTTGCCATAACGACAACAATTAATAATGACAATGATCGAAAATTCGATCAAAAATTCGGGAGGGAACATGGTCAAGCTGATGTTGCATGGGGCTGAAGCACGCGCTGCTTTGGCGCAGGGCGTAGGTAAACTCACGGCCGCCGTGGGCGGCACGCTGGGCCCGCGTGGCTTGAATGCGATCATTGATCGACCGGTCGGCGCGCCGATCATATCGCGCGACGGGGTCAGCATCGCGGAGGAGATCGAGCTTCCGTGCCGCTTTGAAAATCTTGGCGCGCAGGTCGTCCGGCAAGTCTCGAAACAGACCGAGACGGTCGCGGGTGATGGCACGACCACCGCGGTTGTTCTTGCCAATGCGCTGATCCAGGAGGGCGTCGGCCTTCTGGCCTCGGGGGGAGCCGTGGCGGTTGATCTCATCCAGGGACTCGACGAAGCCGAGGAAGCGATGATCGAGGCACTGGTTGCGGAGGCCAGGCCGCTTTCTGGCGGGCGCGAATTACGCTGCATCACCACCATTGCGGGCAATGATCGCATTGTTGGCGATTTGTCGGCGAAGGCTCTGGAAGCGGTGGGCAGTGAGGGGCTCATCACTGTCGAGGATGGTCCTGATTGGCGTGATACACTTGAGATCCTCGAAGGCTTTACCTTTGATCGCGGTTATGTCTCCCACCATATGATCACCGATGTTCCGACCATGCGGGCCGTGCTCAACGACGCCTATATTTTCTTGACGGATCAGAAGATCAGACGGTTCGAGGAGATTGCTTCCCTCGTTGACACCCTTGTTGCGAAGGATGCTTGCCTCCTTATTCTGGCCGAGGAAGTGGATGCGACGGTGCTCGTCGGTTTGCTTGCGACACAGACCAAGGGACGCGGCCGTTTCGTCGTGGTCAATCCGCCGGATTTCGGTCATTGGCGCAAAGCGATGATGGAGGATATCGGCATTCTGACCGGTGGCCGCGTGATCTCCGGTGATCTCGGCCATAGCCTGGCGCAAACGCGCCTCGAGGATCTTGGCCGTGCCGAAAAGGTCATCGTCTCCCAATTCGAAACGATGATCCTCAAGGGGCACGGATCGCCTGAGGCCGTCGTGGCGCGCCGCGCGCAGATCCAACAACAGCTGGATCAAGCGCCGCAAAATGTCGAACGCGACAAACTCGATGAGCGCATGTCGAAAATGACCTCTGGCACGGTGCGGATTCTGGCTGGCGGCGCGACGCCCGCCGAACGTCGCCGCCGCGTCCAATTGTTTGATGATGCGCTCTGTGCGGGGCGGGCTGCTCTGCGGGATGGCATTGTTTCAGGGGGCGGGACCACTTTGGTTCAGCTCGCCTCCCAGCTCGCGCCGAAAGCCAATGGCAAGACCGAACCGTCCGTCTTGAAAGGGCTTGAATTGTTCCGCTCGGCCATGCGCCGCCCGTTGGCGCAAATCGCGGAAAATGCTGGCCGTGATCCCATTTTGGTGGTGGAGACCGTCCGTCAAGCCCCCAAGGGCACGGGTTTTGACGCCCGCACCAATAAATTCGTCGATATGTTCGAGGCGGGTATCATCGACCCCGTGCGTGTCACGATCACCTCGGTGCGCAATGCAACCTCCTCGGCCAAGATGATCCTCGGCACCAATTCGCTGATCATCGACAAGCCGGAATTCGTCGATCCAACCGCGGGCCCCGCGCGCGGTGGAGGAGGGGAATTGCTCGGCCGCGCCTGAGGCCGCTCCGAGAGGAAGGACGATCGAAGAGGATCGAAATCAAAGAAAGACGAGTATTTTCGCGGGAATAGGGTGGTCAGGCCGCTCTCTCCCGCGCATGCGAAAAGCGGGGATGAAAACAAGGATTGTGGAGCCTCTTGTCAATGGCCTATTGTGGACGCTGCCTAGAATAGGGATAGTCCGCGTAAAGATCGGAAATCCTTAATAAAAACAAGGCGCATGAGGAAACAATTGTCGCAAGGAGCGTCCAACGTGGTCATTCTCGGCAAGAGTAACAAGCAGACTGGGCCGGAACAATGGGCCGGTGAGATCAGCCCCGCCTCAGAACATCTCATCATGCGTGCCTGGGAGGATTATCTGACTGCCGAGGCCGAAGAACCGCAGGTACGCGACATTGTCGCCAATTCCTGGAAGCGCTGTTCCGCGATCGGCATCGATCCTCAGCGGCCGGGTTCTTGCGCCATCCTCGAGACTGTGGAGTTCGAGCGACGTCTGCGCGGCAGCAAAGTCCTTTTGAATGCCGCCTCGGACATTCTCGAAGAAGCCAACACGCTTTTCGAGGGGACCGGCTCCATGTTGCTTTTGACGGATGTCGATGGCGTCATTCTGCGGGCTATCGGTGATACCAAGACGATCGACGCCGGGCACGATATCAATCTCGTTGTCGGTGCCGACTGGAGTGAAAACAAGGCCGGCACGAATGGCATCGGCACGACGCTCGCCTCGCATCGTCCCGTCCTCATCTATGGACCGGAACATTTCTGTTCGCTCACCAAGAACTGGACCTGCGTCGGTTCGCCGGTGCGGCATCCGCTGAGCGGCGAAATTTTGGGCCTGGTCGATATGTCGGGTCGCAAATGTACCTTTCAGCAGCAGCATCTTGCTTTTGCGGTGATGGTGGCCCGGCGGATCGAGACGGTGCTGACGGTCCATTTCGAGATCGAGCGCCGCAAGTTGCTCGAATATAGCGCGCAGATGACACGCGGCTCCTGGAGCGATGGTGTCGTCATTGTCGATCGTTTCGGCAAAGTACTTTCTACTGATGAACAGGCCCCACGTCTTCTCGCCTTGCGCGCCACGCATGGAGAACGGCTGAGTGCGTCCCTCAATG
Source organism: Beijerinckia indica subsp. indica ATCC 9039 (assembly GCF_000019845.1). Lineage (NCBI taxonomy): Bacteria > Pseudomonadati > Pseudomonadota > Alphaproteobacteria > Hyphomicrobiales > Beijerinckiaceae > Beijerinckia > Beijerinckia indica. Next base: position 3,851,678 of record NC_010581.1, on the reverse strand, counting down.
CCGAAAGGCCTCTGTTGCGACCGAAAGGCGATGGTAGGAGTTTCGATCTTTCCGTCAGTGCCGAATATGGCATCGACGCCGATAATGTCATGCCGGTTCATCACCAGGGCGAATTGATCGGCGCCGTGATCATCGCGCCGAGGACGGCGCCTGCCGTTGCCACGGCGCTCAAGCAAAGCCGGGCTTTCGATCCGATCGTGACTGGTTGCGCCACAGTGCTTGACACGATCCAGCGCGCCCGCCGGCTGGCGGCCTATCAGGCCCCGGTGCTCATCGAGGGTGAGACCGGCGTTGGCAAGGAATTGTTCGCCCGTGCCATTCATGATGCGAGCCCCTGCGCGAGCGGTCCCTTTGTGGCCTTTAATTGCGGTGCGGTCTCGCGTGATCTGATCGCCACGGAATTGTTCGGCTATGTCAAGGGCGCCTTCACGGGCGCCGCCACAACCGGGAACATCGGCCGTTTTGAACGGGCCAACCATGGCACGCTCTGCCTCGACGAAATCGGTGAATTGCCGCTCGACCTGCAACCCTTCCTGCTGCGGGTCCTGGAGGAAGGGACGGTCTATCGCGTGGGTGATGCGACGCCGCATCCGGTCAAGGTCCGCCTTATCGCCATGACCAATCGTGATCTCCGCGAGGAGGTGGAAAAGGGCCGCTTCCGCCGCGATTTGCTCTATCGGTTGAATGTCTCGACCCTGCGCGTACCACCCCTGCGCAAGCGGCAGGGTGATGCGGTGCTGCTCGCCCAGCATTTCCTTGATCAATTGAGCAAGAAACATGGGTTCGGCTTACGCCGTTTCGCGCCCGATGTGCTTGACCTGTTCAAGACCTATGGATGGCCGGGCAATATCCGTGAACTCCGCAATGCTGTGGAAAGCGCGCTTCTGCTCTGTGATACGCCGGTCATCGGCCGCGGCTGGCTGCCCGATGCGATTTTGGAGGACCATGCGGCCCAGGCTGCCCCTGCGCAGCCAGTGGCGACACAGCCCATTTTCATGCCGCCGGGACCCATGGCCTATGAGGCTACGGGCTATCCGCCGGGCATCGCCACGCCGCGCGGCAGTGATCTTCGCGCCATGGACAAGGCGCATATTTTGAGTGTGCTCGAACGCTATCAGTGGAACATCAGTTTGAGCGCGGGTGCGCTCGGCATTGCGCGCAGCACGCTTTACCGCCGCATGCAGGCCTATGGAATAGACATGCATCGTTAAGGCTTGAGGCGGGAAAGCATCAAGCCCTGCTATGTATGCGTATTCAGGACCGCCTGATGCATTGTCAAACGAAGAGAGTATCGGATGCGCGCCCCTGCGAAAGTCCGATACTTTCAAGACTGGGAAGGTTAGGGAGCCTGAATATGTGCAAGATTTCCCAAGAATTGGAGGCGGCTTCCTATATCTGCCAGACACGCTCGATTCGACTTGGCGGGCATGTCACGTCGATCCGGCTCGAAACTCTGTTCTGGCGCATCCTTGAGGAGATCGCGGCTTTGGAGGGCACGTCGCTCGGGCGTTTTCTCACCAAGTTGCATGATGACAGCCTCGAATTTCGCGACGGCATCGGCAATTTTACGGCCTATCTGCGCTGTGCCTGCATTTATCATGTCGCGACGCGCCGAGAGAGGGCTCACCAAGAAAGTCACAAGGAGCCGGTGCCGGAGACCACCCTGATGCCTCTTGCGGCGCGTGGAAATGCGCGAATCAAAACCTTCGAGCCCTATCCGGCTTGATCTGTTTTGATTGTGTGGCGCGCGCGCCTGTCTCCTTGAGAAAGAAGCTCAGGATGATCGCCAGGGCGACACCGCCGATCAAGGGCGTGAAGGCCATGCGGAATGTGTCCATGGTCATCTGACCTTCGTCGCGCCGCATGAGGGCGGAGACGACGGGCGACATCAGTCCAGTGGTCAGGAAGACAAGGAAATTCATCACGCCAGCAGCCGTGCCTTTGACCTGTGGAATATTGGCTTCCTTGATGACCGAGAAGGGGATCATCGCGGCACCCGAGGCAATGCCCAGGAGCAGAGCCACCGAGTAAGGCGGCAAGACGCCGACCGGCACGGAAATGGCGGTGAGGCAAGAGACGAGAAGAATTCCGGAGCCGATGATCAGGACCGGCTTGCGGCGGCCGATCCGATCCGAAATATAACCGAGCAAGGGACAGCCGATGACCCAGCCGATCGGCACCATTGAGACATCCGAGGCCGCGAAAGCCATGGTCGTGTGCTCGCCCTGGTGCAGCATGGGCGTGCCCCAGACCAAAGCGCCGATGGTCGTCGGCACGAACAACAGGCCGCCGATCATTCCCGCGAACCAGCTTTGCGGATTGGAGAAGACGGTTCTGAAGGGCGCCAGAAAGCTCGCCACGGACAGCGTGCCATGATGCTCGGCGCTGTCCCCCTTGTCTCGCGGCATGACGAGCCAGGTCGCCGCGGCAAGGACAAAGCCGAGCACGGCGAAGCCCAGCCAGACATGCTGCCATGCGATGTGGAATGAACCCGTCGGATCGATCAGGAATTGCACCGGCTTCGAACCGAAGGCCGCGCCCGCCATGCCGAGACATTGGGTGAAACCCACGAAAATCGCCAGCATGCTGGCTGGCAGATAACGGGCCGCCACATAGGACGAGCCAATGAACGCGAAGATCGCGCCGATCGCCTGCAGGACGAAGCCGATCATGCCGGCGCTCTCACTCCCCTGGGCAAAGACGACACTGCCGATGCCGACGACGGCGATGCCGGCCGGGATCGTTGCATGCGCGCCATAACGATCGAGCAGCACGCCTGCCAACAGCGCCATCACGGCATAGGCGATATAATAGGCGGAGATCATCGCGCCGATATGATTGCCACCCCAGGCTTGCGTCAATTGCTCCTGCATGACGCCCGGCGCGGACCGCACGGCATATTGGTAGAAATAAAAGATCGCGCACAGGAGCCAGGCGAGGAAATAGAGCGGTTGCAATGTCGCCGGCTGCGAAGGCGCCGCCGCTGCCTGGGAAGGAATTTGTTCCGCCGTCGTAATGGACATTGTCTGCCTTGTATGCGGGAAGACCGATCGGGAATTGGAAGCATCGGGCGTTGACGTCAACGTCCGATGCACAAGCCTTTTTTTAGGCTGAAAGATATTGAGCCTATTTTGCCGGCGGGCGCGCATTGGCCGTCGCCACCCGACGGCCCCAGGAAATCAATTCGCTGGTGCAATCGTCGCGATCGATCACGCATTCGATCAGGGTCGGTCCGGCTTTATTGGCGAGAGCTGCCTTGATGGCATCGGCGAGTTCGCCACCATTGGTCGCGCGGAAGCCCTTGCCCTTGCCTTCGTCGGCGTTGAAGACCTCGATAATGCCGGCATAGTCCCAATTCTTGATATTGTTATAGGGTCCGTCGTGGATCTCGACCTCGATCGTGTATCCGTGATTGTTGATGAGGAAAATGATCACCGGCAAATTGCGACGGACCATTTGCGCGACTTCCTGCGCGGTCAATTGGAAGGAGCCGTCACCGACCATGGTGACGATGCGGCGGTCCGGTTCGGCCACGGCATAACCGAAGGTCGCGGGAATCGACCAGCCGATATGGCCCCATTGCATCCCGAATTCGACGCGGGCGCCATGCGGCAGTTTCATGCGCATGGCGTTGAACCAGGAATCCCCGGTTTCCACCACAAGCGTCGTATTTTCGGTGAGCACGGTCTCGATCTGGCGCGCCATTTCAGCCCGCATCAATTTCGCTTTCGGATCGGCCGCAATGGTCGGCGCAACCGGACGCACGACGCGGTGAAATTCCACCATGGTCGCATTCTTCTTCACGCCCTTCAGGCGTTCGGTGAGGGTGGCGAGAAATTCCTTCAAGGTGATGCCGTTGAAAGCATGGTCCGTGAGTGTGATTTCGTCTTTGTCCGCGACGAGGACATTCGGTCCCTTCGGCCAGGCGGTCCAGCCAACCGTGGAATAATCATTGAAGACGGGTCCAAGGCATAAAATACCATCCGCCCAATCGACGATTTCCTTGACGCCGGCGCTGCTGACCTCACCCCAATAAGTACCGATATAATGCGGATGATCTTCGGGAAAGAAGCTTTTGGCGGCGGCCATCGTGGCGACAGCACACTCCAACGCGTCGGCGAGCTTGATGGCTTCCGCCTCGGCGCCGGCTGCGCGCAGCTTGCTGCCAATCAGCAAAACGATCTTTTCCCGCTTCGACAGAAATTCGACCGCGGCCTCGACAGCCGCGTTGACAGTCGCGCTATCACTCGGTGTCGTCGGCAGGAGCGCACTCACGGGGCCGGGAGCGGCGCAGGGAAGGCCCGAGACATTGCAGGCAATCTCGATATAGGCCGGTTTCTTTTCGCGTAAGGCCGTGCGGATCGCATGATCGATCAGCGTCGGCGCGTGATCGGGAGAAATGATCGAGACCGCAGCACAAGTGATTTTCTTGGCGAGTTCCAATTGATAAGTGTAGTCGGTTGTGCCGATTGTATGATGCAGGACGTGACCACTGCCATGATCATTTGAGTTCGGCGCGCCGGAAATCAGGATGAGCGGCAGATTTTCGGCATAGGCGCTGCCGACTGCATTGAAGGCGGAGATCGCGCCGACGCTGAAGGTCACTACGGCGGCGGAAGCGCCATTGGCACGGGCATAGCCTTCGGCGCTAAAGCCGCAATTGAGCTCGTTGCAGCAATAGACCTGTTCCGTGCCCTTCACCGTCAGCAACTGATCGAGGAGGACGAGATTATAATCACCGGCTACCGCGAAATGATGTTTCAAGCCGATCTGCGCCAGACGCTCGCCCAAATAGCTGCCAACCGTATAAGTCATTCTTACCTCGCATGAATTGGAGATTGTCGCGGGAAATAGGTGGGACCGGGAAGGGACGACGAGGCCATGTTTATGGTTCGTGTCGGGACGCTTTCCCGATACGTCGTCGAAACTCCCGGAAAATAGCATCAACAAGGATTTCCAGTGTGTCTGGCATCCAGATTCTAGAGGAGTGCGGACAGATCGAGGACGCCCATCAAACGAGTCTTGTCGATGCCCTTTGTAAACATCCAAGGCCAGAATGATCTTGAGTCATGATCGATCAGCAACGTGAATCGAAAGGGAAGCGGATAATGGAGACGGTCTGTTCCAAAACGCGCGGATCTGCAGGCCGTCACCCATTATGGGATTCGGAGAGGAACGGATGAGACCAGCAAAGGTTCTAGGCGGGAAACATTCTAACGTGGTTGTGATCCATTGAGATCATTGCCGTACATTTTTGACATCCGTCACCTGCTCAATCGCCACAGTGACACAATCACCCCGAGGATTGCGTCTCCCGGGCTTCAAAAAGTCGGATTTCTGTTTCTCGTTGATGACCGCGATCAGCGCGCCACGCTGTCTTGATACATGTCCGTCCCGGAAAGGCTATTCAACTTTTCCGGAGGTCATGTTTTCGATTGCGAAATAACGCAGGAGCGGCATGGGGACCATGCACGAAATGGTCGCTGTGCTTAAGAAGCCGCTGGTCTCTTGGAAAGAAGGCTCCTGCGGCATGGGATGCGCAGTGTCACGACAACGCTATTATTGAAATGGGAAATAGCGGAAGGTGACATAAAGCGTATTGCCTTCCGTATTCGGCCGCAGGACCTGTCCCGTACCATTATTGCCGGCAAAGGCATATTTATGGATATAGGTATATTGCAAGCCACTCATCAAGCTGCCGTATCTGCCTTTCAGCATGTGCCACCAGCCGCCCAGCGTGAAGCTGGTCAGGGTCTGCAATTGCGCGTTACAGGTCGCAAACACAATATTGCAACCGGCGAGATTGAGATTGTTCGCGCCATAGCCGTTTTCGGCATTGCCGGGGCCAAAATAGGTGCGTCCTTTGGCCGTCTCGATACCGCCATAGGCATAAAGCAAGAGATCATCGCGCGGATGACCGATGAAACCGATGGAGGCGATCAGTTCGGGAATGGGAGAGGGACTGCCGTCCGCATTGAAGGTCGCATCCGGAATGAGCGAGGGGCCATAACGTCCAATCCCCTTGCCGACGAGAATATTGCCAGTGAAATCGAGCTTGGACATGATGGGGATCGTCGTGCCGGCGCCGATGCCGCCAGCGAAGACGGTTTTCGTGCTTAAGCTGGGTGAGCCATAGGGCAGAGCCAGCGACCGGAACCAGCGGCCGAGACCAAAGACCTCATAATGGCCGAAGGATGTATTGGCTGCCCCCTTGAGAATAATATCCGGCGCCGCGTCGAAACTGTAACGCGTCAACGAGTTCAAGAGCACGCCGCCCGCATTGTTATAGACGACCCGCGTTCCGCCCGCGCTTCCGAAAGCCGGTGGCAGGACATCACCCGACGCGGTGGTCGGCGAAAAAGCATAATTGGCTTGCGATTCTTCCGCCGAGAGGCCGATCCAATATTTCTGATCGAAATCCTTGACCAATCGCATCTGCGGCACACGGGTGAAGACGATGCCGGGGATTTGATTATTGTCCACGACGGGAGGAACTTGTTCCTGCCGCGGCAACAGGGCCTTGGTATAATTGGTTGCAAGGCTCCACGCTTGTCCGGCAATAAAATGGAAACCCATTTCATTGTCGTCATAGCTCATATAAGCTTGGCGTATGCGGGCATTATAGCCGCTAATCTGATAACTATTCGCGGTGCCTGCGGCGCCGCCGAAATCCGCTTCGATATAGCCGCCGAGGGTTCTGTGATCGTCGATCTCGCCCTTGGCCAGGGCGCTGAGGCGCGTCAATTGCCCGGAGATACGATATTCACTGGTATGGGCGTTGGGATCGTTGAAATAGGGCGTGCTGCCCCATGCGGTCGCCGGGCCGCTGGTCATGTTCTTGTCGCGATAGATGTTCGACAATTCGATGAAACCGCCGAGCGTCAGGGAAACGCCGCCGATGGTCAAAATCGGAGGCAGCGAATCCACGGCGGTCTGCGTGATCGCCGCCGGGCTCGATGAGCGAAGATTGATGGCCGAGTTGTGCTTGTGGTTGTCTGGCAGCGTGATCGCGAAGGGCGTCGCGATAGGAGTGGGTTGGACAGGCGCCGTGGGCTGGGCTCCATTCTGGGTTGGCGTCCCTCCCGCTGATTGCGGGACCTGGCCGCGCGGCGCGGCGGTCTGGGGCTTGGCCTGTTTTGCCTCAAGGATCCGGACCTTGGCCTGCAAGCGCCGCATTTCTTCCTTGAGAACCCGAATGTCGTCTTGATCATCGCAGCGTCCCTCTGACGCGGACAGGAAGACAACAGAAAACGCGGCAGTGGCAGCCATGACAATCCGGGATTGCAAGCGCTCAGGTCCTTCCCATTTGATGCATTGTTCGATCAAGCCAGCGGGTTTGCGACCCTTGTTCCCGGATACGCGGATTTTCCGTCCCCACACGCTCTAGTCGTGTACGCCTCGGAAAACAGCTCGACCTATGCCATTGGCTATAAATCAAACTCACAGCACGACGAATTAAAAAATGGCTGGAATGGATCACATTCAGTAAATTTTAATGAGTGGTAGAGCGGTTAAAACTTGCCTCCGAAATGCGAGATGCCGCGATTTGATGGAGTGCAATCGAAACGAAGAGGGCTGTTTCGATCTGCGTCCCTTCGCTTCCCGTCAAAATCGGTTTTCATCAAACTCAGAGCCTTTCTCGTTCGGGCGCTGCGGAAGGGGCTTGAAAATGGGCTTGGCGCAGGCGGCTCAGCCAGCCCGAGTTGTTCCCGCGCTTCATTATGCATCTATAGGTTGTGCGTAGCTTGCCGGCACTCGGCTGTGCCCCCTGCATCATTTCAAGCGCATTATACATATCTATTTGATATTCATGTAATTTATGGAGAAAGCAAAAAGAGGATTCGCTTTTTGACGCGAAAAATACAACCAAAAGTTAATAAACCAGGTTGTATTACAACCTAAAATTGTTACGATGGCTCATCGAACTGACGATTCGGGGGCTAGCATGCTGGTAATCATTGATGAGCGGGAAATCGTGACCTCGGGATATGTGTCCCGCTTCGCGAATGAGGGGATTTCCTCGACGGGATTTCGGCCGGAGGAATTTGGCGATTGGGTCAGGAGTGCCGCCGAGACGGATTTATTCGCCGTGGAAGCGTTCCTGCTTGGCGATTGTCAGGAACGCCAGGGTCTGCCCAAAATTATCCGCGAACGCTCGCCGGCTCCACTTATCGCCCTCAACGACACCGCCTCACTCGAACAGACCTTGAGCCTTTTCGCGGCTGGCGCCGATGATGTCGTTCGCAAGCCAGTCCATGTGCGGGAGATTCTGGCACGGGTTGGCGCGATCAAGCGCCGTCATGAAGAGCGGCAGGATTCGACCCTGATCGGGGACCTGCGCGTATTTTTTGACGGCCGTGATCCTGAGGTGAAAGGATCCACGCTACAATTGCCCCGGCGAGAGAGAAGGATTCTGGAATATCTGGTCAATAATCGCGGGCGGCGGGTCAGCAAGACGCAAATCTTCAATTCGATCTATGGCATTTTCGACGAGAAGATCGAGGAGAATGTCGTCGAAAGCCATATCAGCAAATTGCGCAAGAAGCTGCGTCGGCAGCTCGGCTATGATCCCATCAATTCAGTCCGTTATCTCGGTTATTGTTTCGAAGATAGCCGGGTGTAAGGCGCGATAATCGCGTGAAATCACCAGAGCCCCATCTCATCAGGCGCCAGCCTCACCCATTTTTCGTCATTTTCTTGATCGGCTAAGCTTCGGCTTTCATTGTCTTTTTGTCGCACCAATCTAGCGCAAGCTTAGAAGCGCCATAATTTCTCGGCAAGAACCCAAAATGGCTAAGCCGCTTTCGTGGCCGGTTAAGGATGCTTTCACCACGTTTGCGTAATCTACGCCGTGCGTTTGACGCGATTGAACATGACGTTAATAACAGGTGAACGTTGAGTTATCTCGCCCCTCCGCCCATGCCCTATCCCGTTATTGTGACCAAGGATGTTGGCGGCTATGTCTCGGAATATCAGGCCCAGACGGAACTCTATCGTACGACGGCCCGCGAGGTGCGGTTGCATGAATGCCGTTCGGCCTGCACTTTGGCGCTCAGCCTGCCCAATGTCTGCGTCTATCACGACAGCGTCCTGAAGTTTCACCTCGCCTATGATCCGCGCAATCACCAAAGCAATTACGGTGTTTCGCAGCAATTGTTCAGTTCTTATCCGGCGCCCGTACAGGCTCGCCTTGGCGGCCTCACGCGCGATTATCGCGTATTGCGCGGCGCGGAATTGATCGCGCTCGGCATTCGTGATTGTGATGCGCCTCGTGGGCCACATCCCGCCGAGCCGAAGATCATGCTGGCCTCCGCCGCTCCTGCGCGCACCACGCTGTCTAATGCACCACACCAACCGGGGTCAGAGGATACGCTCTCGAGTCTTTATAATGGCGTGATGTCGGCTTTGGGTATTGGCGAGGATTCCGCGTCGCGCAACAATTACGCGCCAGTGCGGGCGCGCCCGCAACCGCTGCCGGCGCAGCCCGGATTGCTCAGTGCACAGGTTCCGGTCCCGCCCACGCGGCCGATCGAGATCGGTACGCAATTGGCGGCGGTGCGAACGGATAACGTCGAGACTGGCAATTCCAATATGGATGGTTTGCAGGGCGTGGGCTTTGAGGCGCCTTCCCCGCCACGCCGTCCCGACTTGAACGATCTTGCTTATACGGTCTCGGTCTCCTTGCCCCAGGTCATGCGCGGAGCGCAGCCCATTCTGCCGGCGGCCTTCGTCTCTTATGCTGATCTGGCGCGAGCACGCGATCGTTTCGCCAGCGCGCCTTCCCTGATCGCGATCAAGGACGTCTCGGCGCATGAACTCCTTTTCACCCCTTCAGATCTTTGAGTTCCATGCCGCTGCGGTGTCCCTTGACCTTTGAATAAGAAGCTGAACGATCACGAACGCCGGCTCGGCTCGTCCATAGAGTTCGCATCATAGGAAGGCTGTGCCGTCCGGCATGCGTCTCGCTTCGCTATTCCTTTTGAAAGGGGCAACAGCAACCGCTTTCTCAAGAAGCACCCCTTTCAGGGGCGATGCGAGAGAAGATTGCTCCGCGTTCGATTGCACAAGCGATGTTGGTTTCATTTGAAAGCCAAATACGGGAAGGGTTCAGCGGCCATTCTCAAAACCGTCAGAGCGCTCATCCCATTCGCAAGCTCCTGCAGGATCCATAATCCTGGCTTCACCCTTGAATGCCTTGGCCCTATGGTCAGGACAGCTAAACGCTGGGACAAACCAGTGGGCAGCAAAGGTGCAAGGAACGGGCGATGTCGTTGAAGATCGAAGATTATGCGTTGATCGGCGATTGTGAGACGGCGGCGCTCGTCGGGCGTGATGGTTCGATCGATTGGCTATGCTGGCCGCGTTTTGATTCCGGCGCCTGTTTCGCCCAATTGCTCGGTGGTCCGGACAATGGACGCTGGCTCATCGCGCCGGGCGATCCTTCGGCCAGGATCAGCCGGCATTATCGCGATGGCACCTTGATCCTGGAAACCCTCATTGAAACGGATGAGGGAGCGGCGATCGTCATTGATTGCATGCCGTTGAAAATTCGCGGCTCGCATGTTGTGCGCATCGTGCGTGGTCTACGCGGCACGGTAAAATTCAAGACAGAATGGATCGTTCGTTTCGAATATGGATCAATCGTGCCCTTGATCCGGCGGCATGAGGATGGCGGATTGCATGCGGTCGCGGGACCCGATCGGGTAATCTTGCGCACACCTGTCATGCTGGAACCGCAAGGGGCCGATCCGAGAGCGACCTATGGCGCTGAGTTTGACGTCGTCGCGGGCGAGAGCGTGGATTTCACTTTGAGCCATGTCTTGTCCTATGCCGATGTGCTGCGCCCAATCGATCCCGAAAAAGCTTTGGAACAGACGGATCGAACCTGGACCGCCTGGACTGGCCTTGGAAACTGGGGGAAGGGCACGCGCGGGCAGGAAGTCTGGACGCCGACGATCCAACGTTCCCTCGTGACCTTGCGGGGCCTGATTTTCCAACGCTCTGGTGCAATCATCGCGGCGCCGACAACTTCATTGCCGGAGCAATTGGGTGGGACCCGCAATTGGGATTATCGGTTTTGTTGGCTCCGCGATGCGACCTTCACTTTGCTCGCCTTGATGAATACCGGATACACGAATGAAGCCGTCAAATGGCGAAGCTGGCTGGTGCGGGCACTCGGGGGTGAACCATCGCAGGTCCGTATCCTTTACAGCGTCGGCGGTGAACGTCATCAGCCCGAATCCATCCTTCCCTGGCTCGCGGGCTATGAAGGCGCGCAACCGGTGCGCATCGGCAATGGAGCGGCTGGTCAATTGCAGCTCGATCTCTATGGCGAAGTGCTCGATGCGCTCTACCAGAGCCGGCGGCACGGTTTGGTGCAGGATGATGTTGATTGGCCGTTGCAATGCGCCTTGCTCACGCATCTGGAAACGATCTGGCGGGAGCCTGATGACGGGATTTGGGAAGTCCGCGGTGGTCGCCAACATTTCACTTATTCCAAGGTGATGTGCTGGGTGGCTTTCGACCGAGGCGTCAAGAGCATCGAACAATTCGGTCTGCCGGGGCCTCTCGATCATTGGCGCGATTTGCGTGCGATGATCCATGCGGAAATTTGCGAGAAGGCTTATGACGCGGAGATCGGTGCCTTTACCCAAAGCTATGGATCGAAACTACTCGACGCTAGTACTTTGCTTCTCGGGCTCGTCGGCTTTCTGGCCGTGGATGATCCACGCTTGCGCGGCACAGTCACAGCGATTGAACGCGATTTGCTGCGCGATGGATTGGTATGCCGGTATAACACAAACGAAACCCTTGACGGCTTACCGCCCGGAGAGGGTGTTTTTCTCGCCTGTAGCTTCTGGCTTGTCGATAATTTCATCCTGCTCGGACGGATCGATGAGGCAAAGGCTTTGTTCGAGCGGCTTCTCAGCCTTGCCAATGATCTCAGCCTCCTATCCGAGGAATATGACACGACAACGCACCGGCTCGTTGGCAATTTTCCGCAAGCCTTCTCGCATATTGCCCTGGTCAATTCTGCCTGCAATCTGGCGCATGTGGCAAAACCCCTGGAACAGCGTACCGGTTGTTCGATGCAGAGCAGGATGCTGTGATGCGTGTCTGTTGTTGAGATCAGCGAATGCCTTCAAAGGAAGTGGTTGGGAGGCAGGGTGCTGTCTTTGCCAATAGCCCTCAAACTCTGGGCGGTACCAGGGAAATATCGAGACTGATCATCTCGTGATCCGATAACGGATTGCCCGCTTCGTCGACGGCCGGCCAGATTTGTGGATTGGACACTTCAAGTCCCTTGGTGAAGAACCAGTCGATGCGGCGAAGCACCGGCGGCGGCCGTCCGTCGTCGAGCCGGCGGCGTGTCTGGCCCCTGTCATTGCCGCGCAACCATTCGAAACCGGCCTCGCGCAAGGAGGTAAACATGGGCTCGAAGATTTCCGGCGCCTCGAACCAGTCAGGATGGGACGCCATGCCGTCGATATCGGGCAGAGTGGCCGTATTGAAATCGCCGGCAATGACGACATGATCGGCCTGACCCCGTTTGGCCAACTCTTCAAGGATCAGATCGATCTGGGCGCGCCGTCCTTCCGGTTTCGTCAATGTCTCGAAATGCGTGCTGATGAAGAGAATATTCATATGCGCGCATTCGATCGAGGTCAGGATCGCATTGCGTCCGCCAATGCGCCGGTGGTGCCAGTTGAGACCGTACCAGATCGTGCCATCATCAAGCGGCAGAAGCGCATTGTCCCGCATCGGCAAGGGACTGAGGATGGCATTGCCATGCAGGCCAAGAATATTCTTTTGTCCCTTGAAACGCTCTTCTTCCTCTGGAGTGCCGAGGCCGAATTCGATGAATTCGACACCAAAAAGATAGCCCGTGCCGAGCTTTTTGGCGAGTTCGCGCGTCGTATGCAGATTGCTGGAACGGGCCATGCCATTGTCCATCTCGGAGAGGAGACAGATATCAGCGCCGCTCCGCCGCAGGAGAGCCTCTGAGGCCTCGACATGTTTACAGCGCTCAAGATTCCAGGCTGCAACGCGCAGGCTCGGCTTGATGAAAGTCTCGGCAGTGCCTGAAGGCTGGTGTAGTTCAAGCGTATGGAGCACATCGGCTTGCGCGACGAGGTCTCTCGCATGGGCGGTGGTCGCGGGACCTTCGATTCCGCTCGCGAAAAAATCGGAACCAAGGGGCATCAGCGTTTCGACAGTAGGCGTCACGAGTGCGGCCATGCTTGTTCTCCTCTTTATCGACCTCCTGAGCCAACCGATCGATCACGCTGGCCACCGCTTCCTCGATCCTCCAGTGTTCTTCTTGATGCAAAGCGCATTCGCTTCGCTCTGTCTTTTTTTGAAAACGCATCAAATTGATCCCAAAAGTGGGAGCCACTTTTGGGATCAATTTGATGCTCTAGTATCCACCCTCATTGAAGCGTGACTCGCCGCGGTTCAATGAGGACAAGTGGATAAGTTTAAAAAGTGAGGTATCGAGAATCTGTGATTCTCGATACTCGGGTCACGATTTGTGCCCCTGGTCTTTGCAAGCTCTAACATCCATTCCTGGCGCGAAACTGGATGATGCGCGGGAGCCCAGGGCCTCAAGCTTTGGCTCGAGGCTTTCAAGCGCCGGACGGTCACATTGAACCGTGTCGGATGCTCTAGCTGCTGAAGCGCATCAGGTTAAGCAACATGCCTTTGAGGAAGGTCGATTCCGCACCGCCTGTCGGCGTCGTGCGTGTGATGAAATCGATTACCTTGCCGTCTTCCATGCCATAATTGGCAACACGCGTGACTTTCTTCGATTTGTCGAAGTAGACCGCGAAGACGCGTTGATCGACGAGCTTCGGCGCTAGGAATTGGAAGCTGTGATCGGTGACCTGAGTGATGTAATACCAGGCATCGCCGCCGACGGTCGATGTTGTCGAAGGCGTTCCCAAAAGCGTGAGAATCTGTTCGGCGGAAGCACCAATGCGCACTTGCTGCTGGGTTCTGGCGTCGAGCTGATAGCCATGCACGATCTGCCCGTCAAAACCTAGGCAGCCGCCGAGACCCAAGCTGAGCGCCAAGCCAAGCGAGAGGGCAAGGACCTGTCGCGACCGATGCCGCGCAATACTCAGGTGATCGTATGGCATCCCTCAAAACTCCAGACAATCGTATCGGACCTCATGGGTCCTTGGATTTGATGCAGTGCATCGTTCTTTGACATTGGACTCTGGAGGAAGACTCCAGATCTTTGATAGTGCATCAAAACTATTCAGAAAGTGGCATCCCCTTCCGGTTGGATGCCATGCGCTATCCGACTCCGGCCGTCTTGGCGTATCGCGCTGATGGCCTGCGTCCTCGATCCCTTGCGTCCTCGATCCAAGGAGAGAGCCCGGCCAGAGCCTTCCTAGCGAGAATGCATAATAAGAATTCAACCGGGAAACATTGGACCCCATCCCCGGAATTGTCCGCCGCTTCAGTTGAAACTTTAATAATGGCGATGCCTAATCTTTAGCTTGTCGAAAAGCAAGATCGCCGTGCTTCCACCCGGCATGTTCTGGCTCACTTCGCCCGCCCCAATCTTCTTGAGTCTGTCCTGCCAGGGTAGGCCCCGGACGTGGAAAGGTCTGGCAAGTCGCCCGCGAACATGCTCTAAGCGAAACGTTCACGAGTATGAACGGGCGCTTTTGGGCAAAACAGAGGCGAAACCGCGAGAAAACGGTTGCGACCGTGTTGGTTTCTCTCATGACGCCCTAGTATCGAGAATCGCAGATTCTCGATCCGTCACTTTTTAAACTTATCCACTTGTCCTCATTGAACCGCGACGAGTCACGGTTCAATGAGGGTGGATACTGGAAAGTAAGATCTCCGGCCTCTCCACCTGGACAGGAGAGCATGATCAAAAGCATCGAATGGTGAAGCGATTGCGCTGAAACCGCTCCTGCTATTCTATTTTCGCCTTGGATTTCGAGATGTTTGCTTTTTTTCGCCGTTCCAGCAATCGCCGGTTGATCGATCGATTGCACGGGAAAATCGTCACGGCCGCCCGTGATCCCCGACTGTTCACGGATTATGGCGTGCCGGACACATTGGATGGCCGTTTCGAGATGGTGACGCTCCATGCGGCGCTGGTCGTGCGCCATTTGCGCCGCTTGCCGGCGCCGGCGCCCGATCTTGCGCAGGACCTCACTGATTGCCTGTTTCGCCATTTCGATCTCGCCTTGCGCGAGATGGGGGTCGGTGACACCAGCGTTCCCAAACGCATGCGCGTGCTCGCCGAGGCCTTTCTGGGGCGAAGCTTGGCTTATGAACAGGCCCTGGACGCGGGCAACGAGACAGAAATCGACGATACGATCGCTTCCCCCCTCGAAGCCGCGCTGGAACGGAATATCTATGCGAAGAGTGGCGCGGCGGACGAAGGAGCGCCTGTTCTGGAAGATCGGGGCGAAGCGGTGCGAAAGGATGAGGTTGAGCGCCTTGCCCGTTATGTGCGCCGGAATGATGCCGCTCTGGCTTCCATGCAGCTCGAAAATGTGCTGCGGGGAGACATTGCCTTTGCCTCCGCCCAGGCGGATTAAGCCGCTATCTGTCCGTCTGACCTTTGGGAGTCAAACCCAAACAGCGACTAAAGCTTTTGGATAGGTTTTATCCGATTATAAGGACTTACGGTATCACTCATCCGTTTAATCTCACGAGTGGACCTGAGAGCATTGGATCCGACCGATCCGAAAAGGGGCGGTTTTCCGATCCGCCAACCGAGATCAGGAGGCGTGCATGAAATCCCGAGCCCCGCGTGACAAACACAATAAAATGTCCACGGTTCACTCACCAGCCAAGGTTCATGCACCGGCCAAGCGTGAAGCGGCCGATCAGCCTTTCTGTTTTTCGAGACCTTTTTCCATTGAAACCTTGCCGGCTACTGGCGCCGAGGTCGAAATCGAAGCCGACGAGCGCGAACGCACGGCCCTCGCGCAGTTGGACGATCTGCCGGCTATTGGACAGCTCGTCGCGCGGTTCAAGGTGACCAAGCAAGCCAGCGGGCTCATCAATGTCCGCGGCCATCTGCAGGCGACGGTCACGCAGATTTGCGTCGTCAGCCTTGATCCATTCGACAGTGACATTGAAGCGGATGTCGATGTGGATTTCGAGGAGGAGGGTGTCGGGCCGAAGGCTCATCAGGAGGATGCCGATCGGGATCCTCCTGATTCGCTTGTCGATGGGCGAATTGATCTCGGCGCGCTCGCCGCCGAATTTTTGTCGCTTTCCCTTGATCCTTATCCAAAAAAGCCGGGTGCCCATTTCGAGGAGATCGTCGCTGACGATGGGAATGGGGCGATCTCGCCCTTTTCGGTTCTGGGCAAGCTTTCCAGGAATGAGGACAGGGAATAAGCGTCCAGGTGCAAGGGGCTGATGGCACAGGTCTTCTGGACTGGATTTCGTGCAGGATAAGGCTGCGGGAAAGCGTGCCTCAAGCCTCATACATCGAACGCCGTCTTGGAAAGACACTTTAGCATAACAGATTGAGGCCACGACGAGACAAATGTATCGGGAATGGGTTCCACCACGCGCCGCTTCGCGCTAAAGCGTTCTCGCTTCCTTGTCGATTTGTCGGATGTCCCTCACATACTGACGAGAGTGAAGCGGACACCGGCCTTTCGTTCTCGATTTTGTCATGGCGTTGCATCGATCCCGGGCCTGAGGTCTGTTTTGGGATCGATAGGATGTTTGGCTGTTCATCCCAGCCTTTCGCTCAATACCGGAGTTTTGCCCTGTCATGCTGAAACCCGTTCGGATCGCGCTCGACGCCATGGGAGGGGATGTCGGGCCGCAGGCCATCATTCCCGGTGCCGCGCGCGCGCTCCAGCGCCTCGGCGATGTCCGTTTCCGGTTCTATGGGGATCGGGCGCAGGTGGAACCGCTCTTGCGCCAACATCCCGCTCTTGCCGACGTGTCGAGCGTTCATCATACCGATGTTACCGTCCGCATGGACGATAAGCCGAGTCAGGCTCTCCGGGCCGGCCGGCGGGTCTCCTCGATGTGGCAGGCGATCGAAGCGGTCAAGACTGGCGAGGCCGATGTGGTGCTCTCAGCCGGCAATACCGGCGCTTTGATGGCCATGGCCAAGGTGTGCCTGCGCATGCTGCCGGGTATCGATCGTCCAGCGATCGCCGGGATTTGGCCAACCTTGCGGGGCCGTTCCATCGTCCTCGATATTGGCGCGACGATTGGCGCCGACGCCCCTCATCTCGTCGATCTTGCGATCATGGGGGCAGCCATGGCGCGGATCGTCTTGAAAGTCGAACGGCCGAGGATCGGGCTCCTCAATGTCGGGGTCGAGGAAATCAAGGGCCTGGAGGAAGTCAAAACGGCTTCACGCCTGTTGCGGCAATTGACGCTTCCCTCCCTCGTCTATCATGGTTTCGTCGAAGGCGACGATATTGGGCGCGGCACGGTCGACGTCGTGGTGACGGAAGGATTTACGGGCAATATCGCCCTGAAGACCGCGGAGGGCACGGCCAAGCAGATCGCCCAATATATCCGCGAGGAAATGGGCCGCAGTTTTTGGTCCAAGATCGGTTATCTTCTCGCCCGCCGCGCGTTCGACGCCTTGAAGCAGAAGCTGGATCCACGCCAGATCAACGGCGGTGTCTTTCTTGGCCTTGACGGGATCGTCATCAAGAGCCATGGCGGCTCGGACACAATCGGCACCGCCAATGCGATCGAGATCAGTTACGCCATGGCGCGTTATGAGATTTTGAGCAAGATTCGCGAATCGCTCGACCTTACGAGAGAGGCGCGCGCGGCTTTGCTAGTGGAGGGGACGGGGTCCCTTGAAAGAATGGCGGCCCCGCATCGGGCACGGCAAGATGAGCTAGGTGAAAACAAGGTGGTGGGTGCAGACCAGTCGATGACAGCCAAGGCGACAGGGACGTGAGCCCTGTGTGTGGGGATGGTCGCGGGGTGGGAATTGGCGGGAGTCGAGCGACTCCTCACGATAAAGCGAGAGAGATCGGGCGTTTGGTCTCGTAAAGCCATTTTGTTCCAACCCTTGCCACATGAAAATTTGCAGCATCACGTGTTCATTCGGATTCGGGAGCGATGCTGCAAATTTTCATGATTGCATCAATTTTATCCAAACAGGGGCGCCTCTGTTTGGTTTGATGCTGCAGAGGTCTTCGTGCCGTGCTCTCGGGTCTCGACACGCATCGAGTTGCTCCCGAAAGGGCTGTCCATTAACGGGTTTGATGCTGTAGGACCCTTGCGTAAGGTCCGCGCCTTTGGTCCAGGGATTTCCAGACGTGATACAGAATATGCCAGGGCAATTGCGCTCGGTCGTGGTCGGGCTCGGCGCTTATCTTCCCAAGCGCATCGTCAGCAATGACGATATCGCCAAAATGCTCGAGACCTCAGACGACTGGATCGTGCAGCGCACCGGTATCCGGCAGCGCCATGTTGCCGGCGAAGGGGAACAGACCTCCGTGCTCGGCCTGCGAGCCGCGCAAGCGGCGCTGGCCGACGCGGGGCTCAGCGGCGCGGATATCGATCTCATCATCGTCGCCACATCGACGCCGGATTATACATTCCCGGCGGTCGCGACGCAGATCCAGGCCGCCCTGGGCATGACACATGGCGCGGCCTTCGATGTGCAAGCCGTCTGCTCCGGTTTCGTCTATGCGGTGACGACAGCCGATAAATTTCTCATTTCCGGTTCGCATAAACGGGCCTTGGTCATCGGGGCCGAAACCTTTTCCAAACTGCTCGACTGGTCGGATCGCAGCACCTGCGTCCTGTTCGGTGACGGCGCCGGCGCCATTGTGCTTGAAGCCCGGCCGGGCACAGGAAGGATCAGCGATCGCGGTGTCCTGACCTCGCAATTGCGCTCGGACGGGCGACATCTCACCAAGCTCTATGTCGATGGCGGGCCCTCGACAACTGGCACCACGGGCCATTTGCGCATGGCCGGCAGGGAAGTGTTTCGCCATGCGGTCGGCATGGTGAGCGATGTTGTCAATGCCGCCTTCGAGGCCACGGGCATTACCGGTGCCGATCTCGATTGGTTCGTGCCGCATCAAGCCAACCGGCGAATCATTGAGGCTTCCGCCGAAAAACTCGGCATTGCTCCGCATAAGGTTGTGGTGACCGTTGATCTGCACGGCAATACTTCGGCCGCGTCGATCCCCCTGGCGCTCGCCAAGGCGCGTGATGATGGGCGCATCAAACAGGGCGATCTCGTCATGATCGAGGCCATGGGCGGCGGTTTCACTTGGGCTTCCGCTTTAATTCGTTGGTAATCTACTTGTCTTGACTGCTATAAAACTATATAGATATGTTAGATCAAATGGATGCGTTAAGCGGACAGTGTTGCGATCAAGCTTGCGCGTGTAAATTCGCGCCTTCCATCAAGGCTTGCCTCGGCCAGAACCATGTTGAAGGCAAGTGTTGCCTGCCCGATCTTGGGAGATATTGAGCCTATTTTCTTCGTATTATTTTCGGAAGCCTATTTTATAAATGTCGAGATTTCAGGAATGGTAAAATCAGCAAGCTCCCAAGCGGAAAGACCGGTCGCCGTCTCCGACGATACGACGGATGGCGAGAGCCAGACCCTGACACGTGTCAATCTCGCCGAGGCTGTCTATCGTAGCGTCGGCCTCTCGCGCAAGGAATCGGCTGCTTTGGTGCAAATGGTTCTGAGCGAACTTTCGGATACTTTGGTCAAGGGGGAAACAGTCAAGCTTTCCTCCTTCGGTTCTTTCATCATTCGTTCCAAGGCGGAACGAATCGGCCGTAATCCGAAAACAGGGATCGAAGTGCCGATCACCCAGCGGCGGGTTCTCGTTTTCAAACCTTCGAACGTGCTCAAGGCCAAGGTCAACGGGCACACCGTTGTCGAAGAGGATGATTGAAACCAAGGTCGTGAGAGGGAGGCTTGATTTCTTTCTCAAATCTTCGCTTTTTGAACGCGAGAGCGAAGATTTGAGAGTGTTCTGGCCGACCTTCTGCCTCTTAGTCTCAGGCCTTGGCGCCGGTTTCGACGACGTGTCACAGTCTTGCCTTGCGTAGTTCCGATAATCCCAACCAAGGACATGATTCGGACCCCGGAATGGAGAAAAAGGGCGACGCCTTTCGAACGATCAGTGAGGCTGCGGATGAGCTTGACTTGCCGCCGCATGTCCTGCGTTTTTGGGAGACACGCTTCCCGCAAATTAAGCCTCTGAAGCGTGGTGGTGGCCGTCGCTATTACCGGCCTGTCGATATCGAGCTTTTGCAGACCATTCGAATCTTCCTTTACGATCAAGGCTATACGATCAAGGGGGTGCAGCGTCTGCTGCACGAACAAGGACCGCGTGGCTGTATCGCCGCTGCGGGACGTCTCGGATCCAATGGGCAAGCGGCCGGGGACCTTGGACAGCCCGCGCAAGATTGTGCGTCACCGGGAACGAAAACCATTTTTGATGAAGCGGTTCGAGACGATGTTATGCGCGCGGCGCCGGCATCAAGCGAGACGCTGCTGGATGAGGCGCTCCCTGAAAGGGAAGGTGAGGAGTATCCCTTCCTCGTTCCAGCCTCGCTGAATAACAGCGATCCTCACGTTTCCCCTCAAGCCAGTTCTCGAATCGGTGTCCCTGGCACTGCTTTGGCGCCGGATGATATTCTGGCCTTGCAAGCCCTTCTCGAAGAAATTCGTGCTTGCGAAGAAATTCTCGCCATCGCGATCGTTTCTAACTGATGGGATGCATTGCGTCGGAACAAGCCTTTCATTATAAGGCGGGCAGTCGGAGTGTAGCGCAGCCCGGTTAGCGCACTAGTCTGGGGGACTAGGGGTCGTGGGTTCGAATCCCGCCACTCCGACCATTTATCACTTTGATTGTGAAAGTGATTTTGCCTTTTCCGATCTTCATCAAATCGGAATAAGACGGCCCTAAATAACCGGAAAATGCGGGATTCGGTGCAGAAAGTCCCGAACTGATTCCCGAACTCCATCCTGGCCAATGGCCCCGCCTCGATTGGCTTTCGCCTCGCCGGATGTGGATCTCGTCTCGTTCGACAATTCCCTCCCTTTATCCGCTTGGACCACTCAGGGCTCGATGCCGAAACGGGCACTTGCCGGTGCCGACGAATGGTCTGCAAACGCTCCTCTGAAGACAATGCTCGGCATAGCCTGGATTCGGGTGGTTCTGGCCAATCGTCTCACTAGCGAGCGGTGACCGTCTTACACAAACGCGAGAGCACTATGATCCGAATCAGAGAGTGCTGGCGAACAAGTACTACCGATGGTGGTGGAAACATCAGCATCAAATGATCTATGATGCTGGAGATGGGCAGGGATTCCGCGCGGACCTTTCACAAAAGGGAACGGGCAATCGAAGGGCATCGCTGGATCTCGCCTCCTCGATCATCACGCATCCGGAAATCATCGCTGACACGATGAATAATTGCCTGTCCTCCGGGACGGTGTCATGCGGCCAGGTCGACTATTCCGTCCTGGCGCTCAAGATCACGCCGCCGAACTCATAAGGTTTTCTGAAATGCGCACGCTTTGTGTGCTCATCCCTTGCTTGCTGAAAGGCCGGCGAGGGCTTCTCAAGACACGGGAAAATCATGGCAAATCTCACGGAGATTCAGACAGCGCCCGGCAGCCAGGCGAGTGCCATCGCCAATGTCCAGACGCTCGTCAGGAAACGTGCCTCGAGCGCTGGCATGGGGGCGGATCTTCAGCTGGTTTGTGACGCGATCAATGCCAATAGCGCCAATCTGACGGTGGTCGTGACCGCACATGATTCTGCTGCTCCGACACTCGCTTGGGCGGCTCCGGCGACGGATCTGCCGCCCGGCTCTGCCTGATCCTCTCCACTCTATCGCAATCACAGGGCGCCTTCGGGCGCCCTTTTTCATGGAGATGACAATGGGTCAATTTAAACTGTGTCTGCCGGTCACGTTGCGATGGGAAGGCGGCAAAAGCAACGATCCGCGTGATCCTGGTGGGGCGACACAGGATGGCATCACACAAGCCACCTATAACGCCTCGCGTGATCGTCACAATCTGCCCCATCAATCGGTTTTCAAAATGACCGCGGCGGAGCGCGATGCGATCTATCGCGAAGATTATTGGAACAAGATGCTCTGCGACGCGATGGCGCCAGGCGTCAATCTTGTGACCTTTGATGCCGGCGTCAATTCCGGCATCCAGCGGGCCTTGAACTGGAAAGCGGCGGCCGCGAGCTCTGATCGTGTCCAGACGATCAAGGGCATTTGTGCGCGGAGGCTCTCCTTTGTTGAGGGTCTGAAAACCTTTCCCATTTTTGGGAAGGGTTGGCGCAATCGCATCGCGGGGATCGAGGCGACGGCCATGACCATGGCGGCTGGCACCGTTGCAAAGACGGTCCTGAGCGTCGAGGCACGCAGCGCGCGATCGAAAGCAGCGACAGCCAAGGCCCTGGCTAAAACTGTGCCCGCCGGTGCCGGAGGCGTCGAAGCGACGCATCAGATCGCTGGCGGCGGCCATCTCTGGTTGACCTTGCTGCTGATCGCACTGACGGGCGCCGCGATCGCCATCCTGATCATCCGCCACAAGATCCAGGCTAGCCGTGCGCAAGCGCTCGAAGGCGCGGCCATCACGCTTTCGATGCCGGCGGCGACAGTCATTCCGACCGACAAAAAGGAGAGTGTGGGTGTTTAATTTTCTGTTGCTGATGGCGCTCGGCATCGCGGGCGTCGTCTATATGGGACCCAAGATCAAGGCCTATCAGGCGTCGATCGGCGTCCTTGATGCGCTCGAAAAGCCGGGCCTGACGATTATCACCAAGATTCGCCTACGCCTGATCGGCATCAAGACGATCATTATTGGCTATGTCGCGGTTTTGGTCGGGTCCTTGCCCGATTTCATCGGCGGAATTGTGGACTTCGTTCCGCAAATCCATCCCTTTATCGAACAGATGGATCTCTCCGTCTGGTTCTCACCGCATACAGCCGCCAGCATCAATAATCTCTTTTACATCGCAATGATCGGCACGCGAGTCCTCGGCATGCTCGTGATCGCCAAAGGTCTGCCAGGCGAAAAAGAGGGGATGAGCTAATGCTTGCTTCCCTCATTATCGGATTTCTGAAAGGGCTTATCGGCCCGATCACGCAGGCGATTTCCGATATCAAGATCCAGGCGCTCAAAAGCCAAGTCGAGGGGTTTCAGAATGCTGTCCAGGCAGATACCGAGCTTGGCAAAGCTTTTCTGAATGCGCAGATCGAAACAAACAAGATCAAGCTTGCACAACAGGCCTCGCCCGGCATGCGCCGGATCACGATCGGCGCGGGCACGATTGTATTGATCTATTTCGGTGCGATCGTCGGCGATTCCATCGGCCACTTTGGGTGGAACATCGCGAAATTGCCGCCGCCCTGGGATGGTTATGCCTGGATCATCCTGCAATCGTTCGTTGTGTTGACACCAGCACAGCCGTTGATCAGTGCCGCCGCCGCCTGGCTCTCGCGGCGGTGACATCATCGCAATCATCGCTTCTCCTCATGAGTGAACTGATCGGTGGGAGGGGCAGCGTGACGCTTGAGGATCATGTCTTCAAGCCATGGCGTAACGAAAAGCGGGGAACATTCCCCGCTTTTATTTTTTTGAAAGGCTTAATATGACTGATTATCTTCCTGCTCCTTCGACAACTGATTACATTACATATACGGGCGTTGGCATGGTGCCCGCCTCCACTGTCACAGTTTACAATGGCAGTACCGAGGCAGGCACGGCGACCGTTGCGGCGGATGGCACATGGTCCTTTACATTCTCGGTAACACCGGCCAGCGGGTCGGAAATTTATTACACAGGTGAGTCCACAAGCTCGTCCATCACTGTCCCGTCCTTTGCGACGCTTGTCCCGCTTTCACTCTCCCCGCTCACGGTGCAAGCGGGTGGCACATTCAGCGGCACAATCACAGGTCAAACAGCTGGCTCGACGATTGCCGCCCTCTCGACGGATGGGACGGCTCTGACGGTCAGCGGCGACAATGTGACCGGGACATTCTCTGCCAATGGCGTCATGACAATCAGCCTGACCGAGATGCTCGCGGGGGCCACGAATACACCCCATCTCTCGACCACAGAGATGACTGTCTCGAATAATACGTCTCAGGACCCGGCATTCAGCCTCGCGCGGACCGTCCTTGTCGCGAATGGCGGCACGAGCCTCAGTGCCAATGGGTTCTCATTTAAGGCGGTCACGATTTCCAATGTTTCCGGTGTTTATGCCGATGCCTATTACATGCGCGGCTATATGACCCCGCTCATGTCTCTCATGGGCTGGAACTATGAGAACTCGCGCGTCTGGGCCATCGGTGGCAATACGCTTGCTCAGGTCCTCTCCAACTACAGCGCAACGGGTGTCACGCCGGCCAATACGCGGTGGGGCACGCTCGGATCGGGTGGCTGGTCGCCGGATATCTTCTTCGCTGAAGGCGGCTCGAACGACCTTGGCAACACATTGACACAGATGCAATCCGATGCCACGGCGGTCGATAATTATCTGCTCGGCCTCAGTCCCGTCCCTCGCATCCTGAACGAGTCCATCTGGCCGCGGACCAGCTTTCCGACCGGCACCGATCTGACCTTCGTCCGGTCCGAGCGGCTCCAATTCAATCAGTGGCGTGAACAGAAAAGCGCCTCGTTTCCAAAGTTAAAAGCGTATAACCTTGACGCACTCATGCAGGACCCGGCAAATCCTGGTCAGGCGAACCCACCCTATACCTATGACGGCGTGCATCCGAATTCCAAGGGCGCGATCCGCGTCGCGAACGATATGTTCTCGAAACTGTCGTCGCTCAACATGTTGCCGGCCCCAGTGCTTCTCCCGCTGACCCTTGATGCGGCGGCCGATCCGACCAATCTGCTGCAGCACGAAGGTGCAACCAATTCGGCGCGACAGCTTCTCGCCGGTACATCGGGTGGTTTGACCAATTTCGCGACAGGGAGCGTCATATGCTCCGGCTTCAACGCGTCCGCCGACGCAAGTTGGGGAACGACGGACACCCAGGCGCTTCCGGCTTTCTCGATGGAGGCGGATGACAACGCGACGAAACTGAAGCGGATGGTCATTACCTATCCGACCAGGACTTCGCCGGGAACACTCGGAAATGGCAGTGCCGACGCGGGCAAAATCTGGGTCGTCGTCGGGACAGGCGGGACGCTGATCTCCTCCGCACGCGCCTCAAACTATGATGGGGCAGGGGCGAGCATCGTGGCTGGTAATCGCTACCGGGCTGGTGTCCGGCTCCAGATTATCAACGGCGTCAACCTGTTCCCGGCTGCGTTCTACTTCAGGTGGAAAGTCGATGGGGTGACGGTGATTCAGACCTCGTGGGCCTGTTCCAGCCTTTATGACGCCAATGACGCCTTCCCTGACGGCACCTATGACATATTGTCGCCGATCTTCACGGTGCCGGCCTTCCAATCCTCGATCGAGTTGACCAGTCTGCAAGTTTATCTCGCCAGCGTCCCCGGAGCCCCGGTCGGTGGCACGGTCAAGCTCAGCAAATGGTATGTGCGGCCCTATCAGTTCCTTGCCTCTTGGCCGTAAGGGAATTTCAAGCGGCATAATGTCGCCAATGAGGACGAAGACCCTCTCGCTTTGGCGAGAGGGTCTTAAGGCGCTCTCCGCCGCGATCAGGTGAGCGAGCCTGCAAAAATCCCGAAAAATTGCTGAACACAATCTTAGTCTGCACACAAGATATTAATCTTACTTATTTATTAGAATAAAGGCCGTGGCGTGATGTGTCAAAATCACGCCACGGCTCTTGCTGGGTGCCTCGTCGGGGCGCGTCGCGGAGAGAGCATCAAATCAAAGAACAGACATGACTTTTGGGATGAATTCGCATCCGATTCTGATTTAAAGAGCGATGCTCTCGTGTTTTGCTCGCTCATCCAGCGCGAGCGAGATCATGGGCACCCCATGGCATCAAATTCGCTTCCGTCCCATGCCCATGTGGACCTCACCCGAGGTCGGGATGATTGGGCTAAGCCCCGCTCCAGAAAGACCAGTTTCTCTCCCCTGGAGAATATCATACATCACTTAATGGACATGATGTTGGATGCAGGCGGGACGAGAGACGTTTCCACGTTTATCCGTTGCCGCTATAAGATGAAAAGATCAGTTCTGCTTCTAAACAGTGATCCTATGTTCTGAATTATATTGATACGGGCCTTTGGCTTGAGCAATTTTCGGAAAAAGGTGCCCAAACTACCGGGGAAACGCACTAAAAGGGTTTTGGGAAGGCGACCGCTTTTCCAATGCGCATGCGTGTCAAGAGATTAGTCGCTCCCAGTCTCGACAGATCTCGCGGTTAAGGGGTAGCTTCTTGTTCAAGCGTCTTCTCATCGGGGCCATCGCCGCCGCTGTTCTCGGCTTTGGCGGATTTATCGCTTTCGCCTGGCGGCCAGCCATCGCTCCGATCACGCCGCCCGCCCCCTCTTCCTTCGATCCGGCTCTCGTGGCGCGCGGTGAAGTTTTGGCAGGTGCTGGTTATTGCTCCGCTTGTCATACGCCGAAGGGGGGTAAGCCCTTTTCCGGCGGGCGACCGATGTTCACCGATTTCGGCACCATCTATGCCACCAATATCACGCCTGATCCCAAGACCGGCATTGGCGATTGGTCCGAGGAAGCCTTCCGCCGCGCTGTCTGGGAAGGCGTTGCGCGCGACGGCTCGCATATTCTGCCCGCTTTTCCCTTCGATCATCTGACCAAGCTGAGCGAGCAAGACGTCAAGGCGCTCTATGCCTATTTCATGACCCGCGAACCGGTCGAGGCGACCGCGCCGGAAAACACCATTCCCTTCCCCATGAATATCCGGCTGTTCCAGGCTGGCTGGAAATTGCTGTTCTTCCGCCCTGGCCGATTCGAACCCCGGCCCGACAAGAGCGAAGAATGGAATAGAGGCGCCTATCTCGCCGAAGGCATCAGCCATTGCGGCGCCTGTCACACGCCACGCAATCTGCTCGGCGCCGAAAAGCCTTCCGCCACTTATGCCGGCGCCTTCATCGACAATTGGGTGGCGCCGCCGCTCGACAAGAGCAATCCTTCTCCCGTGCCCTGGAGCCGCGACGAGCTTTATACCTATCTGCGCACTGGCCTCAGCCGCTATCATGGCACCGCCTCGGGGCCCATGTCGCCTGTCGTCCATGATGGGTTGAAACTTGTCTCCGATGCCGATGTCCGCGCTATCGCCACTTATTTCGCGGATATCGATCAGGCTGCCGCACGCGCCTCGGAGGAAACGGCCGCTGTCAGCCGGGCGCTTGCGGCCAGCAAGCAGGGCGTCGGCCTGAGCGACGATTCCGCCGCCAAGCTCTACACGGCCGCTTGCGCCTCCTGCCATTACAATGGGGGCGAGATCAATCCGCTGCGTCCCGATCTCGCCTTGAATAGCGCTGTCAATCTCGATGATCCGACCAATCTGATCCGCATCATCCTCTTTGGCGTTGACGTGAAGGAAGGCGCCTCCGACCTCGTGATGCCGGCCTTTGCGTCCGGGTTCAGCGATGCCGATGTTGCGCATATCGCCGCTTATCTCCGCGCGACCAGAACCAGCCACGCACCCTGGCCGGAGTTGGAACAGAAGGTCGCGTCGATCCGCGCGCAAGGCAAGACACAGGAATGAACGCGTGATGGAAGCTCCTTGTCTCGCTTTCGATGCGACATCCAATGGAAAACGCTCATGACCAGTTTCACGATCAATGACCGTGCCGTCACGGTGGATGTCGAGGAGGACACGCCGCTCCTCTGGGTTATCCGCGAAACGATCGGCCTGACCGGCACCAAATTCGGCTGTGGCATTGGCATGTGCGGCGTCTGCACCGTGCATGTTGGGGGGCGCCCGACGCGCTCCTGCATCACGCCCATCAGTGCGGTCGAGGGTGCGGCGATCACCACCATCGAGGGGATCGCCGCGACCGATGCGCATGTGGTGCAAAAGGCCTGGACCGACCTGCAAGTGCCGCAATGCGGCTATTGTCAATCTGGCCAGATCATGCAGGCCGTTGCCTTGATCAAGGATTTTCCCTCGCCCACGGACGAGGATATCGATGCCGTGATGACCGGCAATCTCTGTCGTTGCATGACCTATGTGCGCATTCGCGCGGCCATCAAGCAGGCGGCCGCCGCGCTGCGGGGAGAAGTCACCAATGGCTAGACTGGGCTCTATGCAAAATGCCGCGATGATCCAGTCGCGGCGCAGCTTCCTCGTTACTATGGCGGGCGCGAGCCTTGCTTTCGGCTTTACGCGCGGAGCCGGCGCGGCCATAGACCCCGCCACCGCTGATGGGGTGCCACCCAACGCTGTCGGCACCCTGTTCGAGCCTTCGCTCTGGTATTCCATCGACAGTACCGGCACGGTTACGGTCAATATCATCCGCGCGGAAATGGGCCAGCATGTGGGGACCGCGCTCGCCCGCATCCTCGCCGATGAACTCGAAGCCGATTGGAAGACTGTCCGGATCACCCATGTCGATACGGATCCGAAATGGGGCTTGATGGTTACCGGCGGGAGCTGGTCGGTCTCCCAAACTTGGCCGATCTTCAGCCGCGCCGGTGCCGCCGGGCGTCTCGCGCTGATCGAGGCGGGCGCCGCGCTTTTGAAGGTCGCGCCGAGCGCCTGCGTTGCGCGGGACGGCAAGGTCTATGCCGGCACCCAATCGATCGCCTATGGCGATATTATTGCGCAGGGTCCTCACTTCCGCCAATTCTCGCCTGAGGATCTCGACAAACTGACGCTCAAGCCCGTGTCCGAACGCCGGCTGATCGGCAAACCGGTCACGGCGCTCGATATTCCGGCCAAGACCAATGGCGAGGCCGTCTATGGCATCGATGCGAAAGTGCCAGGCATGGTGCACGCCCGGCCCAAAATTCCGCCGACCCGCTATGGCTCCAAGGTCGTTTCGGTCGATGACAGTGCCGCGCGCAAGGTCAAGGGCTATTTGCAGAGCCTCGTCATCGACGACCCCTCAGAGACCGTGCCCGGCTGGGTCCTGGTGATCGCGGAATCGACTTTTGCCGCGATGCGCGCCGCTGATCTCGTCAAGGTTACGTGGAGCGCCGGTCCCACGGCCCATATCTCCGAAAAGGAGATTCAAGATCACGCAGTCGAACAGATCGCCAGGCGAGATAATGGCGTTCTCCTTGAACTTGGCGGCGCCAAGGGCGTGGACGTCGCCAAGCCCGCTTTCGAGGCGGCGGCTTCGACCCTGGAACAGACCTACACGACCGCAACCGTCCTGCATTTCCAGCTTGAACCGTTGAACGCTTTGGCTTTCGAAAAGGACGGCATTTTCGAAATCCATACGGGCAATCAATGGCAGAGCCTGATCCTGCCAGTGCTGGCCAAGGCCCTGCAACGGCCGCAGGAGAGCATTGTTCTGCGTTCCTATATGCTCGGCGGTGGTTTCGGCCGCAGACTTAATGGTGATTATGCCGTGCCGGCGGCCTTGGCGGCCAAGGCGCTGGGTCGCCCGGTCAAAGTGGTGCTGACTCGCCAAGACGATGCTTTGTTCGACTCAGTGCGCTCGCCTTCTGTCCAGACTGTGCGTATGGCATTCGACGCGGCGAACAAAGTGACCGGCATGGAGCATCATGCGGCGGCCGGCTGGCCGACCGAGGTCATGGCGCCCGCTTTCATGCCCAAGGGACAGGAGGGCAAACCCTTCGATCCTTTCGCCATAGCGGGGGCGGATCATTGGTATGATGTCGGCCCGCAACTCGTGCGTGCTCTCTCCAATGATCTCGCCAATGCGACCTTCCGGCCTGGCTGGCTGCGCTCGGTCGGTCCGGGCTGGATCAATTGGGCGCTCGAAAGTTTCATGGACGAGGCCGCTCTCCATGTGAAGATGGACCCGTTGGCGTTCCGGCTGAATTTGCTCAATGGCAAGGGACAGAACGACAATGCGGGCTCGGCTCCTGTGTCCGTGGGGGGCGCCTCGCGACAGGCGGAGGTGATCCGCCGCGCGGCGCAGCGCGCCGGCTGGGGGCAGGCGCTGCCGGCCGATACCGCTTTGGGCCTTGCGACGAGTTTCGGCCAGGAACGTGAAATGCCGACCTGGATGGCCTGCGCGGCGCGTGTCCATGTCGATCGCAAGACCGGCCAGGTGCGGGTGGAAAAGCTGACGATCGTGACCGATGCGGGCACGATCGTCGATCCGGATGGCGCACGCGCCCAGACGGAGGGCGCGACGCTCTGGGGCCTTAGCATGGCCTTGCACGAGGGGACGCTTTTTGAAAAGGGCCAGGTCCGCGACACCAATCTCGACACTTACACGCCTTTGCGGATCGATGAGACGCCGGAACTCGACATCAGCTTCGTCGAGAGTACGGAAATGCCGGTTGGCCTTGGCGAGCCGGCGACGACCGTGATCGCGCCCGCCATCGGCAATGCCATTTTCGCCGCCGTGGGCGTCCGGTTACGGCATTTGCCGATCACTTCGGAGGCCGTGCTGTCTGGCCTCAAGACTTTGGGGTGAATGGAATTGATGGCGGTAGTATCCACCCTCATTGAAGCGCGACTCGTCGCGGTTCAATGAGAGTGGATACGGTTTAAAAAATGACGTATCGAGAATCTGTGGTTCTCGATACTAGGAGTACTCAATCGCCGCCATTGAGGCGTGTCGCGAAATAGGCGATGGTCCGAGAATAGACATCGGCCTTGTTCCATTCCTTGATAACTGGAAAATTGGGTTGGCCAGGCGCCCAGCCAGCGCCGCGTTTCCAACCGTAGCTGGACAGGAAATTGGCGGTCGAGGCCAATACATCCGGGACATCATGGATCAGGTCGCGGCGGCCGTTGCCGGAGAAATCCACCGCGAATTTATAATAGGATGAAGGCATGAATTGCGTTTGTCCGATCTCGCCCGCCCAGGCTCCGCGCATGGCGGAAGGGGGAAGATCGCCGCGTTGAACGACACGCAAGGCGTCGATCAATTCGCTTTGGAACATCGGTGAGCGCCGGCAGTCGAAGGCAAGGGTCGCCAAGGCGCGGAAGGTTGGCGTATTGCCGTTCACCGCGCCGAAATCGGTCTCAAGTCCCCAGATCGCGACAATGATTGGCGCGGGCACGCCGAACTGCTGCTCAATTCGGTTGAATACGCCGGCATATTGTTTGATCAAAGCGGCGCCCTTGTGCAAGCGGTAGCTGCTCACCATGCGGCCGGAAAACTGCTCGAAACTTTGCCGGAACACATGCTGCCCGTGATCCTTGGACACGATGCTCGGATCATAAGAAACATTATCGAGCGCGCTGGCTATCGTGGAGGAGGAAATGCCCTGGGCCGAGGCCTCGTGCTTCATATCGTCCAGAAAAGCCTCAAAGCCCCGTGGATCGCGACAGGTTGCGGCATGGGCGGGCGAAAGACCAAGCATCAGGCTCGCGGCGAGAGCGACACCGGAGATCGTGCTTGGAACCGCACCTGATAGCGGGAAGCCGGGTCTGGACTCCATCCCCCTAGCGTGATCGCGTCGATGATCGCTGAACGGGTCTTGGCCGTGGGAAGGATCTTGGCGGAGCAAGCGCGCCATGACAATGGCGGGTAAGCGTGTAATCCCGGTAACGAGGTCGGTGGCCGGCATGGGCTCATTCCTTGGGCAATGGGAACGACGGAATCGACACAAGTCTTTTACAGGGAAGAATCCGTGTATCTGATGAAAACGAAGTAAAATATTATGAAATAGACTGCCTGCTGATCAGTCGGATCGATTGTATGTCTTTCTTGAAGAGCTGTGCCTTCAAAAGGTTAGCGAAAATCCAAGAAGAGTCCAATTGTCATTGATCGCAACCATCATCATGTGGATGGAACAACCATTTCATGTCACGGCTGCGTTTCCGCTTGTGATGACGGCCCGTGTGGAGTGGCCTTCGATTTCTCATCAAAGAGGGGCGCGGCCGCGTTCGAATGGCGGATCAGGCTCCGCACGTCCGGGACCAAGGAGGGATCATCCCAGGAGCCGACCAGATCGAAACGGAATTGCGGGCGGTCTCCGCCGGATTTGGCGGCATTGGCCGGCAAGGGTGCCGTGGACAAGCCCATAACGGGCGTGGCCACGGCATGGAGATTGATGGATCTTTCGCCAATATCCGTCTCACCACCGAATCCGAGACGCAGGCTCGGGCTCTGCAGGAGCCCATCCTCAATCACGGCGACCCCCTTGGTGATGTTGAGACCCAACGTGCCTTCGTCATAGAGGGTGCGGCCACCACGAATAGCGGCGACCAAAGCGAGCGGACGGTTTTCCAAATTCTTCAAGGCTTGATCGAGCGCGAGGCCCTCGATTTCTCCTTGCAGAATATTGACCTGGACATGCCCCTCGATGGTGCGCATCAGCGCGGCCATGTCGGTACCGCCGCCTTCGAGATTGGCGGTGCCGGTCACCAGGCCACCGAGGCGGCGCTGCCCATAGGCATCGAGCGAGAATGCGGCGAGGTCGAGACCGGAGAGCGTGGCATTAGCCCGGAAATCGAGCCGGTCGGGATCGAGTTTCAGCGAGGCCCGGCCTTTGAAAGCGCCTTGATAGGCCTTGGCGGCGGGAACCGCCAATTCAAGGCGTCCGTCGCGGGTCATGATGGAAACGGCGGCATCCTGCAATTCGAATGGGGCGAAGCGCAGGCGCGAGGCGGAAATGCGGAGATCGAGATCCGACCAATCTTCGGGCGTGAAATTGAACGGATCCGAGCTCCATTGGCCATCCGAGCCGCGAATGCCGGGCAAGCGTTCGAGCCAGGGCGTCAAGGACAAAAGGTTTGTCGCCAGCGTCCCCGAGAGAATGGGCTTGCCGCTGAGGCCTTGCATGGCCAAAGCACCTTCGAAGCGATTGCCGTCGATCTCGAGATGGAGATTGCTGAACGCGGCATTGTCATTCTCGATTACGGTGTTGGCACTGACGACAATATCGTTGAAGGGGCCTGGGAGCGGCAAGGAACGATCACCCAGAGCAAGGAGGTCACGCAAAGCCGGGGTTGTGGCCTCCATCTGCCCATTGAAGTGGAATTGCGGTTCGCTGCCGAGCCGGCCTCGTGTTGACAAAGAGAGGGAAGGGGCTTCCAGCCGCAAGGTAATGTCGGAAGGGCCGCCACGCAGTAGTTCGACGGGTTTGGCGATCCAGGCGGAGAGATCGATCGATTGATCGTGATATTCGACTGAACCGATCAATTGTGCGGCGGCTCCCAATTGCCGCCAATCAAGCGTGACATTGATAGCCTTGATGAGATGCTCTTCCGGACTCGTCCGGCTTTTCAGCAAGGCCTGTCCATTGATGAGATTGAGGACGCCGAGATTGATCGCATCAGTGCGCGCCGCTTGCGCCGTGGCGGGCCGTGCATCGGCGGCGCGGCCGATGGCGCTGTCCGAAGGCATGGGCCGGCCATCGAGATCAATGACCATATGGGCATCGAAAAGGCTGGCGGAAGCGATTTCGAGGCGTCCCAGGAGCAGCGGCAGAACCTGGAAATAACCCTTCAGCATGGGGGTTTCGATACGCAGGGCCCCGGACGGATCGGCGAAACTGACCGCTTCGATATTGACATGCGGCTCCGGCAGGACGACGAGCACCGCTCGTCCATGCGATTGGACTGCGAGACCGGTGGTGGCTCGGATCTGTGCCTCGATTTCGCCACGCAGAGCTGAGGCGGAGAACAGCCAGGGAGCAACGAGCGACACAATTATGCCGAGCGCCATGAGAATCCCCAAGCCAATGGCCGAGCGCGATGCCCATTTATGGTGGCGCCATTCCAAGCGGGTCAGGGAAGCGAGGCTCTGCATTGCGGATCGACCCATGCTCATGCTGTTTGGCGGTCCCTTATTCGATCAGCGAGAAGAAGGAGAGGGGAGGATAAATCCTCGATCCGAAACTCTCGGAAGGACGCCTGAAACTGTTTGCACCGGTCAGGCGGGGAGTGGGGAAGATGCTTTGGGGCCGGATCCGTGTGGCCTCGAGCTTGGTCTATCGGGATTGATCGCGCGGGAATAATGTGTCGAACATGCGTGGCTTCGGCGGTTTGCGGATCAAAAGGCCCGGCCGGATGGCTTATCCTTCTCATCCATGAGAACAATTGGGGCGGATGTGTCTTTGGTCGTCGTGGCGACCTTGTAGCATCGGTCATCAAGAATGACCGCTGAGCCATTCTTGAATGTTCGCTAACGGTCTGAAAAAGCGAACATTCAAAAAGAAACCAAGGGTCACTATCCGGGATCTTGGCATTAAAATGCCAAATCACAGTTGAAAAGTGTAGCACAAAACCGAGGCCTCGTCCCTCAGGCCGGGGACAAGCTGGCAAGGAACAAGCGGGAATAATGATGGCGAGTTCGTCGAACCAGATTTCCTGAATGCGGGCATCCTGGAAGGACTTACCGACAGCACTACCGTTAGCGAGTCCGAAAGTGGCTGACGACTTTGTCGCCATCAAGGCACTTTCAGCTCTCATCGATCCCGGAAAAATCCATCAAGAATCAAGGGTGATGAGGTCGAGTTTGAACTCGGCGCGCAGGATTTTCGCGAGATCGTCCATGCGGAAGGGCTTTTGCAGCACGGGACGCTGATTATGGGTCGGCGGGACACCAGACGGTCCATAACCGGTTGTAAAAATGAAAGGCTGGCCGAGGGCAGCGAGACGATCAGCCACCGGGTCGATCTTTTGATGCCCCAGATTGACGTCGAGCAGGGCCCCGTCGATCGACTCGCGTTCGATAAAATCCAGGGCTTCGCTGACCCGCGTCACCGAGCCGGCGACGGTGCAGCCGAGATCGGACAGCATATCCTCAAGGGTCAGAAGGATGAAAGGCTCATCCTCGACGATTAAAAGACGCGGCTTTTGGATGTTCTGAACAGCGAGGGCGGATGCCATGAGCTTGAACCTGCCGGATCGAGTAAATTTAACTGTGCCTGTCTGATCGTCTCTTGTCCAGCGTGGGACATGACAGAAAACTACGCTGACGAAAGAGTGATGAACAGCAGATGCATCCGCCTGCCCTGAATGGGCTGGAAAGTGGTCCCCGGAGCAGGGGCCATGGCATCATTTTATTTTGTTTGCGGCCGTATCAGCCGCACTAATGCCGCCAAGGCCACGCCAATCCAGCCGATGATCATCAGACTGCCGCCGAGCGGTGCGGCCATGGGGAAGAGCCGCTCGCCGCGCCAGGCGTGGAAGAGGAGATCGCCGGCAAAAAGGTAACAGCCGCCAAGGAGCAGCGAGGCGGCGGCCTTGAGAAACCAATGGCCACGTTCAGGCCCTGCGAACGCGAGAATAGCGATGGTTGCGGCAGCCTGCACCTGCAGGATCGACGCGGCGGTGTTCAGGAACGGGTCCTGGGTGACATGGGCGGCGGACGCGGCGGTGATGAGGCCCGCAGCGCCAGCGAGCCCGGCGAAGAACAGGATCGAAAGGGACCATCTGGACATGATCGACGTGTCTTTCATGGATGGCTAAGCAAGCATTTTCCAGCGAGGAAACGCCACCTGCCTCAAGCCAGCTTAGTGGAATGGATTGCCTTATAAGGTGTTGTTGTTGTGTGACGCCTCGATATCGAAAGCAGCGGCAAACAGCGCTTGCGTATAGGCATCTTTCGGCTGCGTCAGCACTGTATGTGCCGGGCCTTGTTCGACGACCCTGCCCTGGCGCATCACGATGATGTCGTTGGCGAGGGCACGCACCACTTTCAGATCATGACTGATAAACAGATAGGCGAGGCCGCGTTTGGCCTGGAGGTCGCGCAGAAGATCGACGATTTGTGCCTGAACCGACATGTCGAGCGCCGAGGTCGGCTCATCCAGCATCACGAATTTCGGCGCGAGGACCATGGCCCGCGCGATGGCGATGCGCTGGCGTTGGCCGCCGGAAAATTCATGCGGGTAACGATCCATGGTTGCCGGATCAAGGCCCGTATCGGCCAGAGCCCGGGCGACCGTCTCGCGTCGTTCTGTGATTGAAAGACGGTGGTTCTTGAGGCCCAATCCCTCGGCGACAATGTCACCGACCGAAAGACGTGGTGACAAGGAACCATAAGGGTCCTGAAACACGATCTGCATCTCGGCCCGTAAGGGCCGCATGGCAATATTGCGCAAACCATCGATCCGCTGGCCGAGAAAGACGATCGGGCCTTGCGAGGAAATGAGCCGCAAAAGCGCAAGGCCGAGCGTCGTCTTGCCCGAGCCTGATTCCCCGACGACACCGACGGTCTGGCCCTCGCGCAATGTCAGGCTGACGCCATCGACTGCCTTGACATGGCCGATCGTCCGCCGCAGCAGGCCGCGCTTGATGGGAAACCAGACGCGGAGATTGTCGGTCTTAACGAGAACCGGTTTGGATGAATCGTCGGGCGGCGCCGTGCCCTTCGGCTCGGCGGCGAGCAAAGCGCGTGTATAGGAATGGCGCGGCGCCGCGAATAATGCGGCCGCGGGCTTCGCCTCGACGATTTCGCCCTTGCACATCACCGCCACATCATCGGCGATCTTGCGCACGATCCCAAGATCATGGGTGATGAACAGCATGGCCATGCCATGCTTGCGCTGCAGGTTTTGGAGAAGGGTAAGGATTTGGGCCTGGACGGTGACGTCGAGAGCGGTCGTCGGCTCATCGGCGATCAGAAGATCCGGGCGGTTGGCGAGCGCCATCGCGATCATGACACGCTGACGTTGGCCGCCGGAAAGCTGATGCGGATAGGAAGACAATCGGCTTTCCGCGTCGCGAATGCCGACTTCCTCCAAAAGTTCGATCACATGGGCGCGGATCGCTTTCTCTCCACGCATGCCGTGCAAGGAGAGAATTTCGCCGATCTGATGCTCGACCTTATGGAGCGGGTTAAGCGAGGTCATCGGCTCCTGGAACACCATGGTGATCGCGCCGCCGCGTAACTTTCGCAGCTCCGATTCCGTGCAGGCGAAGAGATCTCTGTCCTTGAACAAGGCGCGGCCCTGGATATGGGCATTCGCGCCGAGGAGCCGCACCAGGGAGAGCGCCGTCACCGATTTGCCGGAACCCGATTCCCCGACGAGCGCCAAAGTGCGCCCTGGCGCGAGGGTAAAGGAGACATCCGAAACGACACGCGTCTCGCGCGCCCCTTTTTCGAGGCTCCCTTGGCGAAAAGCGATCGACAGGTTTTCGACGGTGAGCAGCGGAGTCGAGGCACTCATTGGTGTGTTCATAGGCTTCAATCCGAAATCTTGCGCGGATCGAAGGCGTCGCGCACGGCCTCACCGATGAAGACGAGCAGCGAGAGCATGATCGCCATTACGAGAAAGCCGGTCAGGCCCAGCCATGGCGCTTGCAGATTGGATTTGCCTTGCAACAAAAGCTCACCGAGCGAGGGCGAGCCGGGCGGCAGGCCGAACCCTAAAAAATCGAGCGCCGTTAGCGTCGTGATCGAGCTGTTGAGAACGAAGGGCAGGAAGGTGAGCGTCGCGACCGTGGCATTGGGCAGGACATGTTTGACCATAATCGCAGCATCGGTCAGTCCCAGCGCGCGGGCGGCCTTAACATATTCGAGATTGCGGGCGCGCAAAAATTCGGCGCGCACGAGGTGGACCAGCGCGACCCAGGAAAACAAGAGAAGAATGCCGAGCAGGACGAAAAAACCTGGTGTGATGATCGAAGAGACGATGATCAACAGATAAAGATGCGGCAGAGATGACCAGATCTCGATGATCCTTTGCGAGACGAGATCGATCCATCCGCCGAAATAGCCCTGGATCGCGCCCGCCGCTATGCCGACGGCGGAGGAAATCGCCGACAGAATCAGGCCGAACAGAATCGACAGGCGAAAGCCATAGATGAGCCTGGCCAGCACATCGCGGCCCTGATCATCAGTGCCGAGCCAGTTCCATTCGATCGATTGGCAGCCTTGATCCTTCTGCGTGCCACCGAAACGCGCCGCGGCGCTCGCGCATTGCTCTTTGCTCAGCATCCAGGTCGGCGGCGAGGGGGCGGGCGTCGGCAATTGCCGGTTGATGGTCTGGTAGGAATAGCGGATCGGTGGCCAGATCATCCACCCATTGGCCTCGATCTCCTGAGCGATGACCGCATCGCGATAATCGGTCTCGGCCAGAAAGCCGCCGAATTTTTCTTCCGGATAATTGTGGAAGAGCGGCAACAGGATCTCGCCCTTATAGGAAATCACGAGCGGCCGGTCATTGGCGATGACTTCCGCAAAGAGCGAGAGCGTGAAGAGGATGAGAAAGAGGATCAGGGACCAAAAGCCGCGTTTGTTGGCCGTGAAATTGGAAAGGCGCCGCCGCCCGATCGGCCCCAGCCGCAACAGGCCGCGCGGGGGCAGGGGAGGGGCCAGCGGCCGTTGCAGGATGTCTGTTCCTCGATCTTGACCTTGGCCTTGCGCGAGACTCTGATCCATTTCAGACCTCCCGCGTCTCGAAATCGATGCGCGGATCGATCCACATATAAGTGAGATCCGAGAGGAGATTCACCACGAGCCCGAGCAGCGCCATTATATAGAGATTGGCGAAGACGATCGGATAATCGCGGTTGACGATCGATTCGAAGGAGAGAAGGCCGAGGCCATCGAGCGAGAAAATCGTCTCGATGAGCAGGGAGCCGGTAAAGAAGGCCGAGAGGAAGGCGCCGGGAAAGCCAGCGACCACGATCATCATTGCATTGCGAAAGACATGACCATACAGCACCTGGGTCTCGGTCAGGCCCTTCATGCGGGCGGTCTGGACATATTGCTTGCGAATTTCATCAAGGAAGGAATTTTTGGTGAGGAAGGTCGAGGTGGCGAAAGCTCCCAGGCTGAGCGAAAGAACCGGCAAAGTGATGTGCCAGAAATAATCAGCGATGCGAGCCGGCCAGGAGAGATCCGCCCAGTTTTCAGATGTCAGGCCGCGCAGCGGAAAGATCTGCCAGAACGAGCCGCCGCAAAATAAAACGATGAGCAGGATGGCGAAGAGAAAGCTCGGAATCGCATAGCCGATGATGATGACGGCCGAGGTCCACATATCGAAGCGCGAACCATCCGCCACGGCCTTTTTGATGCCAAGCGGAATCGAGATCGCGTAGGAGATCAGCGTCATCCATACGCCGAGCGAGATGGAGACCGGCAATTTTTCGCCGATCAGCTTGATCACCGGCTCGTCGCGGAAATAGGAACGGCCAAAATCGAAGCGCAGATAATTGCGCAGCATCAGGTAGAACCGTTCATAGGCCGGCTTGTCGAAACCGAATTGCTTTTCGAGTTCGGCGATGAATTTCGGATCAAGCCCCTGCGCGCCGCGATATTTCGACGAAAAATCGGCGCTATTGGCGGTGCCCATTGCCGCCCCACCGCCGCCGATATTGGCCGTG
The DNA here is from genome assembly GCF_000019845.1 of Beijerinckia indica subsp. indica ATCC 9039. Classification (NCBI taxonomy): domain Bacteria; kingdom Pseudomonadati; phylum Pseudomonadota; class Alphaproteobacteria; order Hyphomicrobiales; family Beijerinckiaceae; genus Beijerinckia; species Beijerinckia indica. Next base: position 3,812,375 of record NC_010581.1, on the reverse strand, counting down.
GCGCCGGCATCCGTCCCCTGCAATTGCGCAAGGACGCGCTCGACCGGGCCGCCCGGCGCGAATTGCACAATGACGAAGGAAATCAGCAAAATACCGAAGATCGTCGGAATCATGAATAAGAGGCGGCGGAGGATATAGGCGAACATGGGCTAGGGTTTCCGCCAACCGATGCGCTGGGCCTTTTGAGGATCGAACCACCAGGTCGAGGGCACGCCGACATCATAATGGGGCATGCGCTCCGGACGGCCGAACAGATCCCAGAAGGCCAGCAGATGGTTAGGATTGTTCCACATCGGCACCCAGAAATAATGGGCGCGCAAGATGCGGTCGATCGCCCGGCAGATCGTGGTCAGGTTCTCGCGCGTGTCGACGACCAGAGCTTTTGCGATGAGGGCATCGACGCTCGGCAAGGCAATGCCCGCCACATTGCGGGAGCCGGAAAGATTCGCCGTTTCGGAACCGAAAATGAGCCGCATATCCTCGCCTGGCGTCAGGCCGAAACTAAATCGTTCCGTGACAATATCATAGTCGAACTCATCGACCCGGCGTTTATATTGGGCCGCATCGACGACACGATAATCGGCATCGATCCCGAGCAATTTGAGATTTTTGATGAAAGCCGCCGTATGGGGCTGGAACGAGGTTTCAAAGCCAAGAAATTCGATTTCGAAGGGCTTGCCGTCGGGGAGCAGGAGTGTATTGCCCTTGCGGGTGCAGCCGGCCTGCCGCAATTGCTCACTGGCCTCGCGCAGGAGCTTGCGATCCTGGCCGGAGCCGTCTGAGACGGGGGGCACGACAGCCTCGCCAAAAACCTCGGGAGGCAATTGATCTTCGAAAGGCGTGAGCAGAGCGCGTTCCTCGGCCGAGGGCAGGCCTTCGGCGGCCATGGGCGAGTTCTGGAAATAGGAAACCGTACGCTTGTAGAGATTGTACATGATATTGGCGTCGGTCCATTCGAAATCGAAGGCATAGCCGAGCGCCCGGCGGATGCGCGCATCCTTGAATTTGGTTCTCCGCGTATTCAGGAACCAGCCTTGCGTACCGCGCGGATAGGCGTCTGGAACAGTTTCGCGTTTGACCTTGCCTTCCTTGAGCGCGGCGAAATCATAGCCTGTCGCCCAGATGAGTGAGGTATATTCCTCGCGATAGGTGAAGACGCCGGCTTTGAACGCCTCGAAAGCCACTTTGCGATCGTTGAAATATTCGTAGCGCACCACATCGAAATTGCTGCGCCCGCGATTGATCGGGAGGTCCTTGCCCCAATAATTCTCGACCCGCGTGAAAGAGATATAGCGCCCTTGCTCGAACGGGCCGACCTTGTAGGCCGCGGAACCAAGGGGCGGTTCAAGCGTGGTCTCCTCAAAATTATGGGTCGTGTAATAGGCCTGCGAAAAAATCGGCTGACTGGCGACGGTCAGCGGAGATTCGCGGCTATGGCCCGGGCGCATGCGGACGCGTACGATATCCTCGGCCTCGGCTTCGGCGCTTTCGAGATCGCGCAGGCCCTGGCGCAAGACTGGATGGCCCTTGGTTTTGATCAGATTCAAGGAAAACACCACGTCCGACGCCTTGATCTTCGAGCCGTCGTGGAAACGCGCTTCCTTGCGGAGAAAAAATCGATAGAGGGTGCGGTCGGCTGAAACTTCTACCTTGTGAGCGACGAGGCCATAAAGCGCATCGGGTTCATCATTGCTTCCCGTCATCAGGCTGTCGAAGATCAGCCCCATGCCAGCCGCGCCATCCCCCTTGAGGATGAAGACATTCAGCGTGTTGAACGTATTGAAGCCGGCCTGTTCGATGAAGATGCCGCCCTTGGGCGCATCCGGATTCACGTAAGGCAGATGCTTGAAATCAGGCGGTAAGGCGAGATCGCCGAAGATCGAGAGGCCGTGCGCCTCATAAGCTTCGCCTTCAACGGGCTTTTCCGTTGGCTTTTGTTCCTGAGCCTTCGCGCGCTTTGCAAAGAAAAAAGCGGGCGGCATGGCGAGACCGCCAAGGCCGCCGAGGGCGAGCCCCAATGCTTGACGGCGAGTCGAGAAGAGCGGGAATCGTCCAGTCAAGGCGCGCTCCAAGAAAAGGGGATGACAGCAGAGAGATAGGACAAAGAGAGGCGGCGAGTCGAGCCGGTCTACAAGGAGCTTGGGGTCAAAAAACGACTTTGAATCTCAATGCGGAAGAATCCAAGACAAAAACAAAACAAAAAAGCCGGGCCTTGAGCCCGGCTTTTTCAAAAATGAGAGGATGCGCCTTACTTTGTCGGCAGGGGCTTCGGCTCATCCGAGAGCGTATGCAGATAATCGATGAGGTCCGCGCGCTTTTGCGGATCTTTCTCACCGCCGAAGGCCATTTTGGTGCCGCTCACGAAGCTTTTCGGCGAGGTGATGAAGGCATCGAGGTCGTCATAGGTCCATTCGCCACCCTTGGCCTTCAGAGCATCCGAATAAGAGAAGCCCGCGATGGAACCCTTGGCACGGTCAACAATGCCCCAAAGAGGCGGGCCCACTTTGGCGGCGCCACCCTTTTCGAACGTATGGCAGGCCTGGCAGGGCTTGGTATCAGCTTCGCCCTTCTTGACATCGGCCTTGGCCAAGCGCTCCGGCAGCGGCGCGACGGCAGCCTCGGCACCACCACCCGATTCGCCGCCCTCGGCGGCCGCTGGCAGATCATAGCCGGGCTTGGCCAGTGGCGGATGCGCAAAAATAAAATTGGAAATGGTGACGAGCACCATAGCGAAGAGCAGGGCGCCAAAAAAACCGCCAGACAACTTATTGAACTCGAAGGATGACATCCCTTGGTCCCTTTGTTCAGCCCTTCTGCAAGGCCCTATCCATTTCGGTCCAGGTCGAAAGGAGCGACATTCCCGCCCGAATCCGCTCCTTTCCGAATCCTGCCCGTCCGAATACTCGAAACGTCATGAGCAGGAAATGATTCGGGCAGGGCAACAGTCATTTTCATGACCGAAGACTCGTTCCGGGGCTTGCGCCGGCGCGCTCCATGCCGCATCTGGCATAGGCCTGGACAATACGCGCGTTGATTACCTGCTTTGCGGCGATCTTGGCAACTCGGATGAAAGCAGGAGCCTTGCTACCTTTTGCCGCCTTTCCGGGGCGCGGGTTCCACGCTCCCATGACGAAGAGCCTGATGAACGGGGCGGCTCGCCCGGCCGATGAACAAAGACGTGATTGAAACGGATCCCAGCGCCTGACGCCTGGTCCGCAATGGAAAAACAGATGCAGCCTCTCAAAATCGCCTATCAAGGCGAGCCCGGAGCCAATTCTCATATCGCTTGCCAGAGCGTCTATCCCGACTACGAGGCGCTGCCCTGCGCGACCTTCGAGGATGCGCTCGGCGCGATCAGCGATGGCACGGCGGCTTTGGGCATGATCCCGATTGAAAATTCGCTCGCCGGACGTGTCGCCGATATCCACCACCTGCTGCCGACCGCGGGGCTCTATATTGTCGGCGAATATTTTCTGCCGATTCATTTCCAGCTTTTGGGCCTCAAGGGGACAAAGATCGAGGATCTGCGATCAGTCTACAGCCATGTCCATGCGCTCGGCCAATGCCGCAAAATCATCCGGCGGCTGGGGCTAACCTCGCATGTCACGGGCGATACGGCAGGCTCGGCGCGTGAAATCGCCGAATGGGGCGACAAGACCCGCGCCTCGCTCGCGCCACGACTCGCTGCTGAAATCTACGGGCTCGATATCCTGGCCGAGAATGTCGAGGACGCGGCCCATAATACCACGCGTTTCGTCGTGCTCTCAAAGGAACCGGGATGGGCCCCGCTCGGCACTCCCGATCCCATCACGAGTTTCGTGTTTCGGGTCCGCAACGTGCCGGCGGCGCTTTACAAGGCCCTCGGCGGTTTCGCCACCAATGGCGTCAATATGACCAAGCTTGAAAGCTATATGGTGGAAGGTACATTTACCGCGACGCAATTTCTCGCTGATGTCGATGGCCATCCACAAGAGCGGGGCCTTGCGCTGGCGCTGGAGGAACTGGCCTTTTTCTGCAAGGAATTGAAGATTCTCGGCGTCTATCCCGGTCATCCGTTCCGGCGCGAGAATCAGCCCTCGCCGGAGGGTATGTCATAGGGTGAGGATATGGACGAAGAAGAAATCATTTTGTTTCCGCTGATCGGTTTTTCCACCCATACTTTGCCGGGCTCCCTGGTCATGCTAACGCTCGAATTGCCGGTCAATTCCGAGGAGCCCGAGGGTGAAAAAACCTATGTGCGGATTGGCCTGCGCGCCGAGGGCACGCGGCAGCTCGCCGACAGCCTGCGTCGTGCGGCCGATGCGGCGGAAATGGGCCAATCGCCAAGCCGTACGCCGAGTTGAAGAGTTTATTCTTTTACGAGCAGATCCGGGCGCCGCTCTCGCGTAATGCGTTCCGCCTCCGCCTCGCGCCAGGCGCGGATGCGGGCGTGATCGCCGGACAGAAGCACGTCCGGAATGATCCGGCCCTCCCATTCGCGCGGACGCGTGTAATGCGGATATTCCAAGCGATTATTCTCGAAGCTTTCTTCCTCGCCGGAAACCGCCTTGCCCATGATGCCGGGAAGCAGGCGCACGCAGGCATCGAGCACCACCATGGCCGCTAATTCGCCGCCTGAGAGCACATAATCGCCGATCGATATTTCCTCGAGGCCGCGCCCTTCGATCACCCGCTCATCATAGCCTTCGAAACGGCCGCAGATCAGGACGAGCCCTTCGCCCTGGGCCAGGGCACGCGCGCGACTTTGCGTCAGGGGTTTTCCGCGCGGGCTCATGAGAAGGCGCGGACGCGCATCGCCGGGGGGCAGGTTTGCATCGATGCAGGCGCCAAGGACATCAGCGCGCATCACCATGCCGGCACCGCCTCCCGCCGGTGTATCATCGACTGCGCGGTGGCGACCGAGCCCATGCAGACGAATATCATGAACGTCGAGCGACCAACGATCGGCCCGCAAGCCCTCACCCGCCAGAGAGAGCCCGAGAGGACCCGGAAACATGTCCGGAAAAAGCGTGAAGACGGAAGCCGACCATGGTTTTGTCTCGTTGGGCCTTGGCTCTTCGCTCATGGCGATGGCTCGTCTCCGCCTGCATCTTTTTCAGGTGGTTCTTGTGCCTCGACTTCCTCGGGCGGAACCACGAGTACCCGACGGGCGGTGAGATCGATGCGAGGTACGACTTGCCGTGTGAAGGGCAGGAGTCTTGTCTCGCCACCGTCCGAAGGAGCGATTTCCAGAATGTCACCACCGCCGAAATTCAAGACATCAGCAATCCGGCCGAAAAGCACTTCCTTGCCGTCCGCATCCGCGACGAAAGCGTCGAGTCCGATCAGATCGGCGAGATAGAACTCTTCTTCCTCGGGGGGAGGCAGGGCCTCGCGTGAGACATAGAGGGAGAGATTGGTCAAAGCCTCCGCCGCCTCGCGCGTCGTCACCCCCTCGATGCGGGCGACAAATACGGCATTCTTCACCAAACGGAGAGAGGCGATGGAAAAGCTTTTCTTGCCCGAGGCATCGGACAAGGGACCGTAAGCGCTGATCGCTTGCGGCACCTCAGTGAAGGATTGTAGCCGCACCTCGCCGCGCACGCCGTGGGGAGCTCCAAAACGGCCGACGAGAATGCGGTTTTCAACCGGCGCCGTCAGGCGGCGGCCTCAGAGGCTGCTTTTTCAGCCGCAGCGGCGGCAGCGGCCGCGCGCTCCTGCGCCTTCTTCTTCGGCTGACCCTGTTGCGGATTGTTCCTCGACTCGCGCTTGATGATTTCGAGACCATCGAGCAGACGCGCGACGCGATCGGTCGGCTGCGCGCCCTTGGCGAGCCAGTCCTTCGCCTTTTCCGCGTCAAGCACAATGCGGTCGGGGGCGTTCTTCGCCTTCAAGGGATCGAATGTGCCAATACGCTCGATGAAACGGCCATCACGCGGAGCGCGCGCATCAGCGACGACGATACGATAGAAAGGCCGCTTTTTGGCGCCACCGCGCGCCAGCCGGATTTTCAGGGACATTGTTACTTTTTTCCTATGGTTGAGAGGGAGTGTGTTGAAAAGCAAGAAGAAAGGCTGAGTCTATTTCTTCTTGGCGAAAGGATTGAAGCCGCCGAGGCCGGGAAGCTTCATGCCACCCAGACCCGGCAAGCCACCGGATTTTCCACCGGGCTGGGTGGGAGGAGCGCCAAACAGGCTTGAAGGATCGGCGGGCAGTTTCGGCAAACCGGCCGGTGGCGCCGGGGGCAATCCGGGAGCCGGGCCGGGATTTGCGCCCGGCTGCGGAAGCTGGCCAAATTGTTTCTGCAGGGCCGCGAGGTCTTCTGCCGAGGGCATGCCGCCCCCCAAACCTCCGAGCCCGCCTCCAAGAGCGCCAAGTCCGCCTCCAAGGCCCTTGCCGCCGAGCATGGAGGCCATCTTGCCCATTTTCCCCATTTTGCCGCCGCCAAAGGCCTTCATCAGATCGGCCATTTGGCGATGCTGCTTCAAAAGCTTGTTGACATCCTCGACCTTCATGCCTGAGCCCGCCGCGATGCGTTTCTTGCGTGAGGCTTTGATGAGATCGGGATTACGCCGCTCCTGCGGGGTCATGGACAGAATGATCGAACGCTGGCGCTTGATCACCTTGTCGTCGATATTGGCGCTGGCCAATTGATCCTTCAATTTGCCCATGCCGGGCAGCATGCCCATGATCCCGCTGATGCCGCCGAGCTTTTCCGCCTGGGCCAATTGGTCGGATAAATCCTCGAGATCGAATTTGCCCTTACGCAGCTTGGCGGCCATCTTCTCCGCCTTTTCGGCGTCGATGGTTTGTGCCGCCTTTTCGACGAGCGAGACAATATCGCCCATGCCGAGAATGCGATTGGCGATGCGGTCCGGATAAAAATCCTCGAGTGCGTCGATTTTTTCGCCGGTACCGATGAGTTTGATCGGCTTGCCGGTGACGGCGCGCATGGAAAGCGCCGCGCCGCCACGTCCATCGCCGTCGATGCGGGTGAGGACGATGCCGGTAATGCCAACGCGGTCATCGAAATTTTTGGCGAGATTGACCGCGTCCTGGCCCGTGAGGCTATCAACGACCAGCAGGATTTCATGCGGGCTGGAGGCGGCCTTGATCTCGGCCATTTCCGCCATGAGGGCTTCGTCGATATGGGTGCGCCCGGCCGTGTCGAGCAGCACGACGTCGAAACCTTGTAACCGCGCGGCCTGTTCCGCCCGTTGTGCGATCTGCACCGGCGTCTGGCCGGCGATGATCGGCAGCGTCGCCACATTGATCTGCTTGCCAAGCACGGCGAGTTGTTCCTGGGCGGCTGGCCTTTTGACGTCGAGCGAGGCCATCAGCACCTTGCGCTTGAAACGGTCGGTGAGGCGCTTGGCGATCTTGGCCGTCGTGGTGGTCTTGCCGGCGCCCTGCAGGCCGACCATCATGATGCCGACGGGCGGCGCGGCGTCGAGATCGATCGGCTCGACAGTCTTGCCGAGCGTTTCGATCATCACGTCATTGACGATCTTGACGACCATCTGACCGGGCGTGACCGATCGGACGACATTGGAGCCGAGTGCCCGGTTGCGGACCTTGTCGACGAAGGAGCGCACGACATCAAGCGAGACATCGGCTTCGAGCAAGGCGCGGCGGACCTCGCGAAGCGCGATATCCACATCCTCTTCATTCAGGGCGCCGCGCTGGGTCAAGGCATCGAAAATGCCTGAAAGCCTTTCAGAAAGCCCTTCGAACATATGCCTCTCCCGCATGCGCCGGCCGCGAGCGACCGGCATGACCCTGGACCAAATCCCCTTCAAGGGCATTTGATCAATGAAAACCGCTTTTTGCAACGCAAAACGCGCCCGGGGGCGCAACGCGCTGCCGGGCGTGGCCGGGGTTTTCGAAAACCTCCGGCTTGTCGGACGAATGAGATCCTTGACCGAGGGTAAGGGATCTCAAGAAAAAGCATCCTTAAAGAGCGGGATGGCTTCCGTCAAGGATCGGATGCGATCGGTCGCGTGGTCTCATTGCGCTTTTCAGGCGGGGGAAAGACACGAATCGCGCTCTAATACCGAAAACAGGACGATCATAGCCTGATTAAACTACATGCGTTTGGGAATGACAGACGGCGCAGCCGATCGGTTCATTTTGAACAGGGGCTCCAAGCTGATGATTATCGTGTCCGGGACATAAAGCACGGCACCTGGAACATGGTCACTTTCGAACATGGCGAAATGAATCGCTGCGTCCCGGCTGATGAAGAGGCCACCAATCAGTCCTTTCTCATCGCATACGGCCCATTGACCATGCTTATCACGTCCGACCATGAATCGACGCCCCCGCGAGGGAGGTTGGCTGATCTGCCTTGCCTTGCCCATGAGGGATGTCTTTCTGCTGTTGAAACGATGCGTTTTCGTCAGTTGGTCAACCACGTCACGTAAGCCGCTGCGGCATAGACGAGGGCCAGTATTGCGCCGAGCCGCAAGAACATCCTGAAATCTTCTGGATTGGAAGCGACATTCCCTACTTTTACACGAGTGCCCTGTTTGGAGGAGGAAACGCGTAGCGAATGTCGCATAGGCTGAATGCGGTACATACGAGGATGCATCGATCTTGATCCTTCTGTTGTAGGCAGGCCGAGGTTGGTTTCCTTTTTAAGGACTGATGCGGTCTGTACGCGACTCAGATAGGAAAAAGCGCATATGTTTTCGATTAAGGCGAAAATACAAAGGAATAAACGTGAAATAAAATTGGTTGCCAACCTGCTGGGTAAGAGCCGTTGGTCGTGACAAGTCGCTAGTCGCATCCTTGATCTTGATGATCGTAGGGGTGGTTACAAAACGCTCCATCGTCGCAAGGGTTAAATCGACACCCGTTTGTGACGGGACATTGTAAACGATAATGGAAATATCAATACTGTTGGCGATGGCATTCAAAATGCCGGAAGATTCCCTCCTGTATCGGAGGATTGTCATAAGGCGATCGTCGAATGCGTGTCGTTGGTCCCGATCCTGGCAATCACGTGAACCCGGTCGGCAGAGGCAAAGCCCCTTGCCAGATACGCGGGCTTGGCGGACAAAGGAGGGCGCTTTGACCCGTGGGTTCTCGCGCCGCCGATTTCCTTGTGTCATGCCAGCTTGGCCGAGACCTTCATGGACCTGTTCTTTCTCTCCGTAAGATATGTGTTCGTCGTTGCCATCGGCCTCTTGCCGATCATGAATCCGCTCAGCACCATTCCACTCTTTCTCGCCTTGACCCGACGGATGGAGCCGGAGCGCCAGCGGCGGCAGGCTGCCCGTGCATCAATCTATGCCTTTGCAATTCTTGCGGCTTTTCTGCTCGTCGGCAATGGGATCATCGCGCTCTTCGGCATTTCCATGCCGGGCATCCGCGTGGCTGGCGGCCTGATCATCCTCGTCCTTGCCTTTCGCATGCTCTTCGCCGGAGAAACGCCCGCAAAGACGCAGGGCGATGAGGAAGGCTTCGAACAGCACGAGGCTGATTATTCGTTTTCACCTCTTGCCATGCCGAGCCTCGCCGGTCCCGGCTCGATCGCCGTGGTGATGAGCTATGGATCGGAAATCCCAGAAAAATATGAGGTTCTTGGCCATTTCGTCGTGCTGTGCGGGATCGGTATTGTGGTGGCCTGCGCCTATGTGGCACTTGCTGGTGCTGTGAGGATCGCCAAATTCCTTGGCGAGGCGGGCATCCAGTCCGTCACCAAGATCATGGGTTTTCTCCTAGCCTGCGTCGCCGTCCAATTCATCGCCTCCGGCATCAGAGATTTCATCATCTCTTTCAGTTGAATGGGAGTGAGGGCAAATCCTTGCCCTTACAACCTTGGCCTTGCCTTCCTATCTTCATAGATTGCCGCGACCTTTTGGAGGTGACGAGCCCCCTCTTTCAGCCGCCTGGATGTCAAACGGATAAGGCATGCCCCGTAACCCCTATTATGCCGGCCCTCTGTCGGATCATTTCGATGGCACGCGTTTTTTTGTGCCGGGCGAAAGGCCGAAGACGAATCGTTTCTCCGATTTCCTCAAATGGAGATTCGCCAGCCGGCACGGTCCCAAATGGCCGGTGACCTTTCCAAGCCCGGCGCGTGATAAGCCGCCGGCGCGGGTCGAAGGCGCGGATCTGCGTGTATCCTTTATCGGCCATGCGAGTTTTCTACTTCAGACCCAGGGGCTCAACCTTCTTCTGGATCCGGTCTTTTCAGAACGCGTGAGCCCGTTCCGGTCCGTCGGACCGAAACGTGTCAATCCGCCGGGTATCGCTCTTGAGGATCTGCCGGAGATCGATGCGATTCTCGTCACCCATAATCATTATGATCATCTCGATCTGCCGACGCTGTCGCAACTCGCCGGCTGTCGGGTCCTGTCGCCGCTCGGCAATGAAACGATCATGCGCACTCATGATGCACGCATCAGAGCCGAGGCCCATGATTGGGGCGCGCGGATTTCGATTGGCAATGAGGTCTTCATTCATTTCGAGCCCTGCTATCATTGGTCAGCGCGTGGCCTGTCCGATCGCCGCATGGCTCTCTGGGCGGCTTTCGTCATCGAGACGCCGGCCGGCAAAATCTACCATATCGGCGATACAGCCTATGGCAGGGGAGAGATTTTCCGGGCGATGCGGGTGAAGCATGGGCCTTTCCGGCTGGCCCTGGTTCCGATCGGTGCTTATGAGCCGCGCTGGTTCATGCGCGAACATCATGTTGATCCAGAGGAGGCCGTCCGCATCTTTCAGGATTGCGGCGCGGCTTACGGTCTCGCGCATCATTGGGGCACGTTCCACCTGACCGATGAGGCGATCGATGAGCCACCCAAAAGGCTCGCTGTCGCGCTCGAACGAGCAGGCGTTGCGCCGGGGCATTTTCAGGTGAAGCGTCCGGGCGAGGTTTTCAAAGTGCCCCTGGAATGAGGACGGGCGTGGCTAACCGGGCTAGATCGATGATGGCTTTGCGTGTTCCTGAATGAAATGGAGAAGGGACAGCAGCGGGGCAGGGCAATTGGACAGGACGAAAGCGAGGGAATGAGAGCGCCCGTCCGCCATCTCGATGGTTATGTGAGATTTGTGCGGTCCGTCGAAGATTTTGATACCCGGCATGTCATCGTGAAGTTCAAAAAAATGCGCCTCCGCGATCAAAAGATCGATGTGATCGGCATCCGTATCCTTCAGTTCGGCACGCGTCAGTTCGAACCGGTCGATGGTGGGGCTGGCTATGCCCGGGCCCGAAGCGAACAGAAAAACAATGCGGTCAAAAGTGTTCATGATTGTTCCCTTTGAACGGTCGGCATTGTCTTGATGAACAGGGCTCACGGCTTATTGTATGCGGGACATGCGGCGGTGTCATTCTCCCTTCAGAATGTTCCGTGTGAAACGAGCTATTTTTCCGTGATCTTCAACTCGATGCGCCTGTTGCGCTTCAAGGCTTCCTCGCTGTCACCTGGATCGAGCGGCTGGAAGGATCCAAACCCCGCCGCCGCCAGACGGTCCGGGGGCACGCCCTTGTCCGTGAGATAATGCACAACGGCGAGCGCGCGGGCGACGGAGAGTTCCCAATTCGAAGGGAATTGCACGGATTTGATCTGCTTTTTGTCGGTATGGCCGTCGACGCGCATGACCCAGGGAAGATCGGCGGGAATCGTTTTGACGAGATCGTTGAGGGCCGTTGCCAAAGTGTCGAGTTCCTGCCGGCCGATTGGATTCAGGCGGGCCTGACCGGAATCGAAAAGTAGCTCGGATTGGAAGACGAAACGGTCGCCGACGATCCGCAAGTCTGGCCGCTCGCCCAGCACTTGCCGCAGACGGCCAAAGAAATCCGAACGATAATGGGCGAGTTCTTGAACCTTTTGGGCGAGTGCCACATTAAGCCGGCTGCCGAGATCAGCGATTTGCGCGCGGGACTCCTGATCGCGTGTTTCGGAAGCCGAGAGTGTCTCCTGAAGGCTTGAAAGCTGGCCTCGCAAGGCAGCGATCTGTTGATTCAATGTTTCGACCTGGGCCTCAGCCTGTGTGGAGAGCTGCTTTTCCGCATCGAGTGCGCGCAGCGAAAGGCGCGCACGGTCCTCTGCCGATTGGGTGGCCTGATTGCCCGCATCGACCAATTCTTGCAGCCGGGTTGCTTCCGCCTTGGCGGCCGTCTGTGCGGCTTCAAGCGTTGCCTTGAGCTGGCCGGTTTCCTGCTCCGCCTTGTCCTTGGCCGCGTGCTCCAGCGCTAAAAGGGTGGAAAGATCATTGATCTGACGATCGAGCCGCGAGAGTGCTTTATCCTTGCCGGTGACCTCGCGCGCCAAGAAGAATTGCGCCAGCATGAAAACCGACAGCAAGAAAATAATCACGAGCAACATGGTCGAAAGGGCATCGACGAAGCCCGGCCAATAATCGATGGTGCGTTCGCGCCGCCGCGTACGGCTGAGCATCAGGGTCGTTCCTTAAGGAAAAATTGGCCCTGCTCATGGAGGGCGAGCATCCGTTGCAAAAGCGCCTGCGTTTGCCGGCTCTCATCGGCTTGCGCCTCGACCCAATCGCGCAACAATTGGTGTTCCGAGCGCATATGCAGGACGAGGCCCTGAATGCCCTCTGCGAGATTGGCGATGGCAAGCGCCGTCGCCCGGGCCTGGCTTTGGTCGGCGACGGCGGCAATCTTTTCAAGAGCCAGGCGCAGTTCGGCCGGGATTTCGCCGTGTCCTGGCATCGGTGCCTCGACATGTCTTGGAGCCGTGTCCCGGGCCTGGACCGGAATCATCCCCTCTCTCATCTCCGAAACCTCCTGTGTATACACCATCAGAAGGTCTTCGAGTTCGGTGTAGAAACGATTTTGCGCCTGGCCGGCTTGAAGATCGAGAAATCCCAGGATCAGCGAACCGGCGAGACCGAACAGGGAAGACGTGAAAGAAATGCTCATGCCAGCGAGGGGCGCGGCGAGGCCATTTTTCAAATTGTCGAACATGATGGCAGCATCGGCGCCGGTCTGCATCGATTGGATAACGCCACCGATCGAGCCGACGGTTTCGAGAAGGCCCCAGAATGTGCCGAGCAGGCCGAGAAAGATCAGGAGGCCTGTGAGATAACGGGCAATATCGCGGGCCTCGTCGAGCCTCGTGCCGACCGAATCGAGAATCGTCCGCGAAGTCATGGTCGCGATGGGGGCGCCGAAAGGCTGCTCGGCGAGCAGGCTCGCCATGGGTGCCAGCAGAATCGGTGGCTTGACGAGATCCGCAATGCCGCGAGCCCAGGCATTGACGAAGCGAATCTCACGAAACAGCCGCACGACTTGGCGCAGTCCAAGCAGAATGCCAATGGCGAGAACGGCGCCGATGAGTCCGTTGAGCCCAGGATTGGCCATGAAGGCATGAGCGATCTGCTGCTGCAGGACAAAGGCGAGACCGCCCGTGAGCGCCAGAAAGATCAGCATGCGAAGGAGAAACGTATAGGGAGAGGAAAGCGCGAGACTGGAGGGGTTTGGAAGGTCATTCGTCATGAGGGCCATCCGCTGCGCGATAATCCATCCGAGGGAACCTCTATCCCTCGCCGACGTCAAGCAATCATCGTGATTTTCTTGGGCAATCCCCGTAAATCAAGCCTACGGCAAGCCTGTGTGACTATCAAATGTAACTATCGAAGGCAGGGGTGCAAGAAAGCCTGGAAAGACCTTACATATCTTCATCCTCGAACAAGGCTTGTCAAACACGCAAAGGAGCGGATCGATGGCGGACGAGGCTTTTCTGGCCACGCTCAAGGATGCTTCTCTCTTCCGCCAGGCGTGTCTCATTGATGGCCGCTGGCTCAGCGTGGGCGATGGGCCTTCTGTCACGGTTGAGAATCCGGCAACGGGCACTGTGCTCGGCCATGTGCCCGCCTTCGGCGCCAAGGAAACCGCGCTGGCCATTGCTGCCGCGAAAAAGGCGCAGCCGGCCTGGGCCAAAAAAACCGCAAAGGAACGCGCCAAGATCCTGCGGCACCTGTTCGACCTGATGCTCGAAAACCAGGAGGATCTTGCTCGCATCATGACAGCAGAACAGGGCAAGCCCCTGACCGAGAGCCGGGGTGAAATCGCCTATGCGGCGGGCTTCATCGAATGGTTCGCGGAGGAAGGCAAACGCGTCTATGGCGATGTCATTCCCGAACATCTGCCCGGCCGCCGCTTGATCGTCCGCAAGGAGCCGATCGGCGTCTTCGCCGCCATCACGCCCTGGAATTTTCCATCAGCCATGATCACCCGCAAGGCGGGTCCCGGTTGGGCTGCGGGCTGCGCCGGCATTTTGCGCCCGGCGAGCCAGACGCCCTTTTCAGCCCTGGCGCTTGGCGTGCTCGCTGAACGGGCCGGCCTGCCGGCGGGTATCTGCAACATCGTCACGGGGCCTGGAAGCGAGATTGGCGCTGAACTCACCGGCAATCCGGATGTGCGCAAATTCTCCTTTACCGGCAGCACGGAAGTGGGCGCGAAATTGCTCGCCCAATGCGCGCCTACAATCAAGAAGACCAGTATGGAACTTGGCGGCAATGCGCCTTTCATCGTCTTCGACGATGCCGATCTCGATGCCGCCGTCAAAGGGGCCATCGCCTCGAAATATCGTAATGCCGGACAAACCTGTGTCTGTGCCAACCGTCTGCTGGTCCAGGATGGCGTTTATGATGTTTTTGCACAAAAGTTGGTGGAGGCCGTCAAGGCTCTGAAGGTCGGCGACGGGTTCGAGGAGGGCGTCATCATTGGTCCGCTAATCGATCAGGCGGCTCTGACCAAGGTCGACGCGCATGTGGCTGATGCTGTTTCCCTCGGCGCCTCCGTGATCCTCGGCGGCGCGCCGCATCCGCTTGGTGGCACTTTCTATGAGCCGACGATCCTTGCCGATGTCCCGCCCAAGGCGCGGATTTTTCACGAGGAAACTTTTGGGCCGGTCGCGCCCTTGTTTCGCTTCCGCACGGAAGAAGAGGCGGTGACACTGGCCAATGACACACCCTTTGGCCTTGCCTCCTATTTCTATAGCCGCGACATCGGCCGCATCATGCGGGTGGCGGAAGGACTCGAATATGGCATTGTTGGGATCAACGAAGGATTGATCTCGACGGAGGTCGCGCCGTTCGGTGGTGTGAAAAACTCGGGGATCGGGCGGGAAGGGTCGAAATATGGCATCGAGGACTATCTGGAGATCAAATATCTCTGCCTCGGCGGGCTCGAGACCTGAACGGAGGGGTTGCAGGCACGCAAGCCTTTACCTTGGCGCCTTGCTTCTGGTTTTGTCGTCGGCGGTAGCCTCTGCCGAGCCTTCGCTGACGGAAATCCAGGCGGTTCTGGCGCATAAAACCTTTGTCGATTTAACTCATGCCTTCAGTGAGACCACGCCGGTCTGGGAAGGTTTCCCGCAGGCGAAAATGTATCCGGCGATGAAACCGGGAACGGGCGAGCCTTATACGATCAAACAGGACGGGTTCCGATCCACTTTCTTCGCCATGGTCGGCCAATATGGCACCCATGTCGATCCACCGGCGCATTTTGCGGAAAAGGGCGCGACGCTCGATCAGATCCCGCTCAAGGAGATGATCCTGCCGCTCGTCGTCTTCGATATCACGCCATGGCTCGATAAAGAGCCGGCGCATGTCTTTTCACTCGAGGACCTCAAAACCTGGGAGCATGAACACGGACGCGTGCCGGAGGGAGCCTTCGCGGCTTTGCGCACCGATATGGGCAAGGATTTCGAGACGAACCCCCAGTCTTTCAAGCGCCAGCCTTTTCCGGGCTGGTCGCGCGAGGCGGTGCAATTTCTTGTCGAGCAACGCGGGATCAAGGCGATCGGTCACGAATCGCTCGATAGCGATGTGACCGAGACGATGGAGACGGAGACATACATTCTGCAAAGTGGTCATTATCAGATCGAGGTGATGACCAATCTCGATAAAGTGCCGGCGACCGGCGCACTCATTGTCGTCACCTGGCCCAAGGTCGAGAAGGGATTGGGCTTTCCGGCGCGGGCCTTTGCGATCCTGCCTTGAAAGGGAGAGGGTGGGGATTGATGGATGACACTGATGCTAACGCCATCACGTGACCGTGATGCGGCTCGTCTCGCAAATCGGTTAGTGTGATGCTCACGTCAAGGGTGATGCCAAAGGCCTGATTATTGGCGTCGGCTATATAGGAGGAGGAACGGACCATGGATTATCGGCAGCTTGGCCGCTCCGGCTTGAAGGTTCCTGTCCTCAGTTTTGGAACGGCGACATTCGGCGGATCGAATGAATTCTTCAAACGCTGGGGCGATACGGATGTCGCCGAGGCGACGCGGATGATCGATCTCTGTATCGATCATGGCGTCAATTTCTTCGATACGGCCGATGTCTATTCAGAAGGGGCTTCCGAAGAGGTTTTGGGACAGGCGATCAAGGGCAAGCGGGACAAGGTCCTGATTTCGACCAAGGCCACTTTCGCCACCGGCAGCGGTCCCAATGAAGTCGGTTCATCCCGTTTCCATTTGATCCGGGCTTGCGAGGCCAGCCTGAAGCGGCTCGGGACGGATCATATCGATGTCTATTTCATGCATGCTTTCGATGCCCTGACGCCGGTCGAAGAGACATTGCATGCGCTCGATCATCTCATCACTAGCGGCAAGGTTGGCTATATTGGCGCATCGAATTTTTCCGGCTGGCATTTGATGAAATCCCTGGCGGCGTCGGAGCAGCGTGGCTTGGCGCGTTATGTCGCTTATCAGGGCTATTATTCGCTGGTCGGTCGCGATTACGAATGGGAATTGATGCCGCTTGGCCTCGATCAGGGTGTCTCCCTGATGGTCTGGAGCCCACTCGGCTGGGGACGCCTGACGGGCAAGATTCGCCGCGGCGCACCGGTTACCGAAGGCCGCATTGCGACTGGCGGTGCGGAAGGGGGACCGATCGTCGATCAGGACTATCTCTTTACCGTCGTGGATGCGCTCGATCTCGTTGCCAAGGAGACCGGCAAGACCGTTGCTCAGGTCGCCTTGAATTGGTTGCTGCAGCGTCCGACCGTAGCCAATATCGTGATCGGCGCACGCAATGAGGAACAACTCAAACAGAATCTTGGCGCCGTGGGGTGGCAGCTTACGGCCGAGCAGGTCGCGTTGCTCGACAAGGCCAGCCATCGTGTGCCGACCTATCCCTATTGGCATCAGATTCAATTCGGCGAGCGCAATCCAAAGCCGACGGATTGGTAGTCTTTCTGGTAGCAAAGGCCGCCAGTCTTGTTAGCGAGAGCATACGTTCACTGGTGTGTGCCATGCTCTCGCTTCGTGTATAATTGAAGTATGTTATGCGTTCAGTGGCGGTTGCTTGACCGTCCGCAGGTAGGGCTTTTGCTCCGTCCAACCGCCCGGAAAGAGATCCTTGGCCTGTTCATCGGTGACCGACGGCACGATGATCACGTCCTCGCCCTGTTTCCAGTTCACAGGCGTCGCGACTTTATACTTGTCGGTGAGCTGTAAACTGTCGATGACACGCAGGAGTTCATCGAAATTACGCCCGGTTGAAGCTGGATAGGTCAGCGTCAGCCGCACCTTATGGTTCGGATCGATCACGAAGACCGAGCGCACGGTGAACGTGTCCGAGGCATTCGGATGGATCATGCCATAGAGGTCGGAGACCGTGCGGTCATTGTCAGCGATCAGAGGAAAGTTGAGCGTCTGACCCTGCGTCTCCTCGATGTCTTTTGACCAACTGGCATGGCTGTCCGCAGGATCGACCGATAGCCCGATCACCTTGACATTGCGCTTGTCGAATTCCGACTTCAGCTTGGCCACGATGCCAAGCTCAGTGGTGCAGACAGGCGTAAAATCCTTCGGGTGGGAGAACAGCACCACCCAGCTCGACCCAGCCCAATCATAAAAATGCAGGCGGCCTTCGGTGGAATCCTGAGCGAAATCAGGGGCTGTATCGTTGAGTTGGAGGGACATGATAAGCTCCTTGAACGGGCCGTGCTGTATTCGCTGAATGAACGCAATGCGAGGCTGGAAAGCGTGGACAGGCTCGTTCCACGAAAACTGTATTTAAGTGTCCTGGTTCCGTCACATATTGGTGCGGCATGGGTCGAGATGATAGCCAGAAAAGCACGACGCAGGCCGTGCCAGAGCATAGGAAAAGCCGTGGCCGAGGCTCAGGCCTGCCCGCCAACGCACAAGAGGGCTGTGACCTGAGAAAGTCTGTGCCCTCAGCCCTCTTGGCCCTCAAGAGACACGTTCCGGTGCAGCCATGGGTTCAGGTGCTCGAAATCGAAAGTCCCGCTTTCATACAGGCCAAGGATAAAATCCTGTGTCTCGTCCGCGCTCGCTGTGAGCCGCATGCCGTTAATGACAAGAAAGGTGTAGGTCACGGCAAAAGCGGTGCGCTTGTTGCCGTCAATGAATGGATGGTTTTGCGACAGACTTTCCCATAGTGCGGCGGCTTCCTCGATCAGATCGGCATAATAGCCGGTCTGTGGCCGGAAAAGCGCGGCTTCCAGCAAGCCGCAATCCCGCCGCCATAGCGCTCGATCTGATCATCATGGATTGTCAATATCTCAATGACGCTCAGATAATCGGTCATTCAGCCAGCTTCTTGTAGAGCGAGCCGAATTTTTCATGGCTAGCCTGGTAAGCCGCCATGACATTGGTGCGCGGCCGCCCTTGCTTCCGCTTTTCTATCAGATCGGCCAGGGCCTCATCGACGAGGGTCTGAAGTTGGCGCCCTTCGCTTTGGGCGATGCGCCGCACGGCGGAGAGAATTTCCGAATTCACCTCGGTCGCAAATTTCTCGCGGCCTTGCGCAGCCATGATCGGCCTCCCTTCGTTCGGGTGAAGGTAACATGATAAATCGTGAAATATCAAAGATAAAGGTTTGTGCCATGCCACAAGTATAGATGTTATCCTCTATCATTTAAACGGTGCCGGGCATTTTTATATTTACGGGAAATAACCTTCTAAAATAGAAGTGTATATAGTTTCCAATGTAGCAATGTCAGCCACGGACACTCGTTCATCGACCATGTGCATGGTCTGCCCCACGAGCCCGAATTCGACGACTGGGCAATAGGCGGAAATAAACCGCGCGTCCGATGTGCCGCCGGTCGTGGAAAGTTCCGGGCGACGGCCGGTCTGTTTCTCGATCGCGTTTGCGACGAGATCTGTAAATTGATCTGGCTTTGTAATGAAGGCGAGCGCGTTACAGGGCTCGAAAGTGAGTGTGTATGCGGTTCCTTCTGCCACGCTGTCGAGCCGTGCGAGCAGCTCGAGCTCCAATGTCTGCGGTGTCCACAGATCATTGAAACGAATGTTGAAACGCGCCTCCGCTTTCGCCGGAATGACATTATAGGCGTCGGTTCCTGACGAGAGCGCGACCACTTCAAGATTGGAGGCGTCGAAATGATCTGTGCCTTCATCAAGGGGCGTGCCGATCAGTGCCTCAATGAGGCGCATCAGTTTGGGAACAGGATTATCGGCGCGATGCGGATAGGCGACATGGCCCTGTTTGCCGGTGATGCTCAAAATGCCATTCAGCGAACCCCGCCGGCCGATCTTGATCATGTCGCCGAGTACTTGCGGATTGGTCGGCTCGCCAACGATACAATGATCGAAGTGTTCGCCCTGTTCGGCCGCCCATTTCAGAAGCTTGATCGTGCCATTGATCGAGGGGCCTTCTTCATCACCGGTGATGAGGAAGGCGATCGAGCCCTTAAAATCCTTGTGCTGTTCGATAAAGGTAAGAGCCGCCGCCGTGAATGCGGCGATGGCACCCTTCATATCGGCGGCGCCGCGTCCCCAAAGCTGGCCATCCTCGACCTTGGCCGCGAAGGGATCGAACCGCCAATCCGTGGCTGTGCCGACAGGCACGACATCCGTGTGGCCGGCGAAAACGAGACAAGGCGCGCCTGAGCCGAAACGGGCATAGAGATTGTCGATATCGGGCGTGCCTTCTTCGTGGAAGGTTAGGCGATGGGTGCGAAAGCCCGATGCCTTCAACCGGCTTTCGAGGACACCGAGCGTGCCGCCGTCCTGCGGTGTGACGGAAGGACAGGAAATGAGGGCGCGGGCGAGATCGAGCGCGGTTTCGGACATTGTGGCTCCTGACGATGCAAAAGCCTTCCTGAAAGGGAAAGCCCTGCATCGATCCTCTGTCTCATGCGTTGGCTGTGCGACCAGCACCGCAAAGGACATAAAAGAAGATGCGTTCGCAGGCGAGCCCGATCATGCGAGATGGCAATATTCCCTTGCCAAAAAGCCTGGAAGCGTTGCGTGAGGCCGCACGGACATGCCAGCGCTGCCCGCTTTGGAAACATGCGACGCAGACGGTTTTCGGTGAAGGGCCAAAGGACGCGCGGCTCCTGATCGTCGGTGAACAGCCGGGCGACAAGGAAGATCTCCAAGGCCATCCCTTCGTCGGGCCGGCGGGCCTTCTGCTCGACAAGGCCCTGGGGGAGGTGGGGATCGATCGCAGGCGGGTCTATGTCACGAATGCGGTGAAACATTTCAAATTCGAGCCGCGTGGCAAGCGCCGCATGCACAAAACACCCACCACCACGGAGATCAAGGCGTGCCGTTTCTGGCTTGAAGGGGAGTTTGCGCTGCTTGAGCCGAAACTCGTCCTGGCTTTGGGGGCGACGGCTCTCCATGGTCTCCTCGGCCATGTCGCGCGGATCGGCGAGATGCGTGGCGAACCGATTCCTTTTGGGGACAACGCGAAACTACTCGTGACCACGCATCCTTCCGCGATCCTGCGTATGAAAGAGCCGATGCGGGCGCAAAATTACGCGGATTTCTTGAATGATCTCAAGCGGATTCCCGCCTTGCTGGAAGAATAAGGAATCGATTGGGCTGGCGCTTCATGTCATCTATTCTACCGTTTTAGGGTGGTACCGATGACCGTTGAGGATCTTGCATGGACGGTTGAGGAAGCCTGCCAGAATGCCTGCCCGTCTCCGAAACAGATCTTGCTGGATGGCTGGCTGTTGCGCGCATCCGGCGGTGAAACGCGTCGAACGAATTCAGTCAACCCATTGAGGTCCGGGCCACGCGACCCCACAAGCATTATAAAAGCGGCTGAGGTAATCTACCGCTCTCTTGGTCAGGCCGCGATTTTTCGGGTGCCTTCGATCGTCCCGGAAATGGAAGGGCCATTGGAGCGACGAGGCTATAATGCTGAAGGTGAGACATGCACGCTCCTCACCGATTTCACCGATCACCGGTCGGTCGATCTTCAAGACGTTGAACTCTTGGATGATCCGAGCGATGAATGGTATGCGGCATGGGCGGCTTTGAATGGAGCCTCTGCGCTTGTGCGGCGGATCTATAAAGAGAGGATGGACTGCATATTCCTGCCCAAGGCCTTCGTTTCCTGTCGCATTGACGGCGACCTCGTTGCGGTCGCCTATGGGATTATCCACAAGGGGCTTCTCGTCGTGGAATCCGTTGGCACTCATCGGAACTATCGGCGGCGCGGGTATGCGGCGCGCGCACTGAGGCGGTTAATGGATTGGGCAAAACGGCAAGGCGCTCATGGCGGCTGCTTGCAAGTCGAGGCCGAAAATGCTCCCGCCCGCGCTCTTTATCGTTCGCTCAGGTTCGACAGAGAGCTTTACCGCTATCACTACCGCCGCAAGATTATGGCGGGCTGAATGTCATTTTCCGGCTTTGGACGGCAGAAAACCAAGCTCCACAATGTTCCAGGCCAGTATACCGACGAATAAAAGATCGAAGCCGACGACATAATCGCGCGTCATCACCTCGGCGACGCGCGGTTGCAGCCAATGCGCGGCGCCGGCCAGAAGAGCGGCAAATGGCAGGAGGCCAGCAAGGCCTCCGGGCCAAGCGCGGTCGCGCCAGCGCTTGGCGCTGAGATTATAATGGCAAATGCCGATCAGTAGCACCGTGAAGGCATAGAGCACGAGATAGACATAGGTGCCGAAGATCGCCCAGTCGAAGAACGGGGTTTCGCTGAGATCATGCTCCGCGTAAGGCGAGATGACCCACCAGATCACGGTCAGAATGCCGAGCAGGAGGGCCATCAGGAATGAATATTTTCGCCAGGTCGCGCAATCGATCCGGCCCTGATCGGTGCGAAACAGAAAGGTGAAGCCTCCGTTGTCCACGGCCTGGTCCATCAGTCTCTCAACAATTCGTTAATGCCGGTCTTGGACCGTGTCTGTGCATCGACCGTTTTCACAATGACGGCGCAATAGAGCGAGGGGCCGGGCGTGCCGTCGGGCAGATTTTTTCCGGGCAGATTGCCGGAGACAACCACGGAATAGGGTGGGACATAACCGATGTGAATCTTGCCCGTCGCGCGATCGATGATCTTGGTCGAGGAGGAAATGAACACCCCCATCGAGACGACCGAGCCCTGGCCGATGATCACGCCCTCGACGATTTCGGATCTCGCGCCGATGAAACAATCATCCTCGATGATCGTCGGATTGGCTTGCAAGGGTTCGAGCACGCCGCCAATGCCGACGCCCCCCGAGAGATGCACGTTCTTGCCAATCTGCGCGCAAGAGCCAACCGTCGCCCAGGTATCGACCATCGAGCCCGTATCGACATAGGCGCCGAGATTGACGAAGGAGGGCATCAGCACGACGCCTGGTGCGATATAGGCGGAGCGGCGCACCACGCAATTCGGCACGGAGCGGAAGCCGGCCGCCGCATGTTCAGCCGCCGTCCAGCCGGCGAATTTCGAAGGCACCTTGTCCCACCAGGATGAGCCCCCGGGGCCACCCTCGATCGTGCTCATATCGTTGAGGCGGAAGGAGAGAAGCACCGCCTTTTTCAGCCATTGATTGACTTTCCAAGCGTCTGGCCCCGTGGCGCCTGCCTGTTTCTCGGCAACGCGTAGCTTGCCCGAATCGAGTTCCAAAAGCGCGCGTTCGACACCGTCGCGCACATCGCCCTGCGTCGAAGCGTTGATCTGTGCACGGTCCTCGAAGGCAGCCTCGATCAGGCTTTCGAGCTTGTCATTCGCCATGGGTTTTCTTTCATTCCGCTTGAACTTTTGCGGCAGAGGTTTCGGCGCGGGATGGCCGTAAGTCAAGCCCTCACGGCTTGTTCGTGGCGTCCTCAAGAAGCCCGAGCAGAAAGCTTTCGAGGTCATCGGTGACATAGTCGATATGCGGCGGGATCTCGCGACCGGCGATCTCGATCTTGTCGCGATGGTCCAATTGGCCGGGCTTCGGCACGACGAGCACGGTCTTCATGCCGCGCTGATGCGGAATGAGCAGGTTTTTCGTCAGATCCTCAAACATGACGGCACGCGCTGGATCGACGGCATGCTTGTCGAAGAACCGTTCATAGGCCGTGGGATGCGGCTTGGGGACGAAGTCGGCGTCGGCAATATCGAAAACATCCTCGAACAAGGCCTCGAGTCCGAGGGCCTTGGCCGTATTGAGCGCATGATCGCGCGAGCCATTGGTCAGAATCAGCTTGCGGCCCGGCAAACGGGTAATGGCGTCGGCGAGTGTCGGATTGGGCGGCAGCGAGCTGCGGTCTATGTCATGGACGAAAGCTAGAAAGTCTTCTGCACCGACTGCATCTTCCTGCATCAGTCCGCGCAAGGTCGTGCCGTAATGGTGATAATAATGTTTCTGCAAGGCGCGGGAGGACAGGCCGTCGAGCCCCAGGTGATGCATCATATAAAGGGTGATGCGTGCATCGATCTTGGGCCAGAGATCGCAATGGGACGGGTAGAGCGTATTATCGAGATCGAAGACGAAAGTCTCCACATGGGCCAGGACCCGATTCTGGTGCGACGGCAAGGAAGCCTGATTCTCCGCCGCAAACGGCGGAGTTTTTCGCGCAAGGGAACCCAGCGGAGAGGGAGGAGAATTTTTCGTCGTTTGCGTCACCGTGTGATCAAAGTTCCCGCGCCGTGATCGGTCAAAAGTTCGACCAGGACGGCATGCGGGGTTTTGCCATCAAGAATAACGACGCCCTCGACCCCTTGTTCCAGGGCATAAATGCAGGTCTCGACCTTGGGAATCATACCGCCGGTGATGGTCCCGTCGGCGATGAGCGTCCGAATCTCCTCGACCCTCAATTGCTTGATCAGCCTTTTCTGTCGGTCGAGCACCCCCGGTACATCGGTGAGAAAGAGCAGGCGTTTGGCCTGGAGCGCACCGGCAATGGCACCGGCGAATGTATCGGCATTGATATTATAGGTTTCTCCATCGACCCCTTGCGCGACCGGGGCGAGCACGGGAATCAATTCGCGTCCGAGCACCTGATCGAGAACGGTGGTATCGACCTTGGCGGGTTCGCCGACGAAGCCGAGATCGACCGCATCGCCCGGCTGGCCGAGCTTATGGGCGGTGACCATATTGCCATCCTTGCCGCAAAGGCCGATGGCGCGGCCACCTTCCGCATTGATGAAACCGACGATCTGTTTGTTGATGGAACCAGCCAGCACCATTTCGACGATTTCGATCGTCGCGCGATCGGTGATGCGCAGGCCTTGTGAAAAGACCGATTTGATCCCGAGCTTGGCCAGCATGGCGCCGATCTGCGGGCCGCCGCCATGGACGACCACCGGATTGACGCCGGATTGTTCCAGCAACACCATGTCCTTGGCGAAGTTTCGCGCGCTTTCCTCGTCATCCATGGCATGGCCGCCATATTTCACGACGACGATTGCATCGTCATAGCGCAGCATATGCGGCAGAGCCTGCATCAGGATTTCCGCCTGCTCCTGCGCCTTCATTTCTTCCCGTTCTTCATCGAGATCGGGATTGCGCGATTCGTCTTGTTCGTTCGCCGATGTCATCAGGTGTTGTGCCCTAGAGCGCTATGAGTTCAGGTGAAACTCACGAAATTGCTCGATAAAGATTATCTCGATGCGGCGGTCTGGTGCCGCGTGCAATTAAAAGAAGGGATCATGACAGGTTTATTGCGTTTCCAGACGTTTGTTGGGCCAGAAGACGCGCTATGGCCGCGCGCAGATCGGCAATGCCTTCGCCGCTTTGCGAGGAGGTAAAGATCACGTCCGGATAGGCGGCGGGTCGTTTGGCGAGCGCGGCTTTGACGGACGCGATGCGGGCGGCCTGTTCGGATTTCTTGACTTCGTCGCGTTTCGTCAGAACGATCTGGTAGGAAATGGCGGATTGATCCAAGAGGTCGAGCGTCTCGCTGTCAATCGGTTTCAAACCGTGCCTTCCGTCGATCAGGACATAGACCCGCAGCAGAGGCACGCGTCCACGCAGAAAATCGCGGCAAAGCGAGGTCCAGGCGGCAATCTTCTCCTTGGAGGCGGCGGCATAGCCATAACCGGGCATATCGACGAGTCGCATCCGCGCGCTCTCGATGGTTGGACCGAGAGCAAAAAAATTGAGCTCTTGCGTGCGGCCCGGCGTGTGTGATGTGCGCGCCAGTGTTTTGCGGCCCGTGAGCGCGTTGAGAAGCGAGCTTTTGCCGACGTTGGAGCGGCCGGCGAAAGCGATTTCCGGAGCGCCTTCGGGCGGCAATTGGCTGCGCGCCGCAGCGCCCCAAAAAAACGTGCATTCCTGCGCAAAAAGCTTGCGGCCGGCCTCGATCTCTTCCGCATCGGAGATTGGATCGAGCCCGACCTCTGGCCCTTGTGTTTCCGGCACGACGTTCGGCGCAGCGGCCATGATCAGGTCACAGCCTTTTTGCGGAACGTGCTCATCAGATTGTCCCAGAGCTCGACCTTGACGCCAGCGCGCTTCATGATGAGGCTCTGCTGCAGGACGGAAAGCGTGTTGTTCCAGGTCCAATAGATGACGAGACCGGAGGGGAAGGTCCCGAGCATGAAGGTGAAGATCACCGGCATCCAGGAGAACATCTGTTTCTGGACGGGATCGGCGGGTTCGGGGTTCATCTTCATCTGGAAGAACATGGACACGCCCATGATGAGTGGCCAAATGCCGATCGCCAGGAAATGGCCGATCATCGGCAGATGCGTCGGATCGAAGGGCAGCAGGCCGAACAGATTGAAAATATTGGTCGGGTCGGGCGCTGAGAGGTCGCGGATCCAGCCGAAGAAGGGCGCTTGCCGCATTTCGATCGTGACGAAGAGCACTTTGTAGAGCGCGAAGAAAACCGGGATCTGGATCAGCATGGGCAGGCAGCCGGCGACCGGATTGATCTTTTCGCGCTTATAGAGCTCCATCAATTCCTGCTGCTGCTTCACCTTATCGTCGGCATAACGCTCGCGCAGCGCCAGCATTTGCGGCTGGATGGCTTTCATCTTGGCCATCGACAGATAGCTGCGATTGGCGAGCGGAAAGAACACAGCCTTGACGAGGACGGTGATGCAGAGAATGGCGACGCCGAAATTGCCGACGACCTGATAGATCGTGTGGAGAATCCAGAACATCGGCCGGGTAATGAAATAGAAATAGCCCCAGTCGATCAGGAGATCGAATTTCTTGATGCCGAGTTCGTTGCGATAATCGTCAAGCGTCTGGGTTTCCTTGGCGCCGGCGAAGAGCCGGCTCATGTCGCCCCCCGTGCCGCCCGGCGCGATGGTCAAGGCGGGCCCCAAAGCATCGGTCTGATAGAGGGGCGTGGTGGTGCCGCGTTCGGAGAAACGACCCTCGAAGGGCGTCGCTTGATCGGGCGCGATCACCGCCGCCCAATATTTATCGGTAAAGCCGAGCCAGCCGCCGGTGCCCTTGAAGCTTTTGGTGGCGTTTTCTTCCTTATGGATCTTATCGTAGGTGATTTCTTGCAAGCCATTGTCGCCGATGACGCCGACCATGCCTTCATGCAGGACGGCATAGCCAGCCGTCACCGGGCGGCCGTGCCGCGAAACCAGGGAATAGGGATAAAGGGTGACCGGTTTGTCGGTCTTGTTTTCAACCTTGTCGGTCAAGGTGAACATGAAACGGTCATCGACCGAAATGGTGCGATGGAAGATGAGGCCTTGCCCATTGTCATAGGTCAAGGTGACCGGCGCCTCCGGCGTCAGGACCTCGCGATCGGCGCTCCAGAGCGTGTCGGATTTCGGCAGCAGGAGACCGGCCTCGGCCGGCGCGACGAAACCGGCGTCGGCATAATAGGGTGCGGGCGTGCCGCTCGGAGAGAGCAGAACGATATTGGGGCTGTCCTTGGCCACGGTCTCGCGATAGGCCTTCAGCGAGACATCGTCGATCCGAGCGCCTCGTAGATTGATCGAGCCGAACAGATTGGGCGTGTCGAGTTTCACGCGCGGGGAGGCCGCAAGGGCTTCCGGCCGGCTCAATTGCGTTTGCGGGCTCTCACCGGGAAGGCTGCGCTGGCCAGGGACGTTCAAGTCAGAGCGTGCTGTCGTGTCACTCGTGGTTTGTGTTTGCGCCTGCTGTTCCCGCACAATCTGAGCCTGACGCGCTTTTTCCACCTGCGGCCCGGCAAAGAAATAGTTCCAGCCGATGAGGACGAGGAGCGACAGGCCGATTGCCAGATAAAGATTTCGACTGTCCTGCTTCATGGGTTGGATCGGCCCCTTGGGGTTTTGCCATTGGCTGGTTGTTTAGGGCGCGCCGTGGCTTTTTCGCCGCCCTGGGACCGCGTGGTTTCAGGGGCATTCGGCGCGGAAGATTTGTTTTTCCGGGTCTCGGATTTGTGGATCTTGGCTTTGTCGACCTTGATCAGGGCCTGCCGAAGCGTGGCTTGTAAATCGCAGAACGGCATGGCCAAGGCCGCAGGCCGGGCAATGATCACATAATCATGGCCCGGCTTGGCCGGTAGATCGGCGGATGGGTCAGCCAGCGTATCGGCGAGATGACGTAACGCTTCCTTCAGGCGGCGGCGAATCCGGTTGCGCTGAACCGCATGGCCCGTTTTTCGGGTCACCGTGAAGCCGAACCGAGCGGGAAGGCCGGATGGGCCACTGGAAGAGGCCAAAGCCGCCGCATTGGCGGAGGCTTTCGAGGTCGGATTCTCTTTCTCCAGATCTTGCCCGTCTTGACCTTTTGAGGGCAGATCCATCGGCTCACGCGGGATGGATTGCAGGGAGAAGGCCTCGCAATGCACCCTTTTGCCTTTGGCGGCGCGCAGAAAATCCCGCCGCTTGCGGATCCTCGCCACAGGGGGACGAGGAGCAGGCGACGGGGGTGCGGTCAACCTTGGGGAAAGACGCGAATCATCCACCACGACGTCAGAGTTCACGCGTGGCTGAGGATCGACGCGGAGGTCGTCATGGGATTGAGGCGTGGAGCCAGAATTCCTCAAGCCGACAAGCGCTTGCGGCCACGCGCGCGCCGAGCCGCCAGGACCTTGCGACCGCCGACCGTGGCCATGCGGGCGCGGAATCCGTGACGGCGCTTGCGCACGATCTTGCTCGGTTGATAGGTACGCTTCACGACTAAGGCTCCCGTGCGATATCAGGACGGCTGGAGGGCGGCATGCAAATTTTGAAAAATTTGCATTCGAAACGAGGTTCGGCGCGCGGGTCTCCGGCATGGATTGAAGAAAAGGTGGTTAAATTGCCGTCTGGCGGGCCTGCCTGCCGAGGCGGAAAATTGCCTGCATATAGAAGGAGACGGCCGGGAAAGTCAATTTCCGTAGCGCCTTGTCATCATCGAATTGCCGCTACTGAAAATCATACGGATGCCGACAGGCCGTGTCAGCGTGGGGCTCGCTTGGCCAGAATGCGTTGCAGGGTGCGCCGATGCATGTTGAGACGACGCGCTGTCTCTGAAACATTGCGGCCGCAAAGTTCGTAGATGCGCTGAATATGTTCCCAGCGTACGCGATCGGCCGACATCGGATGTTCTGGCACTTCGGCCTTGTCGTGACGCGTCGCGATCAGGGCATGGTAGATTTCATCGGCATCGGCGGGTTTGGCGAGATAATCGAACGCGCCCAGTTTGACCGCGGTGACGGCTGTCACGATATTGCCGTAGCCCGTCAGAATGATGCCGCGCGCATCGGGGCGTTTGGTCTTCAATTCGGAAATGACGTCGAGACCATTGCCATCGCCAAGTCGCATGTCGATGACGGCGAAGGCCGGCGCTTGCTGCGCAATGGCGGCGAGCCCCTCTGCGACGGAGGAGGCCGCCGTGACGGCGAAACCACGCAGTTCCATAGTGCGGACGAGGCGGGTCAAAAACGGCTTGTCGTCATCGACAATGAGCAGGCTACGATCGGCTCCAAGATCATGGTTCGGATCGGTGACGGCCTGCGTTTCCATCGATTCGGGCTGGAGATGTTCGGCTGCATTCATGGGTTTTACCCTGGATCGCTATGCGTCCAGCGGGTGCCGGACGGAACGGAGGAATAAAGCGGCTTCGGGACAAATCCGACGTGTTTACAAAAAGGAGAGCCCCAGGCGCGAGGCCGGTCCACGGCATGGTTGTTTGGATGCGGGGACAGATCCTTCGTTGATGGCTCGCCCGGACAATACGCGCGAGTGACGCGCTCATGCGTAAAACCTAAGCCTGAGCTGAAGCTATTCTAACCATTTTGCGCGCGTTTTGTACAACATTTGCGTGACCGAGGGGGCGACATTTGGGCCGGCCCCTGATGAATGCATCTGTTCAAGAGGTAAAAGCCTTGACCGTATTGGCCTTCGGACCCTGCTCGAAAACCGCCCGATTCCAGGAAATGGCGATAATCGCGCCGCAGTCGGGAATGGGCTTGTTGGCCGTCGTCACCAGGGCGCCCGAACGCTCGAGTAGGGTTTTGGCGATGAACAAGCCAAGGCCGAGACCCGATCCTTCCTCGGATTTGGCACGGCGATCGGCGCGGGTAGTGAGATAGGGTTCACCGAGCCGTCCAATGACATGCGGGGCGAAACCCGGTCCATCGTCCTCGATGACGATCTTGACGGCAGTTTCAGTCCAGCTTGCCCTGATAAGAACTTCAGTGGCGGCGAAATCGATCGCGTTTTCGACGAGATTGCCGAGCCCATACAAAATGCCGGGATTGCGTCGGCACATCGGTTCGCGGCCCTCTCCCTTGGCCTCGACCCGGACATGCATGCCGAAATCGCGTTGCGGACCGACGACTTCCTCCAGGAGGAGACTCAAGGTCATGTGTTGTAGAATATCG
The DNA here is from genome assembly GCF_000019845.1 of Beijerinckia indica subsp. indica ATCC 9039. Classification (NCBI taxonomy): domain Bacteria; kingdom Pseudomonadati; phylum Pseudomonadota; class Alphaproteobacteria; order Hyphomicrobiales; family Beijerinckiaceae; genus Beijerinckia; species Beijerinckia indica. The sequence continues at coordinate 3,782,442 of NC_010581.1, read as the reverse complement.
CCGCTATCCTCACCGAGGGAGGTCAGTTTGCCGAGGATCGTGCGGCAGCGCGTGACTTCCTGGGCCAGCAAGGCGATATCCTCCTGGAGGGAAACATTATCGCTGGCGAGATTTTTCAATTCCTTCTCGAGGTCGCGCGCGACCAGAGTGATGGTGGCGAGAGGGGTGCCGAGCTCATGGGCCGCTGCCGCGGCAAGCCCATCAAGCTGAATCAGATGTTGTTCGCGGGCGAGCACCAATTCCGTCGCGGCGAGCGCATCGGCGAGTTTGCGCGCCTCCTCGGAAACGCGGGAGGCATAGATCGCCATGAACGAGGCTCCGAGCACGATCGCGATCCAGATTCCGGTCCGGTAAAGAATGGGCAGGCTGATCTGCTCGTTCGCATACCAGGGCAAGGGATAATGCACGAAGATGAGAACCGTCGTCGCGGTGATCATCAGCGTGGTCAGCAGCAAGGTGGCGCGGCCGGAGAGCGAAACGGCGGCGATGACCACGGGCGCGAAGAACAGCATGGAGAACGGATTCTGCAATCCGCCGGTCAGATAGAGAAGGGCAGAAAGTTGAAGAATATCATAGGCAAATGTCGTCGCGGCGGAAATGTCATCCAGCCTGTGCGTTTGAGCGAACCGCAGACGTAATCCTATATTCAGGCAGGCTGATGCGATGATCGCGCATAGACAGGCGAGCAAGGGCAGTTTGAAGCCGAAGCCGTAATGAGTGACGAGCACGGCCACGGTTTGGCCAAGCAGCGCCAGCCAGCGCAATTTGATGAGCGTATCGACGCGCAAACGGCGCGAATGACGACTGAGATCGACATCGGGCAAAGAGGGCATGGCAGGGAAAGCTCAGCTCCGGAGACAGGGCGAGGAAAGCGCGGCGATCGCGCAAGAATGACAGGAAGGGCTTCAGTCGAGAGACGCTAAGCAGCCTTGCGTGGCTAAAGCCACGATTGATTTTGCTTTTTTGAAGCAAAATCAATGCTGCCTACAATTTTAAATGTAAGCAGACTTTGGGAAGTCTGCTTAGTGGCGGTTCCCGATATTGTGTCCGAAAGTCCATTTTTTCAATGATATAGAGAGATGAGGGAGTGGAAATCCGCAGCTGGTCCAACTCTATCCTTATGACCATGGGGGAGGGGATCACAAGAGAAATGGCAAGATAGGTCGGCGCCAACACGAAAATGGGAACGCCGGTGCGAAAATCCGGTCTTGTAAAACAGTGCCGGTGTCTTAAATATACACCTAAGTAATTGAATAGAAGCTGCTTTTTTTCTCTATCTGAATATGCACTGAACGGGCTCTTGAAACTTTGTGCCCGTAACAGATTGGAAGAAAATTATTAAAGCTTTGTGCATGGGAATGGCAAAGCCTACGTCTTTGGAATGATGTTTGAAGATATTTGTAGAGTTTTAATTTCCGGCGCGATAAGATTCATCCCTTGTTCCCGATTGCCGGACTTGCCTTCGCAAGACGGCAATTTGGTCTTTGAGGGGATGAGTTTTCTGGATCCTGGGTCCCGTGTTGAAGAGTCGTCGCGTGCCTCGATGTGGTTCCGGGGTGCGAGTCGGCGACCGATTCATCAGGGCAACCGCGTTCGATCCATTGATACGTGTCGCCAAGCGTAGCGGCGCACAAGCAAGAAAGCGCTCATGGTTGGCGACCCAAAGCGCTCATCAAGGTCAATAACGATATTCAACGACAATAACGGCAAAGAACAAAAAAGACAAAAACATAGAAAGCCTCGTCCGCGCTGAGGGCCTGATCACGGGCGTTTCCAAGGCGAAGGGCGGGGTTATGGGGGAAATAAAGATGAATCCGTTTTCCTATGGCATGCATGAAATGACCCATCTGGCGCTGACGCCGGCCCGTATCGTCACGGATGCAACGCGTCAGTGGTTCAAGAATCCGATCAATCCCTTGTCCTATACGCATGTCGGCCGCAATCTCGCCGCTTCGGCGGAGATTTTCGAACGGCTGACCCGCCATTATGAAAAGCCGGTCTTTGGCTTTGAGGCTACGACCATTGGCGAGGCGCGTGTGCCGATCCGGGAAAAGATCGTTTGGCAGAAGCCTTTCGGCCAGCTTTTGCGCTTCGAGCGTGATACGAGCACCGTGCCGGATCTGGCGCCGACCTTGGCCAGGCAAGCTAAACTGCTCGTCGTCGCACCGATGTCGGGTCATCATGCAACATTGCTGCGGGGAACGGTCGAAGCTTTTCTTCCCTGTTACGATGTCTATATCACCGATTGGGTGAATGCCCGTCTTGTGCCGAAGGAGGTCGCCAGTTTCGGCCTCGACGATTATATCGATTATCTCATCGACATCTGCCGGGTCCTCAATGCCGCCAAGACGAGAGGCGAGCCCGACGTGCCCTTGCATACGATCGGCGTCTGCCAGCCCGCGGTGCCCCTGATCGCCGCCGTTGCCCGTATGGAAGCGCAAAATGATCCTGCCGTGCCCGCCTCCATGACGCTGATGGGCGGACCAATCGACACGCGCCGCAGTCCGACCGCCGTCAATCTTCTTGCGCGGGAACGCGGCATGCCCTGGTTCCGCGAGAACTGCATTCATGTCGTGCCCTATAGCTATCCGGGCTTCGGGCGCAGCGTCTATCCGGGCTTTTTGCAGCTCGCGGGCTTCATGGCGATGAATATCGATCGCCATGTCACCGCCCATATCGACATGTTCAATCATCTTGTCGAGAACGATGGTGATTCCGCCGAGAAACATCGTGAATTCTACGATGAATATCTCGCGGTGATGGACCTCACCGCCGAATTCTATCTCGAGACGGTGGATGCTGTTTTCGTCAAACATGCCTTGCCGCTTGGGCAGATGCGCCATCACGGCGAAAAGGTCGATCTTAGCGCGATTCGCCATGTCGCCATTCTCGCGGTCGAGGGCGAGCGCGACGATATTTCAGGGCTCGGCCAGACCGAGGCCGCGCTCGAATTATGCGACAATGTGCCGGATAAGATGAAGGCCTATCACATGCAGGCAAAGGTCGGTCATTATGGCGTGTTCAATGGTTCGCGCTATCGCCGTGAGGTCGTGCCGCGCATCCGTGATTTCCACGCCGCCAGCGCCGCTTGATCTCATTTTTTGGTGGGGGCTTCGCTCCCACCAAAGAAACTATGGTTTCCAAGGTGCCAGCATGCTAGGCATAAGCTAGGAGCGCCCGCTCCAAGAAAAGAACGACACGGCCCCGGCCGCTTTTGAGGAGGTTCACATGACCTGGACAACCCCCACTGTGATCGAAGTTTGCATCGGCATGGAAGTGACGAGCTACGCTTCTGCTGAAATCTAAGATTTGAGACTGGCCAGGATCTGACCGCCGCATGCGTGTTCTCGTCCTGGGGTCAGCGGCTGGGGGTGGCTTTCCGCAATGGAATTGCCGCTGCCCGGTCTGCCGCCTGGCTTGGGCGGGAGATAAACGCGTGACGCCCCGCACCCAATCGAGCCTCGCGGTCAGCGCCGATGGTGTGCGCTGGCTATTGCTGAACGCTTCTCCAGATCTGCGCCAGCAAATCCTGGCAAATACTGCCGTCCAGCCTCAGGAAGGTAATCGTCATTCGCCGATTGCTGGCGTGTTCCTGACCAATGGCGATATCGATCATTTGGCCGGCCTCCTCACTTTGCGCGAGCAGCAGGCTTTTACTATTTTCGGCACGGGCGCGACTTTGGCGGAAATTGCCGCCGGCAGCGTCTTCGGTGTCTTGAACAAAGACCTCGTCTCTACACAGAAAATCGCTCTCGATGTGCCCTGCGATACGGGCCTTGGCCTGACTGTCACGGCTTTCGCCGTTCCGGGCAAGGTGCCGCTTTATCTCGAAGGCGAAAAAGTGCAAATCGGCGAACTTTCCGAAAGCACCTTGGGGCTTGAGATCACCGATGGTGCCAAGCGCTTTTTCTATATTCCCGGCTGCGCTGCGGTCACGGATCAAGTGATTGCGCGCATCAAGGGCGCTGATCTGCTTTTTTTCGATGGCACGACGTTTACCGACCGGGAAATGGTCGATCTCGGCCTGTCGCAGAAAACCGCCTGGCGCATGGGTCATGTCGCGATGAGCGGCGAGGAAGGCTCGCTGCGGCGTTTGGCCGATTGCGGAATTGGCCGCAAGATCTACATCCATATCAATAATACGAATCCAGTCCTGATCGACGATTCGCCGGAACGGGCATCGGTCGAAAAAGCGGGCTGGCAAGTCGCGTATGACGGCATGGAGGTAGTAGCGTGACGGAAGCTGGCGGTGTTCTCTTGTCAGGGGAAGACTTCGAGGCGCGGCTGCGCCAGATCGGTGCCGAGCGTTACCATAATCTGCACCGGTTCCATCATCGTCTGCATAGTGGCCAATGTTCCTTCACGGAAGTCCAGGCCTGGGCGCTCAACCGCTATTATTATCAGGCAATGATCCCGATCAAGGATGCCACGGTTCTCACTCGCATGTCCGAGGTGGAAGATCGGCGCGAATGGCGCAAGCGCATCGAGGATCATGATGGTTTGCAGCCGGGCGACGGCGGTATCGAGCGTTGGCTGAAGCTCACTGACAGTCTTGGCTTTTCGCGGCCCTATGTCATCTCGACGCAAGGCATTTTGCCGGGCACACGATTTGCCGTGGAAGCCTATGTCGAATTCTGCCGGAGCCGCAGTCTGCTCGAAGCCATTGCGTCCTCGCTGACGGAATTATTCTCGCCGACGATCATCTCCGAACGTGTGGCCGGCATGCTCGCCCATTATGATTTCGTCAGCCGCGAGACGCTTGCCTATTTCTCGCAGCGTCCAGTGCAGGCCAAGCGCGACAGCGATTTTGCCCTGAATTACGTAAAAACTCATGCCAAAACCCGAGCGGAACAGAACCTGGTCCTGGCCGCGCTCGAATTCAAATGTTCCGTGCTCTGGACCCAGCTCGATGCTCTATGGGGCGCTTATGTTGATGGCGCCGTACCGCCAGGCGCCTGGGTGGCGGGGCAAGGTTCTGACAAGGAACAGGCGGCCTGAACATTTGCAGGCCGAGCGAAGGCAAATTGACTAATGGGCGTCGAAACAGCGATTCAGCCGACCACCATTCCACGCCTGCCGCGTGGCGTCCGTCTCAAACATGATGCGACGCGTGACGAATGGCTGCTGCTCGCCCCAGAACGTGTGGTCAAGCCCAATCCGAGTGCGATCGAGGTTTTGAAACGCTGTGATGGCAAGGCGAATGTCGCGGAGATCGTCGCCGGTCTTGCTGCGCAATTTTCCGCCGATCCGGCGCTCATCGAGCGCGATGTCCGCGCGCTGCTTGGCGAATTGGCCAGTAAACGCATGTTGGATCTATGAACGAGACGAGCCCGCAGAACGTTGCGCCGCCGCTTACTCCGCCCGTTGCCCCACCCTTGGGCTTGCTCGCGGAACTGACCCATCGTTGCCCGCTTGCCTGTCCCTATTGCTCGAATCCTTTGGAGCTTGAACCGCTCGCCCATGAACTTGATACGGCGACCTGGAACCGCGTCTTTTCCGAGGCGGCGGCACTGGGTGTTCTGCAGGTGCATCTTTCTGGCGGCGAGCCTGTTGCGCGGCGCGATCTTACCGAGATTGTCACGCATTGTGCGAAGATCGGCCTTTATACCAATCTGATCACTTCCGGCATCGGTCTCACTGAAAGAGGCGTCGAGGCTCTGAGCGAAGCCGGACTCGATCATGTGCAATTGTCAATTCAGGATGCTGAAGCCGCCTCCGCCGACCGGATTGCCGGTTATGAAGGGGCCTATGCTAAAAAGCAGGCGGTTGCTGCTTGGGTCATCAAGGCGGGCCTTCCTTTGACCGTGAATGCGGTCATTCACCATGCCAATGTCAGCCGCGCTGGAAAAATGGTCGAAATGGCGGTCAAGCTCGGTGCGCGCCGGGTCGAGATCGCGCATACACAATATTACGGCTGGGGCCTTGTCAATCGCGCCGCTCTCATGCCGGGACGAACTGAAGCGGAAGCGGCGGTCGCCGAAGTCGAAGCCTTGCGTCAGACCTATGCGGGCACGATTGTCATCGATCATGTGATGCCCGATTACCATGCTCGCTATCCCAAGGCTTGCATGGGTGGCTGGGCGAGACGGACCTTGAACATAACGCCAACCGGTAAGGCGCTTCCCTGTCACGCCGCCGAAACGATTCCAGGTCTTAACTTCGCCAATGTGCGCGATATGTCCCTGGCCGACATTTGGTTTCATTCACCGGCGTTTGAGGCCTTTCGTGGCACCGCCTGGATGCGTGAGCCTTGTGCGTCCTGCGAAAGAAAAGAGATTGATTTTGGAGGCTGCCGCTGTCAGGCGCTTGCTTTGACGGGGGATGCCTCGCGGACCGATCCTGTCTGTATCGCTTCGCCTGACCACGATAAAGTGGCCGCCGTGGCTGGTTTTCGGCAAGAGGGCGCGGCCGAGGTGCCTTATGTTTACCGGCGGCAGAAACAGCCCGTTTCATCTGTGTAAATTTGAGGAAACGTGTGACCTGAGAGGCTTGCCGGTCGAGTGAGCCCACGAATATCGAGAATCATAGATTCTCGATACGTCACTTTTAAAACCGTATCCACTTGCCCTCATTGAACCGCGACGAGTCGCGCTTCGATGAGGGTGGATACGAGTGCCTTGACGCTTTCCGTGACGTTCAGTTTCGTCGGATCGATGAGGGGGTATTCTGTGCCGTCCTCGGAAAACCAGAACGGATCGGATCATTCACCCCGAACGGCGGCATGGACGTCTCCGGCGTTTTTTCAAAGGTCTCCGATCGATGGTAATGCTTGATCATCCTCTCGCCGTCACCATGGGCGACCCCTCCGGCATCGGTCCGGAAATCATCGCAAAAATGTATCTGCGCCGTCCTGATAAACGGAACTGGATCGTCGTCGGCGATCCGCTGGTGATGGAGCATGCTATCGCGAACCTTGGAGTTGCCGTTCAAATACGCAGGATCGCGACGGTCGAGGAGGCGGGATGCGAGGATGGCGTCCTGAACGTACTGGCCTCCTCATCGCTCGCGACCTTGCCAGCGGTCGGGCGTGTTTCCGCGGTCAGTGGTCAGGCGGCCTATGACGCCATTGTCACCGCTATCGGGCTGGCTCGGCAAGGAACGATCCGGGGCATCGTCACGGCGCCAATCCATAAGGAAGCTCTGGCTGCCGCCGGCATCCACTATCCTGGTCATACGGAAATCTTGGCCGAACAGGGCGGCGCGCAGCACGTTGCCATGATGCTGGCCAATGACGAGATCCGTACGGTGCTCGTGACGATCCATTGTTCGCTTGCGGATGCGATCCGCAAAGCGGATTTCCCGGCGCAGATGCAAGCCATCCGTCTGGCGCATGAGGGGGCGCGTGCTCTCGGCATCGTGCAGCCGCGTATCGCGGTGGCGGGTCTGAACCCGCATGCCGGAGAGGGTGGCTTGTTCGGTGACGAGGAAATCCGCATCATCACGCCGGCGATCGCGGCGGCGCGCGCCGAGGGCATCGATGCAACGGGACCGTGGCCTGGCGATACTGTCTTCATGCAGGCGCGCCTCGGCAAGTTCGATGTGGTCGTCGCGCAATATCACGACCAGGGCCTGATCCCGGTGAAGTTCATGGGGTTGGAAAAAGGCGTTAACATCACGCTCGGCTTGCCATTTGTCCGCACCAGCCCGGACCATGGGACCGCTTTCGATATTGCGGGGCGTGGCATTGCTGATTCTTCCAGCCTCGAGACAGCGTTCGATTATGCTACACGGCTGAAGGTTCCGACTCCCTTCTTCTCTGGAGCCATGTCATGAAACAGTGCGATTTCATTTTCATGCTCACACGCAATGATCGAACCGTGCCGGATGCCGCCCGACATGTCGAAACCGCCTGTAAAGCGGGAATTCGCCATATTGGTTTCAAGGATGTTGGGCTGCCTTTCACCGCGCTCCGCGATCTCACCCGGCAGATCCGGGCGGGCTCTGCGTCTATCTATCTCGAGGTTGTCTCTCTCGACCGGGAGAGTGAAATCAGATCTGTGGAGGCGGCGGTTGATCTGGGCGTCGATTACCTGCTCGGCGGCACCCATGTGGAGGATGTCGTCCGGCTTCTGGAAGACTCGAAGATCCGCTATTATCCTTTTCCTGGACGAATTGTCGGCCATCCCAGCATCCTCATGGGATCGACGTCCGATATCGTCGCCAGTGCCCGGACTCTGGCCGCCTATTCAGGCGTACACGGTCTTGATCTGCTCGCCTATCGCTCGGCAAATGACGGACCATCCCTGATAAAAGCGGTCTGCAGCGCCATCGACAAACCGGTCATTATCGCAGGATCGGTGGATCGACCGGAACGGATCGAGGCCATCCGCAAGGGAGGAGCAGCCGGCTTTACGGTCGGCACATCCGCTCTGGATGGGCGCTTTCCAGGAGGGGGCCCCAATCTGGACGATCAGTTGGCGGCAATCGCCGGCTTCGCGGGATAATTTGACGCGGTCACAAAGACGAGCAGCATCGCTCGTGAATGCGACTTTACGAGCGATGCTTCAGAGCAGACGAGTTTGACACCCTTGAGTGGCATTTCTCCGCCTATTGAGTTTTCTGCCATAATTTATGGGGAGCCAGAATCGGCTGAAGCCATTTTGGCTGTCGCGGTACCGCAAGCAGAGCGGCTTCAGCGTTTTCGCGGGCGAGGGTTTGGGCCTGAACGGATTGCTGCAATTCCGCGATAAGTTGCTCATTGGTAGTCAAGGCGGCACGTAGATGATCTCGTTCCGCTATCGTTGCATCCAAAACAGCATGCGTTTCAGCATTCGCGTTCTCGCGAGCGAGGGTTTGTTCGGCATTGGCTTGCTCGGCACTTTTGCGGGCGAGGATTTGTATCTGCAAGGCAGCATGCGCTTCCGCAGTGGCGCGGTCGGCGTTTTCCCAGGCGACGGTTTGTATCTGCAAGGCAGCATGTGCCTCGGCATTGGCTTGCTCAGCGCTTTCACGGGCGAGAGTCTGCGCCTGCAGGGCATGCTGCAACGCGCTATTTTGTTGCATCGATTGATCGTAAAGCGCTTGAACCGAACCGAGTTGGGCGTGTGCGGTATCTTGTATTTGCTGTAACTGAATCTCGAAAGGTGTAAGAAGCTGTCTGAAGGCGATGAACTGATCGGCAAAGTGCCGGACTTTTTCGAAAGCGTCCGGGTTTTTTGAAGATTGCCGGATCAGTTCGTAGACATGACGAACGAGCGGCTGGCGCGCCTTCATGTCATTGCGCCCCTGCCGATTCATCTCTGAATGGACGAGATGGCTCACCGCAATTTGGATATCCTGCTGTGATTGTGCGGTTTCAAGGTCAAGGAAATTTTGTAGACGCTGCGCCGTACCGAATGGATCCTCGAACCAATCCTCGTAATCGATTACCAGAACGTCCTGATCGATCGTATAACGAAAGCATTCAATGAGATAATCGAGGCATCGATATTCGCCGATTGCGGGATCAAGGCCATCTCTGGCTTTCAAGGAGGCCGCGACATGGGCCGGATTGCGGGTGCAAAGGACGTATTTCGGCCTGAGGTGGAGACGGGCCAAAATCCGTTTCCAGGCAGGCATGAGCTTGCAGGTACGGGGATCCTTGAAGCCGAAAGTGTCAGTATGTGCCACTTTATCGGCGATCAATTGTTCCAAACGGGAGAGAACAGGTTGAATGGCCGGCTCGGCCCACCAGGCAGGCGGCAGCGGAAAATCGTGTGTGGGTGAATAAAAAGCTCGATTGAAAAAGGCCAGGATCTCGTCATGGAGGGCGACGAGATCCCAACGCTCCCAATGGCCAAGCTCGTTGCCGAGTCCCTCGCCTTTTTCATCGGCCATATTGATGCCGAGCCCGCTCATGATGCTGGAGCACAAGGACGTGCCGCTCCGATGCATACCGAGGATAATGTAAATCGGTTTCAGCATCGGGCTTGTGGCAGATGGCAATCCAGTCCTTGCCTGGTAAACCTGATCAATCGCGGTCATCGTGACATCCATCCTCCTTCTCACACCCATTTTGCATTTACGGACGAATCGCAAAAAGGATCGCTATTATTAGCAATATATAGCGCTTGGGTGAGGCCGAAGGGGCCAGTGAAAGAACTACTTCATAAAATGACTTTTAATAGGGTGCGCACGAATATGTGAAAATAATTATTTCAACTGTATAATCAATAAGATGTCATCATCATTAACATCTTGTGAGGGAATTCTCCTTAAAGCCGTCCCTCGCCGCCTTCCCATAGAGCGGTCAGGCCCTCGCGATAGGTGGGATAAGCAAGTTCCATCCGCAATTCCTGTTTAAGCTTCAAATTCGAGGCGCGTTTGTTTTCCGCATAGAAGCTACGGGTCAGCGGGCTGATCTCGGCCGCCTCAAGGGTGATTTCCGGCGGCGGCGTCACACCCAAAAGCTCTGCCGCATAGGTGACCACGTCTTGCGGCGGTGCCGGTTCGTCATCGGAGACGTTCCAGACCTCGTTGCGGCCATCATAGGCGAGCGCCCCGGCGATGGCACTGGCGATATCATCGACATGAATGCGGTTGAACACCTGATCCGGCTTGATGATGCGATGGGCCGTGCCAGCGCGCAGATTGACGAGCGCATTACGGCCCGGCCCGTAAATGCCGGCAAGACGCAGCACGTGAACGTTTTTTTCCTTGCTTTTGCCGAGTGCGGCCCAGGATTTTTCCGCTTGAACGCGCGTGCGGGCGCGTTCCGATGTCGGTGTGGCGGGCCGTGATTCATCGACCCATTGGCCTTGGCGATCGCCATAAACGCCTATGGTCGAAAGATAGATGATTGTCTGCGGTCGGTGCAGGCCCGCAATGCGGCGACCGAATCGCGATAGCACCGGATCGACCGAGACACCGGGAGGAATCGAGACGATGACGGCATCGGCTGCGCCGAGCCAGTCGAGAATCGCCGGATCTTCCTTTTCGGGGCCAAACAGAAGGGGCGTAATCTGGTCGCTTGCCAATTGCTGGACTTTTTCTTCCGTGCGCACCGTGCCGCTGATCGTTTCAAATGAGGCGCCGAAACGATCGATGAAATGCAAGGCGCTATAACCGAGGCCGAAGACAAACAGCTTCATGCAAAAACGCCCTTTTCCGTTACGCCCGCTTGCACCCATTCGAGCAGGACACTCATGTCCTTTTCGCGCGGGGCAAGCCGCCCCGCAAGGGTAAGAAATTCCGTTCGCGGCAAAAGTTCCGCTAATGCCCAGATCGCCGCGCCGCGCACGAGCGGTGCTTCATCGTCGAGGAGAGTCCTCACCGACACGATCAACGATCGATCGCCCGAATTGCCAGCAGCGATCAGGACATTGCGCAAGAACCGTACCCGCCCGATCCGTTTGATCGGGCTCCCCGCGAAGAAGCGCCGAAAAGCGGCATCGTTAAGGCCGAGCAGAAGATGGAGCGGCGGGGCGGTCCATTCCGCGCGCGCCAAAAGCTTTGTTTCAGATGCCGCTTTGGCGAATTTATTCCAGGGGCAAACCGCAAGGCAATCGTCGCAGCCATAAATGCGATTGCCGATCTTTTTACGAAACTCTGGAGGGATGGGCCCCTTGTGCTCGATAGTCAGATAGGAAATGCACCGGCGCGCATCGAGTACGTAAGGCTGGGGAAAGGCCGATGTCGGACAAATATCGAGACAGGCGTGGCAGGAGCCGCAATGATCGGATTCTGGCCTGTCGGGAGAGAGAGGCAGAGTCGTGAAGATCGAGCCGAGGAACAGCCAGGAGCCGGCCTCGCGCGAGACGAGATTGCTATGGCGTCCTTGCCAGCCAAGGCCCGCTGCGGCCGCGAGCGGCTTTTCCATTACTGGGGCTGTGTCGATGAACACTTTGAGGGCGGGTTCTTCCGCGACAAGCCGGGTTTTGCGGGCGTGAGCGAGAAGCCAGCCGGCGAGGAGTTTCAAGCGCCCCTTGATGACATCGTGATAGTCGCGCCCGCGCGCATAGACGGAAATATTGCCCCGTTCGGGCTCAAAGAGATGCGCGAGGGGAGGTTCTGCGGGCCCATAATTCATGCCGAGCATGATGATGCTCTGCACCTCCGGCCACAATATGCGGGGATCGGCGCGGCGCGCCTCGGTCTCGCGCATCCAGTCCATGTCGCCGGCAGCACCTTTGTCGAGCCACGCGCGCAAACGCACTGGTGCATCGGGAAGCGCGCCTGGATGCGTCACACGGCAGAGCGTGAAGCCCTGTGCCCTGGCTTCATTGAGGAGCGCTATCTTGAAGGCTTTTTCCTGGGTCTGATCCATGGCCGTGCCGGCAGATCTTCAGGGTTTGATAATCCAGACGGGCTCTCAAGTGCAAGGGAGAGCATCGCGTCGGCATATTGGATCTTGTGGAGTTGGAAGAATCCTGGGTGGAACGATGTCTCATGACGATCGCTCAGCAATTGGAGTCCTTGCCGGCGTATATGCGGTGCTGCCGCCGCCCCTCACGGGAGTGAAGAAAAGGCTCGATCTCTTGTTTGACCTGGTCGTCCTTATCCCCAAAGTGTTCCGCTTTGGGTGTGTGCTTTCTTTTAGAAATCCAGATCGGCGTAAACGGCGGCGGGCGCGAGGCCCGGTAGGCGATCGTTGAGCAAAGACCGGAAAGAGGGGCGTGATTTCACCCGCGCATACCAGAGTTTCGCGGCCTCATCCTCTTCCCAAGGGACATCGCCCAGAAAGTCGATGCAGGAGATCTGCGCCGCCGCGGCGAGGTCGGCATGGGTCATCCTATCTCCCGCCAGCCAGTTCCGGCGTCCCGCGAGATAGCCGATATAACGCAGATGATAACGGATATTGCTGCGTGCCACGCGCACCACTTCCATATCCGGCCCACCGCCGCCCTGGGCGCGCGTCATATAGCGTTTGGTGACCTTCTCGGTAATCAGCCAGTCAGACACTTCCTGGAAAAACTTGCGCGCGAACCAATCATAGAGGCGGCGCACCTCGATCCGTTCGATCGGATCATCCGGCAGCAGCCGATGACGGCCGAGACCGAGACCGCGCGTTTCATCGAGATATTCAGCGATGACTTCGGCGCCGGGCACCACATAATCGGCCTCGATCAGGACGGGCGTGGTGCCGGCCGGATTGAGCGCCAAAAAGTCTGGCCGCCGTTCGAAGGTCTTTTCCTCGATCAGGCGTGGCTCGATCCCATATTCGCCGAGCAGCAACCGGACGAAGCGGGAATGGGGGCAGAGCGGATGGTGAAAAAGCGTGACCATTCGGCGGGCGGGTTCTCGGGGCGGCTTACGGGCGGGCTATTCTAGATGCCTGGGACATCGCCGCGGCACGAGAACGAAGGCGCCGGGCCATCACGAAGCTTCGTTCTATAGGCCGGTCGCGGTCACATCACAAGATCGGGAAGAGGGCTACGTGATTACCGTTTGGGGATCGATGAAGTCGGAAGATCCCAATCCTGCGGCCGTCCTTCTGGCACGAAGGCACCGTCCTCGCGCAGGCTGCCACGCAAAGGCTCTGGCGGGACCTGATTGGAGGCGTAGGGACGGGGCGGGGAGGGCGGCACCGAGGCGTCGAGCCCGGTATGGGTTCCCTCATGCAAAGCCATGGCGACAGGGGGATGGCCTTGCGCCACATCGATCTCGTCGTCGATGGCGGGCGCGGGTGGCAGATTGTCCTTTGGTGTCGTCTGAGGCTGAATCAGAGTCGGGGCTGGCTTGCAGATTCGCCGCGGACCGGTCGATGTATTGCCATGCATCGCGAGATCGAGATGAATGTGATTGTAATGAAAAATATTCGATCCCGGCGCGAGGACAGTGGTGAAGCGCGCGCAGGCGCCGGCCTGGACGCCTATGAGAAAGGCGCGCGTGGCATCGTCGCCGCGCGTCCAATCGCGCTGAACGGAGATCATGCGTCCGTCGGCGAGATGGAAGCCGCCAATATCAATGGCATTGCCGAAGGCATGTTCGGAAATCTGCGCGCCATATTGATTGTTCATGCCGCGACAGGAATAAGCCCCCATGCCGTCGATCCCGGTGACCGGAACGCCGAAGGACGCCTTGGCGAGAGGTTGCACGACCTCGCCGAGCCATGCATCGAGTGTGGCGATCATGGGGCAATCGACCGTATAGGTCGTGTTGAAAGCCACCGTGCCATTTTGCAGGGCGCTGATTTTGAGAGGATAATCGAGACCGCAGGCGCCGGGGCCGTCGATGGCGCGGACGCGCTGAATATAGGCGCTCTGACGCACGAGATTTTGGGAAAGACAGGCGCGCTCGGCCTGACCGCGCCACGCCGCCCGCTGTGGCCGCTGGAAATTCGAACAGCCCTCGGCGAGAAGCAGCGTCGCCAATATGGCTAATGGCGTCAGAGTCGCAGAGGCCCGACGTGCCCGTCGCAGAAGGCCATGGCGGCAAGTTTGCCCGGAAACGGTTTGTCGTTCTTCCGGGCTTTGAGAGAGAGAGGCGAGGAGGCGTGCCATTCCCGCAAAATGCGGGAAATTTATTAAGCAGCGCTAAACCTTCGCAAATTTGAACGCTTTCCCCAAGGAGGCGAACTCCTTGGGGCAGTTTTCGTTTCGCGACGTTTTGATCGGTTCAGGCGGCGGAGGCGCCACCGTTCTGGTTATTACGCTCGCGCATGAAACGCTCGAATTCCTCACGGTCCTTGGCGTGGCGCAATTGTTCCAAGAAGGCGGCGAAATCGCGCTCGGCGGCGGCGAGTTTCCGGCGTTCCTCCTCGAGCCGCGCCAATTCGGCGGAGCGCCACTCATCGAAGGCACGGTTGCCGCTGGAGTTCGAAAAGCCCGAGAAACCCATGCCAAATCCTCTCGTCCGCTGGTTGAAGCCGGTACGGCCGTAGCAGCCGAAACCACTCCATCCGCCGCGACGATCCCACTGCTCGCGCGCGAAACTGAAGAGATCGCCCGAATAACCGCTCTTGCCCTGCCAGAATTTCCACAAGACGATGGCGACGCCAATCGGCCAGAAGAGGATAAACCCCAAAATCATCGCCAGAAATTCGGCAGGTTTCCAATGGGAGCAGCAGCTTTTGGATGCCGACCGATAAGGTCCCCACGGCCCACCATTGCCCGCTTGTCCCCCTGTTCCCCCGGCGGCGCCCATCGCGGGACCGTCCTCCGGCCTTCCCGTATAAAAGCTCATTGCAGCGCTCCCGATTGGCCGCATGCGCCGGCGAAAGCCTCCTGGCGGAGCGGCAAGCCCTGAACAATGTATGGTGGCGTCGGTAAATGTCGAGAGGAAGGCAGTCCGTCAAAGCGGAATTAACCTTCCGGTAAGTCTGCTCCGAAGCTTGCCGCCTATTGACCATGCTTCTCGCCTCCTGGCCGGTCGATGATGGATGCGGCCGCCGGAAGGGCAGGACAGATGATCGATGGCGCTCTGGGTTTTTGCCCTATTCTTGCTTGCCGGAGCCTTGCGGGCACCCGCCACGGGCGCGGCCACCGGCTTGTCGACGGTGGCCCTTTGCTTCATAAAGGTCGCGAGAAAAGGAATTTCGAATGTCCGAACTGCCTGAAATCACCATCTATACGACGCAGACCTGCCCCTATTGCCGGAGGGCCAAGGAGCTCCTCACGAAGAAGAATCTGCCGTTCACGGAAATTTCAGTCGATGGCGACTTTGAAGCCCGGGAACGCATGACCGAGCGGGCCAATGGACGCAGCACCGTGCCGCAGATTTTCTTTGGCGATAAGCATATTGGCGGCTGCGACGATCTTTATGAACTGCATTATGATGGCAAGCTTGATCTGCTTCTGGCCGATCTCGCCCGTACGCCTACCGATTGAGAAATATGATCAAATTCGCTTTGATCTGCGACCAGAAACATCGGTTTGAAAGCTGGTTCCAAAGCGGTGCCGCTTTCGACCGCCAGGTCGAGGATGGTTTGATCACCTGCCCCTATTGTGACAGTGTCCAGGTTGCCAAGGCTATTATGGCGCCAGCGATCGCACGCGGCGCCACGCCGCCGGGGCAAAACGTGCCGTGCCCGGGATCGCAGACCGCGCCGCAGAATCTCGAAACGATAGAAGCGTCCCCCTCTCTGCCCACCGGGCAAGACGATGGTGGTTTGCGTGAAGCTCTCGAGCACCAGAGGGAATTACGGCGCTTGGTGATTCGGCTGCATGAAGAAATCCATGCTCATGCCGAGAATGTCGGTGACCGTTTCGTCGAGGAAGTCCACAAAATCAAGGATGGCGTGCTCGCTCCGCGTCCGATTTACGGGCAGGCGAGCGTCGAGGAAGCGCGTGACCTGATTGATGAAGGAATTGAGATCCTGCCTCTTCCTTCCCTGCCGGATGAATGGAATTAGAGCCTCATTCGCATGGCAATGCGAAGGCTGGCTTCGCCGCATTGGTGGATCGTGAGCAACTGAGAAGCTTCCTCGCATGACCATGAGCTTTGCGGCCAATCGCGCTCGCGGCGAAATTCGCGTCCGCTACGAAAAGCATGGCGGTATCACGCGGCCGTTGCGCCTGTTCGAAACGGGGGGCTTGCGTCTGCGCCATCCCCGCGCGTTTCAGGGATGCGTTGGCATGATCGTGAACAGTGCGGGCGGCATCGCGGGGGGCGACCATCTGCGGCTTGCGATCGAGGCGGAAGAGCAGAGCGAACTTGTCATCGCAACACCTGCCGCCGAAAAAATCTATCGTGCGCGAGACAAAGCGGCAATGCTCGATCTATCGCTGGTGCTGGCCCCAGAGACGAAACTTGCTTTTTTACCGCAGGAAACGATTCTTTTTGATGGAGCCGCGCTCTCGCGCCGTCTCGATGTCACCATGGCGAATGATGCCTCACTCCTGCTCGTCGAAACACTCGTGCTTGGTCGTCTGGCGCATGGTGAGAGTGCGATTAGCTGTGATTTTCGCGATTCCTGGCGTATCCGTCGCGGCGGGCGTTTGGTCTTTGCCGAGGAAAGCCGGATCGAGGGACCCTTGAACAGGACATTCGACCAGCCGAGCCTGGGGCATGGGAGGCGGGCCATGGCATTCCTTCTCGCCGTTGCGCCTGACGCAGAGGCGAGGCTTGAATCCTTGCGGGCACGCCTTGCGCCGTTCGAACCCGCTTGCCCGCATGGTGTCTCCGCCTGGAATGGTATGCTGGTCGCGCGTCTCATGGCGGCTTCGCCCGAGGTCTTGCGGTGTGCGCTTCTGGCGGGCCTTGGCCTTTGGCGCGATGATATCGCGCGCCTCTGGTTATAATACCCAGTCTTAATAAGTGAGACTCAGACTTAGCCCCCGCGACGGCGGGGCGGCGGCTTTCCGCCGAACCTCCTACATCTCGACAGGTCGAGATGTCGAAGGCTTGGTATAAGTGTGATGAAAACAGGATCGCCTTTTGAGAGCGATCCTTTAAGAAGAGAAGGGTCGAGGCCGCAAACCATGCGGAGAAAGCGCCATGAATCTCACCCCACGCGAAAAGGATAAATTGCTGATCGCCATGGCGGCCATAGTCGCGAGGCGGCGTCTCGAACGCGGCGTCAAATTGAACTATCCCGAGGCTGTGGCCTTGATTACGGATTTCGTCGTCGAAGGCGCGCGCGATGGACGCAGTGTCGCGGATTTGATGGAAGCTGGCGCGCATGTGCTGACAGCGGCGCAAGTGATGGACGGCATTGCCGAGATGATCCATGACGTGCAGGTCGAGGCTACTTTTCCGGACGGAACCAAGCTCGTCACCGTGCATCATCCGATCCGCGATGCCGCAAGCACACTCATTCCCGGCGAGATCGTGACCATGCCGGGTGAGATTGTCATGAATGCGGAAGCGGACGTTGTGCGGCTTTCCGTGGCCAATACGGGCGATCGGCCGATTCAGGTCGGTTCGCATTATCATTTCTATGAAGTGAATGCGGCTCTTGCATTCGATCGCGACGCAGCGCGGGGCCGGCGGCTCGATATCGTTGCCGGCACGGCGGTGCGTTTTGAACCCGGCCAGACGCGCGAGGTCCGCTTGATTCCATTGGGCGGCGCGCGCGAGGTTTTTGGATTCCGCCAGGAGATCATGGGGAAACTGTGATCATGGGGAAGCTATAAAGATGTGATGCCCGCAAAGCCATGGAGGTTCGGGCTGAATCAAGCCGATGTCCAGATGTTTGCGCTCTTATGATCTTGGGTGACCATTATCGAAGAGCTTGGCCAGCCACTGGTAGTAAAGCGGTTGTTTGGAGTGCAATTCAGCTCGTGAATAAGGCGGCCGCGGGATATTTCCAGAGAGATAAACGCTCGCCGTTACAGCGAAGAATTCTCTGTTATTGGTGAGGAGATAGGAGCCGGCGGGCCATTCTGCCTTGCCGCTCTCAAAAAAATTCTTGATGTCCTGATTATTGAACCCATCACGCAGGCATCGATCATGAAGGGCATGAAGGAGTTCATGCAGGATGATCGGTTTATGCGGATCGAGAAGCCCGGCATGGATATCCACGCCACTCGATGGCTTATAATGGGCGGGGCTAGAATGGTAGCCTGGGGAACTCGTCACAATTCTTATGGCTCGCATACATTGCAAAATGTCCGGTTTGAGACCGACATGATCGACAATATCGAGTTGACGTTCGATCGCATCGATCATCGTCTGCTTGGGCTTTTGCTCCCATACATGGGTGAGAACCACATTCCATCCGTGGTAAGTGAGGACGAGCGGATCAGCCAATGCGCTCCGCGTAAAGGCGAGATTGAGACTTAACGCAACAAAAAGCGTGAAACGTGTCAAAGCCACTCGGATACCCTCTAATCTATATTTATAACAATACGGCATAAAATAAAAAGTGAGTATTACGCTTTTTGGATCGCTGACACGCTTCTAAAATTTTGAATACGAAGGGAATTGAGCGCGAAGTCGCCGTGCCCGGTTGGACCTCTCCTGATGTTTTCGTCCAGATGGCCTTGTTCCCCCAATATTAATGTTATAACGTAACAATAATGCTGATTTCAGGGGTCGCAAAAGTGGGTCGGGTCGAGCGTAAATCTATTGTTTTCATAATGTTGGGATTTGGTGCGGAAGCGGTGGGTTTTGGGCTTTTGGCTCCAAGAGCCTTTGCTCAGGAGCAATTGCCGACCATCGACGTCGTCGCGGAAGGTCCCACTCTCCCCTCAGCGTCAGAAATTCTTATCCGCGACACCCAGAGAATGGATCGTGCCCGCGATAATCTTTCGCCGCGCGGCGGTGCTACGGCCTATGATCTCGGGCGTCAGGCTATCGAGGGGTTGCCTCAGGGCGATAATGCATCGCTTGACAAAATTGTCCTGCAAATGCCGGGTGTGACGCAGGATTCCGTCGCCAGCGGCGATTTTCATATCCGCAATGAACACGCCAATGTGCAATATCGGATCAATGGCGTTTTGTTGCCGGATGGTGTTTCAGGTTTTGGGCAGATCCTCGATCCGGCCTTTATCGGTAATCTCGCCTTGATCGATGGCGTGCTGCCCTCCCGTTACGGGCTGCGGACCTCTGGTATTCTCGATATCACGACACGCAGTGGTGTTTTTGACAATGGGGGCGATGTTAGCCTCTATGGTGGCAGCTATAGTTCGATCATGCCGCGCCTGAGCTATGGCGGTACGAGTGGCAAGACACAATATTTTGCCGTTGGCCGTTTCTTTTCGAATGGGCTCGGTATGGAGAATCTCACAATCGGCCACCAAGCGTTCCATGATGCAAGTCAGCAGGGGCGTTTCTTCGGCTATGCCTCGACCATGCTGGATGATGCGACACGCTTGAGCGTCATCACCGGCTTCTCGATCAACCGCTATCAGATCCCCAATAATCCTGGTCAATCACCGCAATTCACGGTCTTTGGTATCAATGATTTCAATTCCTTGAATATCAATGAAAATCAGGTCGAACGCAGCTTTTATAATGTGCTTGCGTGGCAGCGCAGTGTTGGCGACATCGATGCGCAAGTCGCTTATTTTTCACGCTATAGTTCCGTGCATTATATCCCTGATCAGCTTGGCGATCTCTTGTTCAATGGTGTGGCTTCCAATGTCTTTCGCGACAGCCTGTTGAATGGCGTGCAGGGCGATGCCGCCCTTCATGCAGGGCCGAATACGGTCCGTTTCGGCTTTCAGGTCAGCGCCGAATATACACGCGCTATCAATTCCAATACAGTGTTGCCTCTTGATGGAGATGGGAATGCGATTGATGCACCCTTCACTTTGGGCGAGGCCGTGCCGAAAACAGGTTTTCTTGGTTCTGTCTACGCGGAGGATGAATGGCGGATCAATGATCAGCTCACGCTCAACGCGGGTCTTCGCTTCGATCAGATGAATCAATATGTTTCCGCCAATCAGTTGAGCCCGCGTTTCAGCCTGGTCTATGTGCCTATGGAGGGAACCGCCTTTCATATAGGCTACGCCCGTTATTTCACGCCGCCATCACAAAGCCTTTCGGCTCCGGTCGATCAGGCGATCTATGCCAACACGACCTTGCAACCGGAAGTGACCACGCAAAGTCCGGTGCGGCCGGAACGGTCACATTATTTCGATGCGGGGGTGACACAGCAATTAACGCCGCAATTGTCGACCGGCATCGATGTCTATTACAAGAATGCCCGTAACCTGCTCGATGATGGCCAATTCGGCCAGGCCTATGTCCTGACGACCTTCAATTACGATCGCGCTTATAATACGGGGGTCGAGTTCAAGGCCAATTATCAGGATGAAAACCTGCGTGCCTATGCCAATTTCGCCTGGGCGCGGCAGCGGGCGACACAAGTCTCGTCGAACCAATATCTCTTCGGCGCCGATGAACTCGCCTATATTGATTCCCATTATATTTATACCGATCATGCCCAGAAAATCTCAGCCTCGGCGGGTTTTTCCTATCTCTGGCAGGGGACGCGGTTCGGCGTCGATCTGATCTATGGCAGCGGCTTGCGTTCGGGTTTCGCGAATACGGAAAGTCTGTCACCTTATGCGCAGGTCAATCTCGGCCTGTCGCATGATTTCAAGCTTTCGGATGCGGGCAAGGGACAGCCTTTGACGGTGCGCTTCGATATCATCAATCTGTTTGACCACGGCTATGCCATTCGCGACGGATCCGGCATCGGTGTCTTCGCGCCGCAATATGCACAGCGCCGCAGTTTCTACGCGGGACTTTCTTATAAGTTTTAATGTCGGTCGCCGAGCGCAAGGTGTTTGGCGCCATTTCCGGACCTTGGATGATCAGCCCTTAATTTCTCAAGTTGGCCGCTTTCGACCCTGAAGAACGTATTAGCGGAAGCTCGAAAAGAATAGCTGCCGTAGGTCGCCTCATGCATGACAAGGTCGTTGCCGAGTGCGGGATTCAAATCTGCACAATTGCTGCACAAAACTCCTGATTTTCTGATCAGCAAACCCCAGCAGAATGCACAAAGGCTCGCGATAAAGCGGGCATGGTTCAGCATCGATTTCCACAATCCGGCTCAGTAAGCCTACCATCACGCCTGTTGAACGACGGCTGGTGGCTCGCGGTAGCGCAGCCGACTGCTCAGATCTTTGCCTTTCCACCCTCCATGCCCGTCCCTGTCAGGCCGCACTCATTCAGCGCGGACAAGGTTTCGCGATGCCCATGCAAGGTTTTGAACTTTCTCCAGCCTCCCATGAAAACGATTGGCTGAAACGGCGGCTAGCCGCCGGAATAGGCTGCGCCGCTTTGGCCGATTATCTCTTCTACGGAGAATCTATCGGGCTCTCACTGGTGCTGTTCTTCGCAACGCTCGCGACTCTCGTTTGCCTGCTCAACCCTATTCGTGCGGCGAGAAAACAGCAGCTGCTCGCCGCGAGCCTGTTGCTCATGGGGCTTTTAGCCATCATCGAAGGGTTGGCCCCGCTCTCCATCCTGTTTGGCTTGGGCGGATTGATCGCATTCGCTTTGCTTCTTTCGGCTCCAGCGAACCGGTCATGGGTCGATCTTCTGATCCCAATGGCCCAAATGCCGTTTCTGGGCCCATTCCTGATAATCAGTGATTGGCGCGAGGCGCGAAAACAATCCCATTTCCAGTTTATGGCACATCGTTCCATAGACTGGATCGGCTGGGTCGTTCCCCTATCGCTCTTTATTGTGTTTCTCGCGCTCTTCTCCTCGGCCAATCCTCTGCTCGAAGGCTGGCTTTCCTCCATCGACCTTTATTTCATCTTCAATCTGTCGCTTTGGACCCACTCTTTCTTCTGGGCCGCTATCTTATGTGCGATCTGGCCCTTGCTGCATGTCTGCAAACTGCAGCCCACGGACCCAACCATTCGCAGCGCCCTGCCAGCCATTTCCAGCGATTACGGCGGGCTCTTCGGCGATGCGGCTATCCTTCGCTCGCTCTTTCTCTTCAATGCTTTGTTTGCCCTGCAGACTATGATGGACGCAACCTATCTCTGGGCTGGCCATGCCCTGCCCTCAGGCATGACCCATGCGTCCTATGCGCATCGCGGCGCTTATCCGTTGCTGGTCAGCACCCTGCTCGCGGCGGCCTTCATCCTGCTCGCGATGCAGCGCGAGCGCTCTAGCCGCAGAACCCCTTTCCTTAGGGCGCTCATGCTTGTTTTCGTCGCCCAGAATATTCTGCTCGTTCTTTCCTCGATTTTACGGCTCGAACTCTATCTCGCCGCCTATTCGCTCACTTGTTTGCGTCTCGCGGCGCTGATCTGGATGGGCCTTGTCGCTTTGGGGCTCGTGTTCATCCTCATCCAGATTTTTCGAAATTTGCCGAATTCATGGCTTCTTTCGGCTAATGCTCTATCCTTGGTGGCGACGCTTTATTTCTGCTGTTTCATCAATATCCCGAAACTAATCGCAGACTTCAATCTCGCTCATTGCCGGGAGATCGCAGGCAATGGACCACGGCTGGACCGTTCTTATCTACAAAGCCTTGGCCCAGCAGCTATTCCCGCAATAGATGCTTCCCTTGCGACGCTGGCGGACATCAGCGAGACAACAGGCCAGTCAGCAGATAATTTTGTTCAAAGCCTTTTATTCATAAGACAAGGACTTGCCCTGCAATATTCACAATCTGATCATTCCTGGCGAGCATGGGGTTTTGCAACGTGGCGTCTTGGACGATATTTGGCTAGTTCTGAGCACATGGTCACTCCCGCCATCCCCGAGCAACCCTGAGACCAACATGGCCGCCACCATTCTTGTTGTCGATGACGACCCGCATATTCGCGAGGTTATCTGTTTCGCCCTGGAAAAAGCAGGAATGCGCGTCGTTGTTGCTGAAGATGGATCGCAAGTGCTCACTATCATGGCTGCGCAAACGCCGGATCTGATTGTGCTCGATATAGGCATGCCGGAAATGGACGGGCTTGAAACCTGCCGCCGTATCCGGAAGACGAGCGAAGTACCGATCCTGTTTCTGTCAGCTCGCGACGAAGAAATCGACCGTGTACTCGGTCTCGAAATCGGCGGCGATGATTACGTCACCAAGCCTTTCAGTCCGCGTGAACTCGTTGCTCGGGTCAATGTCATTCTGAAACGTCTTCGGCCGAAAGAGGCAGAGCCTTCGAATGGCTTGACGCATGGAGAGCTTTCGCTCGATCTCGCCAGCCATCGCGCCACGTTCCACGGGAGTGCCCTTTCCCTGACTGCTCTCGAATTCTCCATTCTCGAATGCTTCACCGCGCGGCCCAATCAGGTTTTCACACGGGAACAGATTTTGGCTTCTGCCTATAACAACGCGATAAACGTTTCCGACCGCACGATTGACAGCCATATCCGCAACATTCGCGCGAAGCTCGCTCTGGCTGGCGGCGGAGGATGTATCGAAACCGTGCATGGAATAGGATTCCGGCTCGGCCCTTGCCAAGCATCATGAAATCGATGCTGAAATCTCCAGCGATGATGGGCAAATGGCGTCCACCGCTCGCTTTGGTCGTGACCTGTCTTCTATGTTTTGCTGTGGCCTTGCCACTGGGCGGCGTTTTTTTCTTTCGCATCTATGAAAATCAATTGGTGAGGCAGGCGGAAGCCGAACTGATCGCGCAAAGCGCAGCGCTTGCGCCAGTCATCGCACGAGACATCGAAGCCGCCTTGCCAGCCGACACGCCCCTAGGAGCCGCTGCGCCATTGGCAACTCCGACGCAGGAGGAGCCTTATCGCCCGATCATGCCGCATCTCGATCTCGCAGATAAAGACCTCCTACCAAGCCGCCCGGATGCGCGCCCGCCGACAAGCCCTCCGGATCCCGCTCTTCTCGCGCTTGGCGTAAAAATTCTGCCCGATCTCCTTGCGATCCAGCGCACCACTTTAGCTGGCTTCCGGTTGCTCGATGCTGAGGGAACCGTCATTGCCGGCCGTAACGAAATCGGTCTGTCGCTCGCTCATGTGGAGGAAATTGCGGCAGCCTTGAGAGGCGAATTTCGTTCCGTCATGCGCATGCGCATTTCGAAACATCCGCCGCCGCCGCTTTATTCGATGAGCCGTGGCACTGGCGTGCGCGTGTTTACTGCAATGCCTATCATTGTGCGCGATCATGTCACCGCCGTACTTTACGCCTCGCGCACGCCAGCGAATGTGTTCAAGAATCTCTATGAAGAGCGAAACAAAGTCATTCTCGCAAGTGTCTCAGTGATCCTGCTGACAGGCCTTGCAGGTTTTGTGTTTCATCGAACCATTACGCGCCCCGTGCGTGAACTCATCGCCCGAACACGCGCGATTTCTGCCGGAGATACTGCCGCCTTGCGGCCTCTGTCCCATCACGGCACGGCAGAATTTGCCATGCTGTCACGAAGCTTTCTCGATATGGCGACGAGCCTCGCTCATCGCTCAGCTTTCATCGCGACCTTTGCCGCCCATGTCTCACATGAGCTGAAGTCACCCCTGACATCAATAAAAGGCGCAGCCGAACTGTTGCTTGACGATCTCGAAGCTAATCCCCAAACCATGGACGATAATGATCGGCGTCGCTTTCTCGATCATATTGTGGTCGATGCGGCGCGTCTGACAGATCTCGTGAGCCGCCTGCGTGATCTCGCCCGTGCTGAAAACACGCCAATATCCGGCACAGCCACTCTTGATCCTGTTTTGCAGGAGCTTCGAAAGCAATGGCCTCATCTGGAGATCAATGCGCAGGGTGATGTTCATCGACAGGCGCGCATATCGACAGAAAACCTGCACATCATCCTTTCGCATCTGATCGACAATGCCACGCATCACGGCGCGAAAAAAGTTACCGTCGAAGCCTTTGCAGACAAGGAAATCCTGCAGATCACGATCAAGGATGACGGTAGCGGAATCTCACCGAATAATGCGACAAAAATCTTCGAGCCCTTCTTTACCACACGCCGCCTGGAAGGCGGCACAGGCATGGGGCTTTCAATTGTCCGCGCCATGATCGAAGCGCATAGCGGTTTTATCGATTGCCTTGATATAACAACCGGTGCAGCATTTGTGCTGAGGCTTCCTCTGGCGTCTGGCGCAGAAAGCCTTTATGTGACGTACATCGGCTTGCGGCTTCGCCGGTTCTTGCTCTGCCTCATCGTCATTGCATCCGGGCTCGCCTTACGCTGTTTCGGCGCTGACATTGGATTGCCTGTCGCTATCGTTAAATATGGCGGCTCGATTTTATGGGGAGCGATGGTTTTCTTGCTGGCGGGAATGATCTTGGCACGCCAATCCCGATCGCAAATCGCATCCATTGCAGCCGTAATCGCTCTCGTCGTCGAATTATCCAGGCTTTACCACACGCCGTGGCTCGACACCTTCCGCATCTCAACGGCGGGCGCCTTGCTATTGGGCCGGTTCTTTTCGATCTTCAATATCGTCGCTTACGGTGCCGGGATAATTCTCGGTCTCCTGATGGATAAGTTATGTGAGAGAGATGCAGCAAGACTTTAGCAATTGCCAGATATCCGCTCTGTGAGCAACTTCTAAGGATAGTCCTGGATATCTGAAAGCCTGCCTATGCATTTTGAAAATTCGCATCTGTCAATGGCTGGTTTCTGGAACCGTGAATTTCACCGGGATTGGCTAGAGCGGCGGATTTTCTAATAGAATCGGAATGGATTCCCTAAAGCGCTGCGTCGTGATTCACTCTGGTTTGGGAGGTGAATCACGATGCCAAAAGCTAATTCACGTGATCTGCGTGAGCGTGTCGTGCGCTTTGTCGAGAGCGGGCAGTCGCGGCATGCGGCGGCGGCGCATTTTGATGTTTCGGTCTCCTTTGTCGTCAATCTGATGAAGGCCTTCATGGCGAGTGGGCGGGTTGAGGCCAAGCCACGCGGTGGCCGTCGGCACGCCAAGCTCGATCCACACCGGGATTTCCTGATCGCGCGCATCACCGAGAAGGCCGACGTGACCATGGCGGAACTCGCAGCCGAACTTGCAAGCGCGACGGGGACGAAGGCAGAGCCCGCCTCGCTCTCGCGTTTTTTCATCCGCAACGGCTATCGTTTCAAAAAAAACCTTGCTGGCAAGCGAGCAAGACCGGCCCGACATCAAGGAAAAGCGTGAGGCCTGGGTCGATCAACGCCAGCCCCGAATGCGGCTTGAGCCGCAGCGCCTGGTCTTTCTCGATGAGACGGGAACCACGACCAAGATGACGCGCCTGCGCGGCCGTTGCCTCAAAGGCCAGAGGTTGCGCTCGAAAGCACCCTTCGGACATTGGCTGACGCAGACCTTTGTGGCTGGCCTGCGCTGCGACGGGCTCACCGCTCCCTTTGTCATCAATGCCCCGATGAACCGGCGCATTTTCGAGACCTATATTGAGAAGGAACTTGCTCCGACGCTCAGGGAAGGCGACATCGTGATCATGGATAATCTCGCCGCCCACAAAAGCCCGGCCGCCGAAGCGGCGATCAAGGCAAGAGGCGCCTGGGTTTTGTTCCTGCCGCCTTACTCACCCGATCTCAACCCCATTGAGATGGCTTTCTCCAAGCTGAAAGCCCACCTGCGCGCCAGAGCCGCACGAACCATCGATGCCCTCTGGAAAGAGATTGGACACATCTGCGACCTCTTCCAACCCGACGAGTGCCAAAACTACTTCAAAGCCGCAGGATATGGTCTCAATTGAAAATCCGACGCTCTAGCATGGGCGCGAAGTGGTAATTGAGCGACGCCCTCGAAGGTCAGCTTTGGGGGCTGATCTGAGAAGGTGACAAACGCTTCTCCAAGTTCCGGAAATGGTCAACTTCAGAAGTTACAGGGATAGCAGCCGGCATGTGATGATAAAAAGCCCCCGAACATGATCCCATGTTCGGGGGCCTTTCTTAACTGTATCCCTTGCTCTTCTGTCCGTCGAGCGAGAGAGTCGCTATCAATTATCCAGGAAGCTGCGCAGCTTGCGCGAGCGCGAGGGATGTTTCAGCTTGCGCAGCGCCTTGGCCTCGATCTGGCGAATACGTTCGCGCGTCACCGAAAACTGCTGGCCGACTTCTTCCAGCGTGTGATCGGTATTCATGCCGATGCCGAAACGCATGCGCAGCACACGTTCCTCGCGCGGTGTGAGCGAAGCCAGAACCCGCGTTGTCGTTTCACGCAGATTGGACTGGATCGCCGCGTCGATCGGCAGGATCGCATTCTTGTCCTCGATGAAGTCGCCGAGGTGAGAATCCTCTTCGTCGCCGATCGGGGTTTCGAGCGAGATCGGCTCCTTGGCGATTTTCAACACCTTGCGCACTTTTTCGAGTGGCATGGCGAGCTTTTCCGCCAGTTCCTCCGGTGTCGGCTCGCGGCCAATTTCATGCAGCATCTGGCGCGAGGTCCGTACGATCTTGTTGATCGTCTCGATCATATGCACCGGAATGCGGATGGTCCTTGCCTGGTCGGCAATGGAACGGGTGATGGCCTGACGAATCCACCAGGTCGCATAGGTCGAGAATTTATAGCCGCGCCTGTATTCGAATTTATCGACCGCCTTCATCAGGCCGATATTGCCTTCCTGAATGAGATCCAGGAATTGCAGGCCGCGATTGGTATATTTCTTGGCGATCGAAATCACGAGACGCAGATTGGCCTCGACCATTTCCTTCTTGGCTTGGCGGGCTTCACGTTCACCCTTTTGGACCATATGCACGATCTTGCGGAATTCCTGGATCTCAAGACCGGTCTCGGTCGCAAGCCCATGAATTTCGCCCAGCAGATCCTTGATCGTATCCTTGGCCTTGGCAACGAAATCCTTCCAGCCACGTGAGCCGAGTTTCGAGACGCGCAGCAACCATTTCGGATCGAGCTCGGAATTCTGATAATTTCTCAGAAAATCCTCGCGCGCGACGCCATAGCCCTCGGCCAGACGCAACAGCCGCGTCTCCTGGCCGATCAGCCTTTTGTTGATGTCATAGAGTTGCTCGACCAGGGCCTCGATACGGTTCTGGTTGAGCGACAGGCTCTTGACGTCAGCGACAATCTCTTTCTTGAGCGTTTTATATTTACGCTCTTGCGCCGGTGTCAGAGTCTCGTTCTTGAGCTTATTCTCGACATTCTGGTCCTGCAGGCGCCGCAGTTTCTTATAGGCATCGGCGACGCGGTCGAAGGTCTCGAGAACCTTCGGCTTCAATTCGGCTTCCATCGCCGAGAGCGACACGGAATTTTCCATGTCGTCTTCCTCGTCGAACATTTCCTCCATCGGCGGCGGGTCAATATCGCCGTCCTCGCGCGCCGGCCGCAGGCGCCCCGGTGGATTGAGCGGCGCGGTCGAGGGCGCTTCGG
Organism: Beijerinckia indica subsp. indica ATCC 9039; assembly: GCF_000019845.1. NCBI lineage: Bacteria > Pseudomonadati > Pseudomonadota > Alphaproteobacteria > Hyphomicrobiales > Beijerinckiaceae > Beijerinckia > Beijerinckia indica. The sequence goes on along the minus strand of NC_010581.1, from coordinate 3,753,870 downwards.
GCGCGTCTGGATTGTCGGGGTCTTCCTCGTCCGTGGCGTCCAGATCAAGCTTGGGGCTGCTGCGCCCCTCAGGCCCCGCATAGGTCGCCTCGAGATCGATGATATCGCGCAGCAAAACCTTGCTGTCGTTGAGTTCGTCGCGCCAGATGATGATCGCCTGGAAGGTGAGGGGGCTTTCGCACAGGCCCGCGATCATGGCCTCGCGGCCGGCCTCGATCCTTTTGGCAATGGCGATTTCGCCCTCGCGCGAAAGAAGTTCGACCGAGCCCATTTCGCGCAAATACATGCGCACCGGATCATCTGTCCGGTCGGAGGGTTCGGACGAGCGCGTGGTGACAGCTTTGCTTTGCGAGGCCTCGACGAGGTCGCCACCCTCGCTCTCTTCTTCCTCGTTGCTGTCTTCGCTTTCCTCGGTATCCTGCTCCTCGCTCTCGACGACATTGATGCCCATTTCGTTGAGCATCGCCAAAATGTCCTCGATCTGCTCGGAATTGACTTCTTCCGAGGGCAGGACTGCATTGAGTTCGCTATAGGTCACAAAGCCGCGCTTCTTGGCGACCTTGATCATCCGCTTGACAGCGGCATCGGAGAGATCGAGCAGGGGGCTGTCGACGGTCTCGACTCCACCACCTTCACCATCGGTCTTGTCAGTGTCTTTTTTCGCCATCAAGGCCTCCGAAGATGAATGACCATCGTCAAACCAACCCAAAGGAGCGCTTGTCCTCAAGGCCGATCAGGCGTTGGGGACAAGCGCTCCCATTAACTTCCGCATCGGCCCAGCACAATCGGCCTGGTCCGTTGCTCTCAACCCGTTACAGCCCGCGAGGTTCAAAATCTCTTTGAAACCTCGCCTTATTCACGCCCGTGCGGAGGCGTCGTCCGCCTGCTTTGAAGTCCGCTCCCGAATCGATCTTCGGAGCCTAAGATTGAGTCCAAAAGATCACGCCATGGTCAAGATTTGATTAAGGTTTTCGCCTGAGAACCCTTAACCGTCATTGTGTCGACTCTCGCTGCGCGAGGCTGGAACGGAGGGTAAACCGTCCATTCGCGGTTCGCACTCTTCGACGCATGATCCCGACGTATGGGCATGACCCCTTTCTGACATTCGCATGGGCCGTGTCGGAAAAGGACCACGACGGGAGGTTTGAGGAAAGCAGCGGATGCTTTCTTCAAAACCAAGAAAGATCAAGGAACCGGAGGCAATTTGGTGGAGCTTTGTCCGCCTTTCCTGCACGGGGCGATGATCGAGAATGTGGAGATCCCTATCGAGAAGCATGCTTCATGCCGAAAAAATTGTCGGTTGGAGGCATGCCAGTTTCGCCTATTCCTCACACTGTTCCCGTTGAACGGCCGGAAGAAAAGCCGAACCCCTCGACGGCCGCCTCCGTTCCGCCAAGCGCCTGAAGCTGGGCTTGAATATCCTTGAGCCGGTCGAAATTGGTCTCGTTGGTGTCCTCGGCGAGGGCTGCTTTCGCCAATTGCAACTCCCTATGTAGCGCCCCGGCCCGCTGATGCAAGGTGATGGCCTGTTCAAGAAGAGCTTCGGCGTCAATATCGGCGGCGTCTGGCTGCAAATACCAATGGCTGGCGACCGGAATCACGCTTTCCAGTTTTTGCAGCAGCGCCCCTTTTCCTTCGGCTGTCAAACGGTCCAGCAGGGCCTCGTGTGATGGAGGCAGATCATCCGCCCCATCGTGCCAAGCGGCCTCCAATAGGAGCGAGCGCAAGGCTGAGGCCTCAGTATTGACAAAATCGAGCGCGGCAAGCGCCTCGACATGCCGGTCGATCAGACCCGGGTGGCGCAGCAAAAGCAAGAGAATCAGGGCCTCGCGTGACGGAGGCAGATCATTCGCCGCGTCAGACCTTGCGGTTTGCAACAGGCGCGAGCGCGCGAGAGAGGAGCTGATCTGTAAGGGCGCCTTGAAGTCGGGGGACTGGAAACGAGACGAGCGATTGTCATTGCGCGCTCCACGTCCTTGAAAAGGGGAGCGTGGAAAAGAGGAGCGCGCCCCGAACGGACGGGACGGATCGCGGCGGTCCGATGCCGGCGCCGCCAGCGGGCCAAACAGGGCTGCGAGCCGATTCGCGAATTCACCACGGTAATAGCGTTGAAGGGTCGGATCCTTGATCCCTCGCGCAAGATCCTCGAGGCGCTGTTCCAGCGCGGCGCGGCGTTCCGGCGTCGTGAAACCGCCAGCTTCCGTCTCGCGCATCCAGACGAGATCGACAAGCGGCAAAGCTTTTTCCAGAACGCCCTCGATGGCCATGCGTCCGCCAGAGCGGGCGAGATCGTCGGGATCCTGGCCTTCCGGCAGCAGCGCGAAACGCAAACTATGGCTGGGCCCGAGCAGGGGAAGGGCGACATCGGCGGCGCGATAAGCGGCCTTGCGGCCAGCCCGGTCGCCATCGAAGCAGAGAATGGGTTCTTCCGCCATCCGCCAGAGCAGGGCGCATTGATCGCGCGTGAGCGCGGTGCCGAGGGGGGCGACGACGTGTGGAAAACCTGCCGCCGTCATGGCAATGACATCGACATAGCCCTCGACGGCAATCACCGTGCCCGCCTCATGCGCCGGTTTGCGCGCCTGATGCAGGTTATAAAGCCCCGCACCTTTGTGAAACAGCGGCGTTTCCGGCGAGTTCAGATATTTCGCCGCGACGTCCTTGGAGAGCGCCCGTCCACCAAAGGCAATGACCCGGCCCGACCGGTCGGCGATGGGAAACATGATCCTTTCGCGAAACCGGTCATAGGGCACGGCGATCTCTGGTCCATGCACCAGGAGACCGGCCTCGATCATGGCTTCGCGCGTTGCCCCCTTGCCGGCAAGATGATCGCGCAGGGCATATTTTTCAGGAGGGGAAAAGCCGAGCCGGAACCGTGTCTGGAGATCAGGGGAAAGGCCGCGTTGCGCAAGATAGGTGCGCGCATTGGCACCGGCTGGGGATTGCAAGGCTTTTTCAAAGAACAAGGCCGCCCACTCGAGGATTTCATGCAGGCCGGCGCGCTGTTTTTCCCGCTCCTCGCTTTCCGCCGAGACGCGGGGCAGGGCCAAGCCAGCGTCATTGGCCAGCCGCTCGACGGCTTCGGGGAAGCTCAAGCCCTCGGTCAGCATCAAAAAATCGAAAATATTGCCGTGCTGGCCTGAGGAGAAACAATGGAAGAAGCCCTTCTGGTCATTGACCGTGAAGGAAGGTGTGCGTTCCTGATTGAAAGGGGAAAGGCCTTTCCATTCGCGTCCGGCCTTTTGCAGCTTGACGCGGCGGCGCACCACTTCTGACATCGGCAGGCGATGTTTGATCTCTTCAAGGAAGGACGTTGGAAAGCGCATCGCTTTTTATCGGGAATCATGTGCTGTAAGTAAACGATATTGTGGCTTTCCACAGTGATCCACAGAGCTTGGGTCTGGACGTGGCGGTCATGAGGAAAGCGATTGATCACATTTTCGCGAACTCGCTTTTGCGCCGCGATTCCCGGAGCCCAGAAGGACAAAGGTCAACGAATCAAAGCCGCCTTTTCGCTCTCCACGGCTGACGGCGGGGAGGGGCCGACCTGTTTTGCCCCGGTTCCGATCTATATTATGGAGTGGATTCCGGCGGTCGGCGGGTCGCGGCTCGCACCGGCCGGAAAAGGATGACGAGCAGGTGTGAAGAGCATGAGCATGGCGGATAAGGCGGCGCGTTTTGCTGAGATGAAGAGGCGGGGCGAGCCGATCGCCATGCTGACCGCTTATGATGCGCCTATGGCGCGAGCGGAAGCTGCGGCCCGCGTCGATATTCTGCTCGTGGGTGATAGTGTCGGCACAAACATGCTCGGCTATGCCAGCGAGCAGGAGGTGACGCTTGCGGATATGGCGCATCATACACGGGCGGTCCGGCGCGGTGCGCCAGACGCTTTCGTGATTTCCGATCTCCCTGTCGCGACTTATGAAACCCCCACCGAGGCCGTGGCCAATGCCAGGGTTCTGGCCGAAGCTGGCGCGGATATGGTGAAATTCGAAGGCTGCCGCCCCGCCATTGTGGAAGCGCTCGTCGGCGCGGGTTTTGCGGTTTGCGGCCATCTGGGTCTTGAGCCGCAGCACCATGCCGAAAAACGCCTCAAGGGCAAACAAGCCGGTGAGGCGCATCAATTGGTCGAGGCCGCCTTGACCATGGAGAAAGCTGGCATTGCGATGCTGGTTCTGGAACTGATCCCCGAGGAAGTGGCGGAGATCGTCACGCAAAGGCTGAAAGTGCCGACCATTGGTATTGGCGCCGGCCGGGCGACCGATGGCCAGGTTCTGGTGATCTGCGACGTGCTGGGCTATACTAAAGCCGCGTTTCGCCACAATAAGCGCTATGCGGAGGTCGGCGAAACGATGGAAGCCGCCGCGCGCGCCTATGTCGGGGATGTGCATAGCAAGGCGTTTCCGGCCGCTGCCAATGCCTTTCCCATGAACAAGGAGCAATTGCCGGAATTCCTTGCCTCGCTGGCCTGACGCTGACCGCTCAGGCCGAGAGCTTGGCCTTGACCGCGCCGGATGCCTTGCCGAAATCCATGCGGCCGGCATATTTGGCTTTGAGGACGGCGACCACCTTGCCCATGTCCTTGATGGAGGCGGCGCCCGTTTCGGCAAGCGCCGCGGCAATGGCGTCCTCGACCTCCGCTTCGCTCAAAGGCTGCGGCAGAAATCCCTGAATGATCGCGATCTCGGCGCCTTCCTGCGCGGCGAGCTCGGGCCTGCCGGCCTTTTCGTAAATCTCCTTGGATTCCTGCCGGCTTTTGACCAGTTTTTGCAAGAGGGCGAGAATATCCTCATCCGACACGGTCTTGCCCTGGCCGCGCGCCTCGATATCTTTGTCCTTGAGCGCGGCGGTGATCATGCGAATCGTATCGACCCGGGGTTTGTCGCCCGCCTTCATCGCTGCCTTGAGCTCGCTCGTGAATTGTTCGCGCATCATCCTGCCTTTTGTGACGATTTTGGCCAGACCAATAGAACATTGGGTCGCGAGTGGGAATGGATTTTGGCCCTTTATCGCGGAAATGTAGAGAAAACACTGTATTCTTAGGTGGACAGAGAATTTCGCCGTGCCGTGATTCCGCTCTTGAAAGAGCAAAATCATGTGAGTTGCGCTCAAGCATCGGCGTGTCCTTGATAAATGGTCTTTGTTCCGATTTTGATCATGGGCATGTTTGTAGAATGCGTGGCTTAGGGCTCATGTTTCTTGTCGGAAACGACGGGCGGTAGGAAAAGGTCGGATCGTAAGCGATGCAGACAGGAGACACAGAACTCATCCGGGCGATCAATCGTTTTCATGTCCTCGATACGATCAGGCGTTTTGAACCCGTCTCTCGGGCTGCGATCGGCAAGCGCACACATTTGAGCCGTGTGACGGTGTCTTCACTGATTGCGACGCTGCTGCAGGAAGGCCTTATCCACGAGGAAAGCGACGAAACGACAAATTCCGGAACGCGGGGACGACCGACGAACCTGCTCGGCTTGAACCCGAACGCGGCCTATGTCGTTGGCGCGAAATTGTCGATGCATCAGGTTTTTCTGATCGTCACTAATTTGCGGGCCGATCCGCTGGCGCGCCTCAGTCTTCCTCTTCATCCTCATCAGCTTGTGCCTGATGCTATCGTCGCTCTCCTCGATGAAGGCGTGCGTTCGGTCGTTGCTTTGGCCGGACTGAAGCTCGGCCAGATCGCAGGGCTTGGCATCGGCCTGCCAGGTTTTATCGATTCCAAGGCGGGAATTTCCCACTGGAGTCCGATTCTTGCCCCCGAGCCCAAGCCGGTTGCCTTGGCCGATATGGTGCGTCGCCGTCTTGGCCTCGCCGTCACAATCGAAAACGATGCCAACCTCCTGACACTCGCCGAGCGCTGGTTCGGCGAGTGTCAGGAGAATGATAATTTCGTCGTCGTCATGATGGAAGCGGGCATCGGCATGGGCCTGTTTCTTGATGGCGAGCTTTATCGCGGTCAGCACGGAATGGGGACGGAATTCGGTCATTCCAAAATCGACCGTCACGGACCGCGTTGCCGTTGCGGACAATATGGCTGCATCGAGGCTTTTACTGCTGATTATGCGATCCTGCGGGAAGCGGAAAAAATCATCAGAACGCCAGCAGCCCATGAGGGAGCTGATGATACGGCTGAGGCTGAGACGCGCGTCGCGACCGTCGTACGGCTGGCGCGTGAGGGCAATGTCGCGCTGCGCCAGATCTTCGCGACGGCCGGGGAGATTCTAGGCCTCGGCATCGCCAATCTGATCAATATTATCGACCCGGCCAAGATTGTCATTTCCGGGTCCGGCACACGCGCCGTGGATTTGATTGAGCCGGCGCTCCGCGCGGCGGTCGCGGCGAATACGCTTGCTGTTTTGCAAAATCGCTGCGAAATCATCTTTCATGATCAGGGTGACGAAGTCTGGGCGCGTGGCGCGGCCTCCCTCGTGCTGCAAGCGCTCTATCGCAAGCCATGGACCCCCGCCAGTGGGGCGGAAATCGCGATCATGCCAGGCACGACCGCACGCCATCAAAAGGGCCGTCCCTGATCATCATGCCGTGCGAACGGAAGCATACACTATCTTGAGGATTCTTCATGCCGAGAACCATCAACAAAGACACGATGTTATGTATGTCCCTTTCGGGGCGACCAGGAAATTTCGGAACGCGCTTTCATAATTTTCTTTATGAAGAGCTCGATCTCAATTTCATCTACAAGGCCTTTACCACGCAGGATTTGCGCGCGGCGATCGGCGGGATCAGGGCGCTGGGCATTCGAGGCTGCGCCGTTTCCATGCCTTTCAAGGAAGCCTGTATCGAATTTCTGGATGAACTGGATGCATCCGCCACAGCGATCCAATCGGTCAATACGATCGTCAATGATAAAGGCTGGCTGCGTGCTTATAATACCGACTATATTGCCGTCACCAGCCTCTTGAAATCCCATGAGGTGCCGCCCCAATCCGTGTTCGTTGTGCGCGGCAGCGGCGGAATGGCAAAGGCCGTTCTCTGTGCTCTTCGTGATTCAGGGTTTCGCTCTGGCTTTGTTCTCGCCAGGAATGAAACAGCTGGCCGGGCACTGGCCCAAATCTATGATTATCAATGGATCAAGACATTGGACGGCATAAAGGCGGATATGCTCGTCAATGTCACGCCGATTGGCATGGCCGGCGGTCCGGAAGCCGATGATCTCGCTTTTGAGCCCGACGCCATCGAGAAAGCCAGCACGATTTTCGATGTGGTTGCGCTTCCCGTTGAGACCCCTTTGATCCGCCATGCCAGTGCCAAAGGGAAAAGTGTGATCACCGGCGCGGACGTGATCGCGCTGCAGGCCGTGGAACAATTCGTCCTTTATACCGGTTTGCGGCCGAACGACGACCAGATCCGCCGTGCCGCGGATTTCGCGCGCACTTGAGTACGGTTGGGGCTATGCCTTCGCGGCAGGATCGAAACGCTTGACAAGCTTTTTTTGTCCTGTATTTTTGCATAATACCTATACATAAATAGCTGAGCTCCTCCTCACGAAGCGAGAGAGAGCCAAGTGGGGAGGCGGGATTTGGAGATCGTGGCGGTCGATATCGGGGGGACGCATGCCCGTTTCGCCTTGGCCGAAGTGGCTGATGGCCGGGTGGTGCATCTCGGTGAGGCTGTCACGTTGCAAGCTGCGGAGCATGGGAGTTTCCAGCTCGCCTGGGAGACTTTCGCGCAAATCGCTGGCCGCGCCTTGCCGCGCGCCGTGGCCATTGCCATAGCCTGTCCCGTCGGCGGCGAAGTTCTGAAACTCACCAATAATCCCTGGATTATCCGTCCGGCTTTGATCCCCGAAAAGCTTCATGTCGATGCCTGGACGCTCGTCAATGATTTCGGGGCGATTGCCCATACTGTCGCGCAAGTCGGTGAAGATCAGCTCATGCCGATTACCGGCCCTGATCACGCTTTGCCGCAAGACGGTGTCATCAGTATCGTCGGCCCCGGGACGGGGCTTGGCGTGGGACACGTGCTGCGCCGCGGCGGACATTATCATGTCATTGAATGCGAGGGTGGCCATATTGATTTCGCACCCCTCGATAGCCTGGAAGATCAGATCCTCAAATATATGCGGCATCGCTACCCCCGTGTTTCGGTCGAGCGACTGATTTCGGGACCTGGGCTCGTCAATATTTATGAAGCGCTGGCCGCGATCGAAGGAAAATCGCTCGACCCGATCGGCGACAAGGAATTATGGGCAGCGGCCATGGCGGGCAAGGATAGTCTTGCAGCGGCGGCGCTCGACCGCTTTTGTCTGAGCCTTGGTGCGGTCTGTGGTGATATCGCTTTGGCTTTGGGGGCTAAATCGGTGGTCATCGCCGGCGGGCTCGGCCTGCGCATTGCCTCCTTGCTCCCGCAATCGGGCTTTGCCACGCGCTTCACCGCCAAGGGGCGGTTTGCGCCAATGATGGCGACGATTCCCGTGCGGTGCATCATCCATCCGCAGCCAGGACTTTATGGAGCCGCGGCCGCCTTCGCCGTGGAACATTGATGGCGCATATCCTGAGCCTGTCTGTTTGAAGTGAAAGCCGGAGAGAAGCTCTGGCTTTGGAAAAAGGCATCACCTGAATCCAAAGGCGGTATCACTTCTGGTTTGATGCTTTAGAGGATCTCATATCTCACAACGATCAATAAACAATCCTTTGGAGGAAGCATGCAACCTTCGTCGATTGCTGCAACGGAAACACAAACGCCGGTGCAGGCGCCGGAACTGCGTATATTTGTTTTCGCTTTATTTTTCATCTTCGGAGCCATTACGAGCCTCAATGATGTGCTCATTCCCAAGCTGAAAGAATTATTCGCGCTGAATTACGCGGAGGCCATGCTGACGCAATCAGCCTTTTTCACGGCTTATTTCGTCATCTCCATGCCGTCTGGCCTCCTGGTCCGAAAAATTGGTTATTTGCGTGCGGCAACCATCGGCCTGCTGGCCATGATGATTGGCTGCCTTCTGTTTATTCCGGCCTCGCTCGCGGCGACATTTGGTATGTTTCTCGCGGCCTTATTCATCGTGGCCTCGGGCATTACCGTCGTTCAAGTGGTCGCCAATCCGTTGATTTCGATTCTCGGCGATCCCTCGACGGCGCATAGCCGGCTCACCTTTGCCCAGGCTTTCAATTCGCTTGGCACGACGGTCGCGCCCTATATTGGAGCGCGCATCATTCTTGGATCCCTAGCGACGGTCGATCCGGAAAGCTTGTCGGGCGCTGCGCTTGATGCCTTCCGCGCCGTGGAAACCCATAAAATCGTGCAAACCTATCTCGGCATCGCCGCCGCGCTGGGGATTGTCGCATCCATTGTCTGGGCCAACCGCAACCGTCTCAAGGAAGCGCCGGCCGAACATGTCAGTTTCCTCAGTGCGCTCAGTCTGCTGAAACGACCGCGTTTCGCCTTTGGCACGCTCAGCATTTTTCTTTATGTCGGCGCCGAGGTTGCAATCGGCAGCATTCTGGTCAGCTATCTGATGCAGTCGAACACCTTGGGCTTCGATGCCAAGACCGCCGGAGAGCATGTGTCCTTCTATTGGGGCGGCGCGATGATCGGGCGCTTTATCGGCGCCGGATTGCTTCGCGTCTTCTCGCCGGGCAAGGTTTTGGCGACGGCTGCCTCGACGGTCATGCTTCTCTTGTTCATCTCCGCCAATATGTCGGGTTCGGTGTCTGGCTGGGCCCTTATCCTTGTCGGTCTCTTCAATTCGATCATGTTTCCCACGATCTTCTCGCTTGCCAGCGAAGGTCTTGGCCAACGCGCTCCAGAAGGTTCGGGTCTCATTTGCATGGCCATCGTCGGTGGAGCCATCGTTCCACCGCTCACCGGTGCCTTTGCCGATACAGTGGGACTCGGCGGTGCCTTGATCGTTCCGGCGATCTGCTACGCGGGAATCGCGGGCTTTGGCTGGTTTGCCCGGCACAGCGCCGCAAAAGACATGGAAGCCGCATGATTTTATCATCATTATCAATGCCATGACGCTCTCAGCGTGAGGCGTGAAAACATAAAGCAGAGAGCGTGGTCCAGGACCATGCTCTCTTTTTGTTTCGGGAACTGACCCCAATCGATAAGCTGCTGAAGTTGATGATCTGCCGATTTTTGAGAAATTTGGCCATGCAGGCGCACGAAATGCACTCATAGCATGGCTGACAGGTGAAAAAACCGGGTAGTAGCGGGTGCGGAGAGGTTTATATTGCAGTGCATCAAAGGTGAGCAAAAGCTCATTGATCACTGCAAGGAACGGCCCGATGCCGATGAAATTCATTGCCAAGAAAATTCAGGAATGGCGCCGCTATCGGACATGCGTGCGCGAACTTTCCCAACTTTCGGAACGGGAACTGGCCGATCTCGGTCTCTGCCACGCCGAAATTCCTGAGATCGCTCGGGAGATCGCACGCCACTAAGGGGTGCACGTGCCTGCGATATTAACCAAAGGCGGCTAGAGAATACAACACCACTCATGCCTTCGAGCCAGTGGGTGATGTTTGGAAGCATCAACATTCACGCCGATTTGACAAGCCTTCCCAATTGTCAATTGATTGGGTTCCAGGGTTTGATAGGGAACGATTCCGTGCGGTGCGGTTTGACTCGCGAATCGGCTCTGCAAGAGGATTTTTGATATGAAAACGATCATGAAGTCCGAAGCCGTGAAACATGTTCTTCTCGGTTCGGCGCTTGTTATGGCTCTCATGAGCACAGCCTTTGCTCAATCCAGCCATGCCCAGACTCACCGTTCTGCCCAAGCACCCGCGAGTCAGCCTGCTGAGCAGGATCACACCACAAAGCCCGGGTGGTCGCCGTCATGGTCTTATACCAATAATGGCCCGGCTCCGTATGATTACAACAATCGTTACGGCACGTTCGGTGATCAATAAACAAAAGCCTATTTCTGACCGTCATCACTCGCGTAAGGCTTTTACGTAGCCTGGAGTTCCCTGACAGAGCAGAAATTTTTGCTAAGGCCCGCCTCTTCCGGCGGGCCTTTTGCATTATGGGTCAGTGAAGCATCAATGATGAAGCGTCGAAGGCGAAGCGCCAATCGAATTTACATATGAAATCCGTATTTTCAATTTCAATGCATAACTTTCATGTTATTGAGATAATAATATTTTATTATCTGTACAATATTGATGTGTATAGATCGCCTAGGAGGCCAAGCTTTGCTAAAAAGTCGCATGGTTTTGTTTAAGCTGATGCGATAATGAAAGACATTCTTTCCGGCACGAAGCAAAAAAATCCGACTTGAGCTTCTGAGTCAGAAATCAACTGGCTTGATCATCGTTCTTGTGCAAAATGAGCGAGGGGTTGGTTAGTGGCGGATGGTGCCGCGGCCAAGAATGGCAAGCAAACGAGAACATGAGAGAGGGAGCGTGTAATGGCTTTCGACCCCGTCCTTTTGAGTCGTCTGCAATTTGCCTTCACCATTACTTTCCACATTATTTTTCCATCCTTCACGATTGGCCTTTCCGCCTTCATTGCGGTTTTGCTGGCGCGTCACGCGATCACTGGCCGTAGCCAGGATCTTGAACTGGCGCGGTTCTGGACCAAGATCTTTGCCATTTCTTTCGCCATGGGCGTCGTTTCGGGCGTCGTCCTTTCCTATCAATTCGGCACCAATTGGAGCCGTTTCTCCACCGTTGCCGGCAATATTATCGGCCCCTTGATGGCCTATGAGGTGCTGACCGCCTTCTTTCTGGAGGCGACCTTTCTCGGCATCATGCTGTTCGGGGCGGGGCGCGTGCCGGGCTGGTTGCATCTGACCGCCTCGATCATGGTGGCCATCGGCACAGCGATTTCCGCCTTCTGGATTCTCGCGGCCAATTCCTGGATGCAATTCCCGGTCGGCCATGAAATGCGAGAGGGCATCGCCTTTCCCCTCGATTGGCTGCGGATCATCTTCAGTCCGACTTTTCCCTTGCGTTTCGCTCATATGGTGACCGCGGCCTATATCACGACCGCCTTTGTCGTCGTGGCTGTCGGCGCCCGTTTTGCTCTCGCGGGCCGCTTTCCCGATCATGCGAAAACGATGCTGCGCATGGGACTTGGCCTCGCCGTGGTGCTGGTGCCCTTGCAGATTCTCATCGGTGATATGCATGGCCTCAAGACGGCGGAATATCAGCCGGCCAAGCTCGCGGCGATCGAGGGCCATTGGGAAAATGAAGAGGAAGGAGCGGGCGTGCCCTTGATCCTCTTTGGTTGGCCGAACCAAAAGACTGAGACCAATGATTACGCGCTTTCCTTGCCGCATATCGGCAGCCTGATCGTCACCCATTCCTGGGCCGGCCGTTTTCCCAGTCTGAAGGATTTCGCTCCGGCCGATCGTCCGCCGGTGCCACAAGTCTTCTTTGCCTTTCGTTTCATGGTCGGTATCGGTTTCGCCATGCTCGGATTTGTCGCCTGGGGGGTATTTTTGTGGTGGCGTGGGGACCTGATGCGGAACAGGCTGTTCTTGCGCATCGCCGCCAATGTCTGGCCGGTTGGTTTTCTCGCCATCATCTCCGGTTGGATGGTGACGGAAATTGGTCGCCAGCCGTGGGTCGTGACCGGTTTTCTGCGTAGCGCCGATGCCGCTTCTCCTTTGACGATGCACACGGTTCTGGTTTCGCTGGCGCTCTTCGTCCTTGTCTATGGTGTCGTGTTTTCGGCGGGGATCTATTTCATCAACCGGCTGATCAATGCGGGGCCGACACCTCATGTCGTTGGCGCCGAAACAGGCCTGCCGTCCCGTCCTCTGTCCGGTGCTGCGAGAAGTCTGAGTGATTAAATCAACAACCGGCTGTTTCTGGGATGTTCGTTGGGAGAGAATGACATGACCGGCTTGGAACCGTATCTGCCGTTGATCTGGGCCGGCATTCTGGCCACCGCCGTTGGCCTCTATGTCATTCTCGATGGATTCGATCTCGGTCTCGGCATTCTCTTCTTCACGACACGGGACGAGACCGCGCGCGATGACATGATGTCCTCCGTCGCGCCTTTCTGGGACGGGAATGAAACCTGGCTGGTTTTAGGGGGCGGCGGTCTGCTCGCCGCCTTTCCGCTCGCCTATTCGATCATCATGCCGGCGCTCTATATTCCGATCATCCTGATGCTGCTCGCCTTGATCCTGCGTGGCGTCGCCTTTGAATTTCGCTGGGCGGCAAAGCCCTGGCACGGATTCTGGGATGTCGCCTTTGCCGGGGGATCGACGCTTGCCGCCTTGGCGCAGGGATTCGTGCTGGGCGGTCTGATCCAGGGCATTACGGTCAAGGACAATGCCTTTGCCGGCGGTCCCTTCGATTGGTTCTCCCCTTTTGCGCTCTTGTGCGGATTTGGCCTCGTCGCGGGTTATGGGCTGCTTGCCTGCTGCTGGCTGTTGATGAAGACCTCAGGTGGGTTGGCTGCTCATGCGCGCCGCCTCGCGCTCCCCTTTCTGCTGGCCGTCGTCTTCTGCGCGGCCGTGGTAAGCATCTGGACACCCTTGCGCTATCCAGCGATCGCGGAGCGTTGGTTCTCGACGCCTAATATTTTCTATCTCTGGCCTTTGCCGGCCGCGACGGGGGCTCTGGCGTTTCTCGTTTTTCGCGCTCTGCGGCGGGGCGATGATTTCATCCCGTTCTTCGGCGTGGTGGGGATTTTTCTACTCTGTTTCGCGGGTCTTGCTATTTCTGCTTATCCCTATCTGGTGCCGCACTCGATCGATCTCTGGCAGGCCGCCGGCGCGCCTGAATCCCTGAAATTCATGCTCATCGGCGTCAGTATCCTCTTGCCGGTCATCTTGGGTTATACAATCTTCGTTTATTGGACATTTCGGGGCCGTCTTCGGGTGGGAGAAGGCTATCATTAAGGGGTGGACATTCGACCCCGTGATGGACTGAAGGACGAAACATGCGGGACACGGACAGGGGTGACACGAGCTTGCGGCCTTTCCGTCCGCCTTCCGTCCATTCCTTTCGGAGATTTTTCCTGGCTTTTGCGCTTTCGGGCCTTGCCGCCAGCACGGCTGCCGAAGCGCAATTTTTTTACGGTCCCCGTGCTTATGGCGGGCCCTATGATTATGGCTCCCCTTATGATGGCGACATGCCCTATGATAGCGGCGGCCTCTGGGGCGGACCGCAAAGTGGCCCGTGGGAACCGCCGGAGGCTCCCTTTTATGACGGCCCATCGCGTCGCCGGTCCAGCGTTCCGAGGCCATCGAGCGGCAGAACGGGTGGCCACGGGGAGGGCGTTTTGGCGACAATCGAGCGTCATCTCGAGCGTCTCGGCCTGCGCCAGATCGCGGCTCCGCGCCGCAAGGACAAGATCTATATTATAGCGGCCACGGAGCCGAACGGCCGCAGGCATCGCGTGATCTTTGATGCGACGACCGGGGCTCTGATGGAGAACCGGCCACTTGGCGAAAAGCCGCAATCATCGACCGGGTCAAAGCCCAGGGCGGAAAACGTGCCTCCAAGCGTGGAGACAAAGCCGGAGGAAGCAAAGGAGAAGGATGCTCCTCCTGCCAAAGCCCCGGTTCAGCGACCGGTCACGCCGGATGATCCGCCTCCGACCCGAGGCTAGAGTACTTTGCATTTACGTTGATACGTATCCGGCGTGTTTGAAAAAGTTCCAGCATTCCTGGGGGGTGAAAAGGTCGCAGATGTCTGCGAGCGCTTGGCAGAGTTGGTCGAATGTCCTGGCGCCGATGCGGCGGAGGTGAGCTTTCAGCTTGGCGAAGGCCATTTCGATGGGGTTCAGATCGGGGCTGTAGGCGGGCAGGAACAGAAACCAGCATCCCTTGGCCTTCAGCGCCTCGGCGGACTGCGGTGCGTGCTGAGATTGTCGAGGATGACCACGGTGCCGGGAGCGAGCAGCGGCGCGAGCTGGGTTTCGATGTAGATGTCGAAGGCAGCGCCGTTCATGGCGCCATCGATGACCCAGGGGGCGATCAGGGCGTTCCCGGTCAGCCCGGCAATGAAGGTCTGGGTGTGCCACTTGCCGAAGGGTGCAGTCCCATGCAGACGCTGGCCCCGGCGTGCGCGGCCTCTGATCCTTGTCAGGTTGGTCTTGACGCAGGTTTCGTCGATGAACACCAGCCGCTCGGGCCGCTGCTGCATGAACGGCTGGCGACGCTCTGTCCAGTCGGCGCGCGCTTCGACGATATCGGCGCGGCGCTGTTCGTCGGCGACCAGCGCCTTTTTTTGTATGTGAAGCCAAGCCTTTTCAAAGCCCGGGAAATCGCCGAATAATGGACCTGAACGCCCTCGGCATGGGCCAGGGCGTCGCGCAGTTCGAATAGCGTGATATCGGGGTCTTGTGTGACCAGTTCGATGAGGAAGGACTTGTAGGGCTCCAGCTTACCCCGCCCTGTGGGACATCCGCATTTGACGGCAGCGAGGCTTTCCCCACGTCGGACCTTGAGGGCAAGCCGCGCGCCCGTCGCCGCGGAGATCATCAGGCGCCTGGCCGCTTCGCGCGCACTCAGGCCCTCTTCAATGAGACGCTGGAAATGACGCCGCAGGTCAAGCGAAAGGGGAGCTGGCATGGCAAAATCCTCCTCGACGGGAGGAATCACAAAAAACACCCCAAGCAAAGCCAAACGATTCAACGTTCAAACAAATTGCTCTAGAGCATCAGACCCAAAAGTGGCTCCCACTTTTGGGACTAATCTGATGCGTTTACAGAAAGATAGAGCATCGGACAGGATTCAATTTGAAAGTCCGATGCTCTAATTTCTGGATCGAGAGCATCGCGTCTGAAGCGCAAGGGTCTCATACCCAAGGTCGCGGGTCGCGACCCGTGGTTTCGTTTTCGACATTTTTTGAGTGTGTCCAATCGGTCATCCTTCATGACCCGATGGAATCACGTCGCCGAGGGGGTACCGCTGAAGGATTTGGGGGCCGGGCTCATCGGGATGGCCGTGCCATTATTGATCTGCAGCACGGCGAGGCCGCGATCGTTCTGGCCATCCGGGCGGAAGCGGAAGAGGCCGTCGGCCCCGTTGAAGCCGGAGCGATTGATCAATACGCTATCGCTGTAGCGTTGCGCGCCCTGCGTATGGGCGAGCGCCGCGGCTAGCGATACCGCGTCATAGCTCAAGGTAGCGATGCGGGTCGGATCGCTGCCGAATTTTGCCCGATAGCGTTCGGCGAAAGCATTGAAGCCGCCGTTTTCAGGCGCCGCGAACCAGGCGCCCTGCAAAGCGGGCAGCTTCAGGACACGCGCGTCGTTCCACAGGCCAGTGCCGAGAATCTGCACCTTTTTTGAGTTGATACCCGCCGTCGTCAAAGCTTGCGACATAGTCGCCATGGCATCGGCTTGTTCGGGAATGAAAAGTGTATCGATCTGGTCGCCGAGCGAGGCGATCTTCTGGGCGGCGGCGGCCAGCGTCTGCTGCTGGAAATGTTCGATGCCCATGACACGCAGGCCATGCTGGGCTGCCGCCTGTTGGAAGGCAGCATCGGCCACCCGGCCATAATCATTCTCGGGGATTAGCGCGGCGATGGATTTCTTGCCCTTGGACGCGGCATAATCCACGATGCGCTCGACATAGCTTTCGACCAGGAAAGACAAAAGATAGACGCCCGGCTGAGCGGCCGAGGCATCGGTCGAGAAGGCGATCATCGGCTTGCCCGCCCCCCGCGCCAGACGGCCGGCCTCACGCACATTGGCTGCGAAGAGAGGCCCGATGAAGAGTTCGGCCCCGTCCGAAAGCGCCTGCTGCGTGGCCTCGCGCGCGCCTTCCGGACTTGAGCGGTCGTCGCGGACGAGCAAAGTCAATTCATTGGAACCCGCCTCATTGAGGGCCAATTCAGCGGCGTTGCGCAGTGATGCGCCGACGACGCTCGGGCCAGAGGCTTGCGTCATCGGAATGATGAGCGCGACCTTGACCGGGCCACTGCCGATATCGCTATTGAGGGAGGCAACGGTAGGGGGAGCCGCCTGAGGAGGCGGCACCGAGGGCTGCGGCGCCGGTTTATTGCTGGACAGCATGTTTTGCATCGAGCCGCAGGAAGCGAGCGCCACGGCCAACCCCAAAACGCCGAGAACCGGCACGGCGCGAAACCTCGACGCCCGGCGCCGCGAAAGCGAGAGGGTGGGGATGCGAGGCGACCAGCACCGACGCGGTAAAAAGATCATGCTTTTGGGTCTCCGCCACAGCAAAGGTTCAGAAATCCTAATTTATTTCACGCCGTCTTAATCGAAATTCGTCATACTCGCGAATCGCCGGCCTGACCACCTGTGCCCAAAACGCTCATGCAAAAATTACTCGGACCGGGTGTCTTTTTCCCTCACGGCCTTGCACGCATTATTCCCTGAGGGGAAGCGATCGGTTTCATCATAAAGACTATACGTTAAAACAAAGAGATAGAGAGCGTTTTCTGGTTCTGTTGAAAGAGAAGCAACTCTAAGGTAACGCCGACGATCATTTTGCGTCCTTTCGCGACGCGATCGTGAAAATCGTCATTTCAAGCTATTCGAGATCCAATGGCTAATCCGGCGCGCAAACCCAAACATCCTGGTCTGCTCCTGCAAGATATTTATCTCGCTGATCTTGGCATCAGCGGCGCGACTTTGGCGGCGGCCCTTCGTGTGCCCTCCGAACGGATCGCGGCTTTATTTCGGGGGGCCGAGGCTGTGGATGCCGATCTCGCTATCCGTCTCGGCCTGTTCTTCGATAAGGATCCCGCCTTCTGGCTTGATCTCCAGCGTGCCTACGATCTCGCCAAGGCCCGGGACGAAAATGATTATACCGGGATCGAGAAACATGGTGCGATATCGAGCTTCTTTCCTTGATCCAGACGTGAAATTTTGCGCCCCGGATCGGAACCCGGGCGCCCAAAGCGCGATGACTAAATGCCGCTGGATGGTTCAAAAAAGCGCTCCGATCCTTTAGGTTGGGCCTCGGGTTCGGGCTGTTGCAGCGGTCTCGAAGACGGAAGGGTTCAAGGATGACCGAAGAAGCAAAACACAGCGCGATCATCGGCGTCGTCACCGTTTCCGATCGGGCTTCGCAAGGGCTTTACGAAGACCGTAGCGGGCCAGCTATTCTTGCCTTTCTGCAACGGGTGCTGACGACACCCTTTGCCGCTCTGCACAAAATCATCCCCGATGGATTCGAGAGCGTGCGCGACACATTGATCACCCTCGCCGACGAGGACCGTTGCGATCTCATCCTCACGACCGGAGGCACCGGACCCGCCCCACGCGACCTGACGCCGGAGGCGACCGAGGCGGCGGCCCCGCGCATCCTGCCGGGCTTTGGCGAATTGATGCGCAAGGTCAGCCTGGAGGAAGTTCCCACGGCCATTCTCTCGCGGCAGATCGCCGCCCATCGTGGTTCCTGTCTCATCATCAATCTACCGGGCAAGCCCGCGGCCATCGAGACCTGTCTCAAGGCGGTCTTCCCAGCCGTGCCTTATTGCCTCGATCTCATCGGTGCGGCCCGGATCGAGACCAATCCTGCGGAGATCAAAGCATTTCGCCCCAAAGCATGATGCAGTAAAAACAGAATGGCATCATGCTTGAGAATAGTGAGAATGCGCTGAATCCAAATGTGGTATCCACATTTGGATTCAGCGTTATAGGGCCTGAAAGACTTTTTTGATGCGCGCCTCCAAGCAGACCAAAGCCGCAACCGCCGAGGATCGGCTGGAACAGCTCGCCCAGGCCTATCGGCCCTTGCCCTTCATCCCCGATGAATTCATGGACGCTAGCGGCAAGCCCCGGCCGCATTGGGTCAAGTTTCTGAACTCACTGGGCGAACTTGGCGACGAGGATATCAGCCGCCGTTTCGCCACCGCTGATCGGCATATCCGGGAATCCGGCGTCTCTTATCGCGTCTATGGCGATGTCAGCGAACGGGCCTGGCCATTGAGCCATGTGCCTCTCCTGATCGAGGCCAATGAATGGCGCGAGATCGCCGCGGGTATCTGCCAGCGGGTGCAATTGATGGAGGCGATCCTCGCCGATGTTTATGGGGAGGGGCGTCTGGTGCGCTCCGGCGCCCTGCCGGCGACCGCCGTTACAGGCAGCCCGGACTTTCTGCATCCCCTGCATGGCGTGCGCCCACCTGGTGGACATTATCTTTATCTTTATGCCGCCGATATCGGTCGCGGGCCGGATGGACGCTGGTGGGTCATCGGCGATCGGACGCAGGCTCCCTCGGGCGCCGGCTATGCTCTGGCCAATCGCCTGGTCCTGTCGCGTGCTTTTCCGACTCTCTATCGCGAAATGAATATCGAACGGCTGGCGCCTTTCTTCTCGGCTTTCCGCGATGGCCTCATGGCCATGGCCAAGCGTTATGATCCGCGCATCTGCCTCCTGACGCCCGGTCCTTTCAACGAAACCTATTTCGAACAGGCCTATCTCGCCCGCTATCTCGGTTTTCTATTGGTCGAAGGCGGTGATCTCACCATGCGTGATGGCGAGGTGCATGTGCGCACCATTGCCGGCCTCAAACGCGCGGATGTCTTATGGCGCCGTGTCGATTCCGATTTCTGCGATCCGCTCGAGCTTAATGGACAATCGAAACTCGGCGTGCCCGGCCTGATCGACAGTCTGCGCGAGGGGGGCGTGGTCGTCGCCAATGCGCTTGGCTCTGGTGTCCTCGAAGCGCCGGCCTTGATGAGCTTCATGCCGCGTCTCTGCCGCACCTTGCTCAATGAGGAATTGGCTCTGCCCAATATCGCCACCTGGTGGTGCGGCCAGCCGCATGAACGCGAGGATGTCATCAATTACATGGATGGCATGGCGATTACTGGCGCCTATGGCAATGCGGTGCTCGGCCGTCCGCCGCATCAGCCGCTGGTCGGCATGTCGCTCACGCAGGAAGAAAAAGACACGCTCGCCGCCGATATACGCTTGCGCGGTATTGATTATGTCGGTCAGGAGGTTGTCAATCTTTCCACCACGCCGGTCTGGCAGGAAGGCCGTCTGGTGCCGCGGCCCTTCGTGCTGCGGGTCTATGCCGCGCGCACGCCGGATGGCTGGAAAGTGATGCCCGGCGGCTTTTGCCGCATTTCCGATCGCACCGATGCACGCGCCGTTTCGATGGGCGAGGGCGTGCAATCGGCCGATGTCTGGGTGCTCGCCGACAAGCCGGTCGAAATGGTCACGCTTTTGCCCAGCGATGAGACGGTGCGCATACGCCGGCTCATGGGTAATCTGCCCTCCCGCGCTGCCGATAATCTGTTCTGGCTCGGGCGTTATCTGGAGCGCACCGAGGCCACTTTGCGGCTGGTGCGCAGTCTGGCGGGCAAACTCATCGACACGGATACACACACAATCAATACCGGCCAGACGATTGCCCGGATCGGCGCCTTGCTCACGGCCTGGGGCGCCGGACCTGCCGATCTCGATGATCCGATCCTGCTCTCGGCGCAGGGCCTGCACGGACCTGACTATGGCTCTGCTCTCTCCTTGATGCGGGATTGCCGGCGCGCGGCCTCGTTCATCCGGGAACGGCTCTCGCCCGATACCTGGCGGCTGATCAATGATCTGTTTCACGGGCTCGCCGTGGAATCCGCTTTGCCGACCTCCGAGGCCGAAACCTTCGAGCGTGCCGATGCGGGCTTACGGACGATCGCGGCGATTGCCGGTGTGGCGCAGGAAAATATGAATCGCGGGGCCGGCTGGCGCCTGCTCGATATGGGACGGCGGGTGGAACGGGGCATTAATACCTGCCGTTTCGCCCGGCATTTCATCAGCGCGGAGGCGACCGCCGATGATTTCAGCGTGCTGCTCGATCTCATCGATTCGCAAATCACTTATCGCTCCCGCTATCTGATGGGTGTCGCTCAGAATACAGTGCGCGACATGGTGGTGCTCGATCCCTACAATCCGCGTTCGGTCAGTTTCCAGGTGGAGCAGCTTGCCGACCATCTCGAAAACCTGCCGCTCTTGAGCGATGACGGCATGCTGGAGGAACCGCGCCGCCGGATCGTGAAACTCTCCGCCGAAGTCTCGACCGCGATCGCGGCCAAACTCGACAATGATGCCATTTTCGAATTCGAACAGGCTCTGTTGGGCTTGGCCGATGCGATTGCGGTGCGTTATTTCCTGCAGGGCCCGCATGCCGCGCGCGCCGACAAGACGAGTGGGTTGGCATGATCTACACAATCCGCCATGTGACGACATACACTTATGGATCGAGTGTCACTTTCGCCCATTGCGAATTGCGGCTCCTGCCGCAGGACGGCGCGGGCCAGATGGTCTATTTGACCGATCTCCTGATTGATCCCGCGCCGGCGCGTATCGTCGAAAGACGCTGTTTCTTCGGCAATCGCTTGACCTCGATGACCATAGACACGGCCCATCGCGCCCTGCGTGTCGAGGCCCGCAGCACGGTCGAGGTTTTGCGCGATCTTCCTCCCGCCGAAAATCTGACCAGGGATTGGGAAGAGATCCGCGAAGATGCTTTCGATTCGGATACACTTGCCCCCGAATCCCCCGCGCATTTCATGCATCCGAGCCGTTTCGTGCCGCAATTCAAACCAGCCACGGCCTATGCCCGGGAAAGTTTTGGGCCTGGCCGCCCAATCCTTGCGGGCGCCGTTGAACTCATGCAACGCATACGCGCCGATTTCCGCTATGACCCAAAGGCAACGATTGTTTCGACACCCTTGTCGGAAGCCTTCGAGAAACGCCGCGGCGTCTGTCAGGATTTCGCCCATATCATGATCGCGGGCCTGCGCGGCATCGGTCTGCCGGCCGCCTATATTTCCGGCTATATCCGCACCATTCCACCGCCAGGCAAGCCGCGCCTTGAAGGCGCGGACGCCATGCATGCCTGGGTGGCTGTGTGGTGCGGTGAGGAATGGGGGTGGATCGGCCTTGATCCGACCAATGCTTTGATGATCGGCGACGATCACGTCGTCCTCGCCAAAGGGCGTGATTATGCCGATATTTCTCCTGTCGCAGGCATCATTCTGGGCTCGCGTGAGCAGGATGTCGATGTCTCTGTGGATGTCGTGCCGCAGGTTTGACGGTATTTCAAAGAACGTTGGCTTTGTGTATCGCACTATTTCCTCGGGAAATCTATTTGATACACTCTCCTAGATTGTGTGTTTGTGCCGCGCCGGTTCATGGGTGGTTCACACATTCAATGACATCTTGGCTCCTGTGGAACTTATCGACGGTGTTTGAGTGGACGGAGTGGATTCTCGTTCCCCGTTGGCGAATTGTTCGGTGCCGAAGCGCTGGGACTTTGATGACAAAGCCAAAGCGGCATGTTTCGTCGATGACGATCCAGCCAGGAGGTAAAAATGGATAAGAAAATCGTGGGTTTGGTCGGCGCGCTCTCCGCGCTCACGGCTTCGCAGATGGCTCAGGCCTTGCCGGCCACGACGCCCAACGCAGACGATATTTTGCGGGTTCAATCTTATGGGGAACTGCTCGATCCCATCCCCAATGCTGTAGCGCTTTTACGCGCGGTCGATGCAGCGCCCGTGCCAGCGTCCAATCTGGTGCAGCCGGCTCAATTCTACTACTATCACCATCACCACCACCATCATCATCATCATCACCATCACCACGGATATTGGGGCCCCTACTATCACCACCATCACCACCATCACCATCATCATTACTACCGCTATTATTATTATCCGTATGGCTATGGCTATTATTAACCTCAACGCGGTGGTGCGGCCCGCTTAAGGACAAGCGTTGGCCGCTTATCCTTAAATAGTGACGTTCGTTTCGGCTTGGAAATGGATGCATCATGGATCTCCAATGGTGGGAAAGCCCCCATTGGAGTGAGCAGACTCTATTCCGGTTTCTTTTTGGCGCGTTGTTTTGCGGCGCTCAGAAGATGACGGTAAGTCCCGTCGAATACAGTGTTTGTCGAGGAGATCCATTGTGTATCCGCACCGAGTGTCGTGCGGCTTTGGTGAATTCGGCGCGATTGCAGTTCACGCTCGGCGGCCTCTTCTTCACCCATCTCGATCAGATCAAAATCGGCTTCGGCAGGGATAACGATGATCTGCGCAAATGGCTCGCCAGGCCTGAAAATATGCGTTCGGCCTTCAGCAGGTGATTTGAAGACGATGAAAGACATCATTGGCCACCACTGTCGCAATAAAGCGGGCACGGCGATTGGCACGCTATCGGTGGGGTCTGTGTAAAATCGCGGATGAGGCTCGGTGCGAAACGCCCAGCCTTCTTCGACCTTTATATCGAGAAGAATCTGATAGGTGTAATAGGTCTCACCGAATGTTCGAAAAGGTGGCCATTGTAATCCGGTTTCCGGATCAGGACCAAAATCACCATCGAAGATGAGTTTGCCCTCGCGCATGCTCACATGCAACTCGTTCTCGTAAGGATAGAACAATTCAATCCCATAGCGCGCCCCTTCGGCGAAGGGCATGCAATGCCATGGATGTTCGTGTGATCCATTGGCGCGGGGCTCGGATTCTCCCGCCCAACCGGGAACTTCGAGTTTGGTTCGACGCGGTCTGAGACCCGGATTGCAGAGTCTATATTTGACGACTTGCACGAAGGCTCCTGTCAATCAAGGAAAGAGGCTGGAATCAGCAGTAAATGAAGTTGCAAAATCATACTATTCTCCGGTTATATGGTTGCTGAACATGATGTCAGCGCATGCCGAGACTTTTGACAATTTCAAGACGCATCGAGCTATCGAACGCAGCGAGTAATTTTCTATTATATCCATAGATAGTATTTGATTAAGGGAGAAAATCAGAATAGCTTCGTCTCATCAAAAGGCTGGCTTCATGAATCGTGGATTGTCGGGCCGCCGCGAAGGGAAGTGAGACAGTCTTGCGATCCTGATCATGGGGAACAGCGGACCAGATGATGTCGCATGAAAAAAGGATCGCCATCGTTGGAGGCGGTGCGAGTGGTGCCCTCCTTGCCTATCAGCTGACGCAGAAAGCCATTGGTGCACGCGTCATTGTCATCGATCCTTCTCCGACACCGGCGCTCGGGCTTGCTTATTCGACGCCGAGTTCGCGACATTTGCTGAATGTCACCGCCGGTGGCATGAGCGCCTTGCCGGACCAGCCGGAGCACTTCCTGAACTGGCTGTGTGCAAACCATAATCCCCAAGCAACGGCGATGACCTTCGCGCCGCGTATTGTCTTTGGACATTATCTTCAATCGCTTTATGCGCTGTCCTCGGCTGAACATTTGCGGGCACAGGTGCACCATTACAAACCAGCTCCCGTTGGTGGTTCTCTTGTGCTTGGCAATGGGCAAGTGCTTGCGGCTGATCTTGTCATTCTCGCGACGGGCAATTTCGATCCCGCGCCTTTGCCCGCTATGGATGAGATCGCTAAAAATTCAGGATTTTATCACCATAATGCCTGGGATAGAGCGACATTCGAAGGGCTTGATCCTGATGAGCCGATTGCTTTGATCGGTACAGGCCTCACGGCTGTGGACGTCGTGCTGCGGCTCCGTGAGCTGGGGCATCGTGCCGTGATAACGACCATCTCCCGTCATGGGCTCTTCCCCAATCGTCATGAGACCTATGAGAAGCTCGATCATTGCGCCCTGCCGGACGAGGTCCCCGCCAGTGCCTTGGCCTATTTCCGAGCTTTTCGGCGGGCGCTTCGCAGCGGTCTGCCGTGGCGCTCGGTCGTTGACAGTTTGCGGGCCAGGACGAATGCTTTGTGGCTGGCTTTGCCCTTGATCGAGCAGAAGCGCTTTCGCCGTCATCTTCAGCGGCGTTGGGATATCGTCCGCCACCGCATGGCGCCCTCGATCGCTGATATCATTGAGGCCGAGCGCGCTGACGGAACACTGCTCGTGTGCCATGGCCACGTGCATGGCATCTCGCTGAGCAATGGCCGCGGTGAGGTTGTCATCAAGAAGGGCGCATCGACACAAAACCTGCCGGCCGCCCGTGTGATCAATTGCACCGGCTCCGATCTCAATTATCGCCGTGTCGCTTCCTCCTTGCTGAACGGCTTGCTCGAGCAAGGTATGATTATTGCGGGTCCCCTGGGCAATGGGCTGAAAATTGATGGCAGTGGTGCCGTTTACGGTCGAGAAGGAAGAATTTCCGACACTTTGTTTACGCTCGGTCCGGCGCGGCTAGGAACCTTGTTCGAGTCCATCGCTATCCCCGAAATCCGGCAACAGGCGGCGGATCTCGCCGCGCATCTTGCGGAACGGGTGCGATAGCTTTTTGGATGCGGTGGATTTCAGAGGAAGCTCTTTGAAGCCGGCGTGCGCTTTTCATCCCAGGCGCGCCTATTTTATTGTCTTGTCGTCAAATGGGTGATTTACGCAATAGGATCGAACCTCATCGGCTAACGTCACCAGGAGATCAAGTTCCTGAATGTTTCCGATCTGACACCAAAGGTCGCTATCCGCGACCTTTGGTGTAATGCCTTCGATTGTCGAGATGGTTGGGGTTAGACAGAGGAACTTCGCTCCCTGCTTATGAATTGTTTAGATGGGTACATACGCCTGTCGGGCCGGTGAGCCTTGATGGCAATCAAAAAGGTTTGTTTTGTCGACGGCGATCCAGCCTGGAGGCAAAAATGAATAAGACAATCGTAAGCTTGGTCAGCGTGTTCACTGTACTCGTGGTTTCGGGCAC
Organism: Beijerinckia indica subsp. indica ATCC 9039; assembly: GCF_000019845.1. Lineage (NCBI taxonomy): Bacteria > Pseudomonadati > Pseudomonadota > Alphaproteobacteria > Hyphomicrobiales > Beijerinckiaceae > Beijerinckia > Beijerinckia indica. Next base: position 3,728,348 of record NC_010581.1, on the reverse strand, counting down.
TGTTCAGGCAATGCCGCAGAACGTAAGCGATGTTTTACGGGTCCAGCCTTATGCTGAGCGGCCCGGCCCCATTCCAAATGCTACGGCGCTCTTACCTGCAGTTGGCGCAACGCCTGTTCCCTTGCCTAATTTGGTGCAGCCGGCCCGATATTACCATCATTACCATCATCATCACCACCACCGCCACCATCACTACTATCATCATCGGCACTATCATCATTGGCATCACGGATACTGGCGGCGCTACCATCACTACCATCACTATCGCTACTATCACCATTATCGTCGTTATCACCACTATGGATATTGGCATCCATATTATCGCCGCTATCATTATCGCTACTATTATCCCTATCCCTATCCCTATGGTTATTATCCCTATTAGGCAGGCGATAGCAGCGTGGTCGCAATTTTCAGGGCAGGGGATCTTTGAAGGCGGGTTTGCGTTTTTCGCCCCAGGCGCGCATGCCTTCGGCAAATTCGTGTGCCTTGAAACTCGCGGCGAAGGCGGTGTCGGTTTCGTCCTGGCAGTCTTCGCCTCTTGCGATGCGGTTGAGGCTCTGCTTCATGCCTTGCACGGCCTGGGGCGCATTCTCGGCGAGCAGCGTGGCAAGGGCCTCGACACGAGTGGCGAAGGTCTCTGGAGTGGCAATTTCGTCCAGATAGCCGATGTGCAAAAGGTCTTTGGTTTCTATCGGTTGCGCTGTCAGAAACAGGCGTTTGGCGGCGGCAAGGCCGAGCCGGCTGACATAGCGGCGCTGGCCTGAATAATAGAAATGAATGCCGAGTTTCGCCGCCGGCATGATCAGTTTCATGCCATCGATACCAATGCGAAAATCACAGGCGAGCGCGAGATCAGTGGCGCCACCATAGACCGAGCCGTTCAAGGCACAGATCGTCGGGATCCGGATTTTTTCGACACGGTCGCAGAGATTACCGAAAACCAATTCACCACGCGCTTCATTGTCTGACTCGTGCCCCGGCTTTTCCGCTTTCCCCATGGCCTGCATGTCGTAGCCGGAGGAAAAGGTGCGGCCGGTACCGGTCAAGATCAGCACGCGGTTGGACGTGTCGGCTTCGATCTTGTCGATCAGCTTGGGGATGAGCAGGACATCATCGCGTTCGAGGCGATTGTGAAAAGCCGGCCGATTGAGGCGCAGGGTTACACGAGGCCCTTCCTTGATCAGGATGGGTGCTGTACCGGAAAGGTCGGAGCTGCTCATTCTATGGGGCTGTTCCTGTATATCAAAAGTCGCGCAACGCGACTTTTGATTCCGTTCTCGAATTTTCGCTTTTCAAAACATAGCGAAAATTCGAGAATGTTCCAACAGGCATCGTTCCTGATGATTGGAATTAGTAGGCTGTAATCGGCATTTCCGGGATATCGCCTTCAACAATTAGTTTTGCCGATGTATTGGCGATAATATCCTCGACACTCACGCCCGGCGCGCGTTCGCGCAGCACGAGCCCTGCCTCGGTTGGCTCGATCACCGCGAGATCGGTCACGATCAGATCCACGCGCCGATCCGCCGTCAAGGGCAAGGTGCATTTGGGAACGATCTTTGGCTCGCCCTTGGCAGTGTGCTGCATGGCGATAATGATGCGATTGGCATTGGCCACGAGATCCATGGCACCGCCCATGCCGGGCACGAGTTTGCCGGGCACCATCCAATTGGCAAGGCGGCCGGTCTCGTCCACTTCAAGACCGCCAAGAACGCATGTATCGACGTGCCGGCGAATGAGACCGAAGGACAAGGCGCTGTCGAAGGACATGGCGCCCGGCACAGCGGTGATGCAGAAGCCGCCGGCATCGGTCAGATAGGGATTCTCGGTGCCGGCATGGGCGCGCGCGCCCATGCCGATGAGGCCGTTTTCCGATTGAAACAGAATGCCGCTGTCTGGTTTGACATAATAGGCAACGCCAGTCGGCAGGCCGATGCCGAGATTGACGAGTGTATGCGGCCGCAGTTCCAGGGCGGTGCGCTCTTGAATGATCTGTTGATGGCCCATGCTGCTGCTCCCCTTATTGCGCTGGCTTGATTGGCTTATTGGTGATGGCCGGCACAAGTGTATCGACGACGATTCCCGGTGTTTTCACGAGATCGGGGGGAATGATCCCAACAGGCACGAATTCCCTGACTTCGCAGATGACATGATCGGCAGCGAGTGCCATCAAAGGGCTGAAATTCTGCGCAGTAAGGCGATAGGAGAGATTGCCGATGTGATCGGCCTGATCGGCATGGATCACGGCGAAATCCGCTTTCAACGGCGGCATATAAAGCCAATCCTCGCCGTTCAAATGCACGGTTTCTCCGGCTTTGGCGGCAATCGTGCCGAGAGCTGTCTTGGTGAGGACGCCGCCAAGCCCATGGCCGGCGGAGCGGATCTGTTCCGCAAGCGTTCCCTGCGGCACGAGATCGACCTGGATGGTTCCGTCGATCATGCCTTTTTGGGTTTCTGGGTTGAGGCCGATATGCGAGGTGATGACATGGCTCACGCAGCCTTCATGGATCAGCCGGCCGATTCCCTGATTGACGCGATCATTATCATTGGAAATGATCGTCAGGTTTTTTTTGCCGGCCGCAATGATCGCTTCGATCAATGTATAAGGAACGCCACATCCCATAAATCCGCCAATCATCAGACTGGCGCCGTCCGGTATCTGGGCGACCGCTTCTGCGGGTGTGACGGGGTGTTTCATTGCAAGGGCCGTTTCCTGTAGTGAGCACGAAGTTTTGATTGCAGATTGTTCTTATCGGAAATTTTTGTGCATCGGATACAAATTTGGATATGACTTTAGAGATAATACCAACGGTCATAATCAATGACCGTTGGACCGCTTTTGAATTTTCGCTATCGCTTTGAAAAAGCGAAAATTCAAAAAAGGAACCAAAGGTCGTTCTTTACGACCTTTGGTATAAACCGATGGGCTTTCAGTTTTCTAGAACAGTATGAACGGAGCAGTATCTCCGCCCGGTGGGCCGGGGGAGATACTGCTCTTTTCCTTCGCTTGCCGCGTCACGAAAGGTTCGGTTTTAGCCGAGTGCCTTTTCGAGTTCGGGGATGATCTTGAAGAGATCGCCGACGAGCGCATAATCGGCGATCTGGATGATCGGCGCTTCTTCATCCTTGTTGATCGCGACGATCACTTTGGAATCTTTCATGCCGGCCAGATGCTGGATCGCGCCCGAAAGGCCGATGGCAATATAGAGTTCCGGCGCCACGATCTTGCCGGTCTGGCCCACCTGGAAGTCATTCGGCGCATAGCCGGCATCGACCGCGGCGCGGGAAGCGCCAACGGCGGCATGCAGCTTGTCGGCAAGCGGCAGCAACACTTCGTTGAATTTTTCCGCAGAGCCCAAGGCGCGACCGCCGGAGACGACGATGCGCGCCGAGGTCAATTCCGGCCTTTCGCTCTTTGACAGAGTTTCTCCGACAAAGGTTGAGCCAAAAACCCCAGCGACGGGGGCGATGGTCTCGATCGGAGCGCTGGCGGTTCCCTCTTGGGCAGCGGTGAAAGCCGCACCGCGCACGGTGATGACTTTTTTGGCGTCCAGGCTCTGCACGGTTTCGATCGCATTGCCAGCATAGATCGGCCGCTCGAATGTATCCGGCGAGACCACTTTGGTAATGTCTGAAAGCTGCATCACATCGAGCAGCGCGGCGACACGGGGCAGGATGTTTTTGCCGGAGGATGTCGCCGGCGCCAGAATGGCATCATAATCCTTGGCGAGCGCGATGACGAGCGCGGCAACAGGCTCGGCGCGCTGATGGTCAAGGGACGCATCATCGGCGAACAGAACCTTTTTGACACCTTCGAGCTTGGCGGCTGCCTCGGCGGCGGGTTTGGCGTTGAAACCGGCAACCAGCACATACACGTCGGAGCCAAGCGCGAGGGCGGCTGTAAGTGCCCGTGCCGTGGCGCTGCCGAGCGTGGCATTATCATGATCTGCGATCACAAGACTTGTCATGGAAGACCTCGAAAAACTTTTTCAGATGCCTGTCGCCGCGCGGGATAAGAGGGCGCAAGACTGACAGGCTCAAAAATCAGAGCGCGCCGACGGATTTGAGATCCTTCACTAGATCCTCGGCCGAGGCGACCTTGATGCCAGGCTTGCGTGCCGGCGGCTCGGTGACCTTGAGAACTTTCAGGCGCGGCGTGATATCGACACCAAAATCCTCAGGCTTTTTGACATCGATCGCCTTTTTCTTGGCCTTCATAATATTCGGCAAGGTCGGATAGCGCGGATTATTGAGGCGCAGATCCGTCGTCACAATGGCGGGCAAGGTGAGGGACAGGGTCTGGAGGCCGCCGTCCACTTCGCGCGTGACATCGACCTTGCCGGCGTCGACTTCGACCTTGGATGCGAAAGTCGCCTGTGGCCAGTTGGTGAGGCCCGCGAGCATTTGGCCGGTCTGGTTGGAATCATCGTCGATCGCCTGCTTGCCAAGGATGACAAGGCTCGGTTGTTCCTGGTCGATGATCGCCTTGAGCAATTTGGCCACAGCGAGCGGTTCGACGCGTTGATCCGTCTCGACGAAAATGCCGCGATCGGCACCCATCGAATAGGCGGAGCGCACAGCTTCCTGCGCCTTGGCCGGGCCGATCGAGACGATGACGATTTCGCTCGCCTTGCCCTTTTCCTTCAGGCGAAGCGCTTCCTCGACGGCGATTTCACAGAAAGGATTGATGGACAATTTGACATTGCTCAGGTCAACGCCGGTGCCGTCTGCCTTCACGCGCGGTCGGACATTGGCATCAATCACCTGTTTGATGGGAACGAGTATTTTCATCATCGAATCTCAATTTTGGGCCATGGCTCTCTCAAAGCCTCGGAGAAATCACGAGAGGAGAGAAACGCATGGCCCGGTTTAAAGGGTTCAGAACGCGTCGGCTTCAAGAGCCAGCAAGGTTTTGGAGCCAGCCTCGATCTGTTCGGCGAGCGAGGCGGTCTGCGGCAGGATGCGGGTTGTGAAAAATTCCGCAAGGGTCAGTTTGCGTTTATCGCGCGCGTCGGCTCCATCACCCTTGGCGAGCGTCACCAGGGCCATGCGCAGCCAGAACCAGCCGAAGGTCACCAGCGCGAAGAGCCGCAGATAATCGGTCGCAGCGGCATTCTGGTCGGTGGCATTGGCGAAATCGCCCTTTTGCAGCTTCTTGGTCACGTTTTGCAGAAGTTCCAGCGCCGCGCCGAGCTTCGCGGCGATCGCGGCAGCGCCCGGCTGGCTCGCGCTTTCCGAGAGGGTCTGGGAGATCAGGGCGAAGAAGGTGCTGACCGGCGCGCCATCATCGAGGATGAGCTTGCGCACGACAAGATCTTGCGCCTGAATGCCGTTGGTCCCCTCATAAATCATGGCGATACGGGCATCGCGCACGAATTGTTCCTGGCCCCATTCGCGAATATAGCCGTGGCCGCCCAGAACCTGCTGGCCAAGGACCGTTGCCTCGAAACCAAAATCGGTAAAGGCTGCCTTGACGACCGGTGTGAGCAAAGCGATGAGGCCAGAGGCCGTCTTGCGTGTCGCCTCGTCCTGATGCGCCTTTTCCTTATCCATTTCGAGCGCGGTGAAAACGGTGAGCGCGCGCGCCGCTTCGACGAAGCTCAAAATGGTGAGCAGCATTTTGCGCACATCGGGATGTTCGATGATCGAGGTCGTGTCCTTACCGCCAGGCGTGCGGCCCTGCTTGCGTTCCTTGGCGTAAGAGGCAGCGGTCTGGTAGGAGGCCTCGGCAAGGCCAAGACCCTGGACGCCGACGAACAGACGTTCGGCATTCATCATGGTGAACATGGCGTTGAGGCCGCGATTGGGTTCGCCGACCAGCCAGCCCTGGCTGTCGTCATAGTTCATCACGCAGGTCGGCTGCGCGTGAATGCCCATTTTATGCTCCAGCGAGCCGACATTCACATTATTGCGGCTGCCAAGCGAACCATCCTCGTTGACGAGAAATTTCGGGCAGAGGAACAGGCTGATGCCGCGCGATCCAGCGGGCGCTCCGGGCAGGCGGGCCAGCACCAGATGGATGACATTTTCCGAAAGGTCCTGATCGCCGGACGAAATGAAAATTTTCGATCCCGAGACCGTATAGGATCCATCCTCGCGTGGCGTGGCGGTGGCTTTCAAAAGGCCGAGATCGGAACCGGCCTGCGCTTCCGTGAGAGCCATGGCGCCGGTCCAGATGCCCTCGATCATCTTGGGCAGATATTTCTCTTTCAGCTCCTGCGTCGCATGGGCTTCGATGGTCTCGGCGGCGCCACGGCTCAATCCGGGGATGAGGCCAAAGGAGAGATTCGAGCCCGACAGCATTTCATCGACAAGGATTTGAAGGGTGCGCGGCAGGCCCTGGCCGCCGAATTCCGGCGTGGCCGAAAGGCCAGGCCATGCGCCATCCACATAGGCCTTATAGGCCTCCTTGAATCCCTTTGGCGTGCGCACGACGCCATTTTCCAGGTGGCAGCCCTCGATATCGCCGCTGAGATTGATCGGGCGCAGCACATTGGCGCAAAGCCGTCCGGCTTCCTCAAGGACCGTGCGGGCGAGATCCACATTGATCTCGCTATATTCGGGCAATTGCGCAAACACTTCGTCCGCCTTGAAGACCTCTTTCAGGAGATAGACCATGTCATCGACGGGCGCTTGATAATCGGGCATTTCTCTCTCTTGTGGCTGATGTCGGATGGAATTGAACTGACGGCGCCGCTTCCTCGAAGGATGCGGCGCCGGTCTTCCGTTTAGTTACGCAAAGGTTTGCCGGTCTTGATCATTTGGGCGATCCGGTCGCGCGAGGGCTGCGTCAGGGCAAGCGCCACAAAAGCCTTGGTGATGCGCTCATTGAGCTCCTGCTCGCTGATGGGCGCACCGGAACCCGACAGGACGCCGACAAGCACCTTGCCGATTTCCTTGTCATGGGGAGCGAGTTTGTCGCCGAGCGCTGTGAGTCTGTCTTCGAGCAGGGAGGCCGCCGGCAAAGTGAAGGTCGGCGGCGTGAAGGGTTTGAACGCTGCTTTTTGGGAAAGCGCGATGGCCTTGGCATCGGCGATGAGGCGGTCCCGGTTCATGGTGACCTTGTCGGTGGGGCGCAATAGGCCGCGCGCCTGCGCATCATAGGCGCCAGCCGAGGAGGCGGCTCCCAGAACGCGCTCCAGGGTTTCCGCCACCGCAACGTCCGCAGCCAAGCCTTGTTCCAGGAGACGGATCAGCAATTCGATAATGCCCGCCCAGCCCGGAATGAGGCCGACGCGGACCTCGACGAGGCCGATCGTCGCCTCGGCATGGGCGGCGATCGCATGGGCATGCAGGCCGATTTCGCAGCCGCCACCGAGTGCTGCGCCGAATTGTGCCGCGACGATCGGGAAGGGGGCATATTTCACAGCATTGAACGAGGCGAGGCCGGTGCGGATGAACGATTCGATCGCCGCGCCATCGCCTTTTTCCGACAAAGCGAGAATGGCGGAGAGATCGGCACCAGCGCTGAAGGCTGGGCCTTCATTGCCGATGACCACACCAGAAAAATGCTTCGGTGCCTCCACGACCATGGCGCCGACCGCTTCGAGCAGGCCTTGCGTGAAGACATTCATCTTGGTGTGGAATTCGAAGAGGCCAATGCCATCGCCAAGATCCCATAGGCTCGCCGCCTCGCTCTGCGTGACGGGCTTCGCCTTGAGTTTCAGCGCGGCCAGGGAAATGACGCCTTCCGGCACGGGAATCGGGCTATAGGCCGGGCCGGAGGGCGCCTCGGTCAAGGATTCCTTCTCGCCCTTTTCGACGCGGTAGAAGCCTTGGCCGGAGGTTGCGCCAGCAAGCAGCGGCGGCACAGGTGTGCCTTCCTCCTTCAGCTGATCGGCGAGCCAGGAAGCGCCGATCCGGTCGATCAATTCGAACGGGCCATATTTCCAGCCATAGCCGATGCGCATCGCCTCATCGACTTCGTCGGGCCGGTCGGCAATTTCCGGCACCAAAGCCGCCGCATAGGAGAGTGTACGGATCAGCACCGCTTTGGCATACAATCCGGCCGGGCCGGCATAGGAGAGCAGGGCGCGGCCATCCCCCTTGGCGGCTTCCTGCACCTCGGCCTCGACACCTTTCTGGGCCCGGTAGTCGCCGGTCGAAAGATCGATGACTTCCTTCGTTTTGCGATCGGCGGAGAGTTTGTAAAAGCCGCCGCCGCCCTTACGGCCGGTGAGGCCTTTCTTGAGCATCCCGGCGAGAAGCTCTGGTTCCGCCGCATAGGCATGAACCGGATCCGTGGCGGGCAGGCTCGATTGCAAGGAGCGGATCAAAGCCGGCATCAGATCATTGCCGATGAGATCATAGAGCCCGAAAATGCCGGTTTTCGGAAAGCCGAAAGGCTTGCCCATGACGAAATCGGCGGCTTCCACATCAAGACCAAGCTTGATCGCCTCGTTGAGACCGGCGGCGAGCCAATAACAGCCGATGCGATTGCCGATGAAGCCGGGCGTATCCTTGCAAGACACGACACCCTTGCCAAGATTGACATCGCAGAACTGGCGGATCGCGGCCGTCACCTCGGGCGCGGTTTTGGGACCGCTCACCAGTTCGAGGAGCCGCATCTGACGCGGTGGATTGAAGAAATGTGCGATCAAGAAGCGGCTGGCGAGCGCCGGGGACAGGCCCTCGACCAATTGATGCAAGGGGAGGGTAGAAGTATTGGAACTGACGATGGATTCGGGCTTGCGCACCTGATCGATCGCATTGAACAGGGCATGTTTAATATCGAGCCGTTCGGCAACTGCCTCAATGATCCAGTCGGCATCGGCGAGAAGGCCAAGATCGGTCTTTGTGCTTCCCGTTTTGATGCGCTTGGCGAAATCAGGCAACATAAAGCCGCCGGCCTTCAATTGCCGGCCGATAGCGGCACTGGCGACCTCGGCATCGAGATCGAGGAGAACCACTTCAAGCCCCGCATTGGCAAGATGCGCGGCGATTCCAGAGCCCATGGTGCCCGCGCCGATGACGGCACCCTTCCTGAAAGCAATCGTCGACATCTGACTTGATCCTCGTTGCTGGGATGAGCGGAATTTTCGAGCGCCGCGCGGGTTTTGCTCGAAAATTCGGAAAAGAAACCAAAGGCCGCAAACAGCGCCCCTTGATATGATTTACATATTTGGATAATTCGGCCCGCCGCCGCCTTCGGGGGGCACCCAATTGATGTTCTGCGCCGGGTCCTTGATGTCGCAGGTTTTGCAATGAACGCAGTTCTGCGCATTGATGACGAAACGCGGATCTTTTTTGTTCTCTTCGTCGGCATAGACGACTTCATAGACCGCCGCCGGGCAGTAGAGCCGCGCCGGCTCGCCGTAGAGAGGCAGATTGTCCGTGATCGGAATGCTTGGATCCTTCAGCTGCAAATGACTGGGCTGATCCTCGGCATGATGAGTGTTCGAGACGAAGACGGACGATAGACGATCGAAAGTGATGACGCCGTCTGGCTTGGGATAGGTCAATGGCTTGACCTGCGACAGTGGCTTCAGACAGGCATAATCCGGCTTGCCATGCGGCAGCGTACCGAACAGGGATTTGTTGAACAGGACATTGGTCCACAGATCCAGTCCGCCGAGCATGATGCCGAGTGGTGTGCCATAGCGCGACCAGAGCGGTTTCATATTGCGCACGGGATAGAGATCGGCCCCGATGGCCGAGGTTCGCCAGCCTTGCTCATAGGCCGTCAATTCGGGGGCGATGGGCGCGGAGGCTTGTGTATCCCAAATATCGATGATCGCTTGCGCCGCCTGTATGCCGGAGAGAATGGCATTATGCGATCCCTTGATGCGCGGCACATTGATGAAGCCTGCCGCGCAACCGATCAAGGCGCCGCCTGGAAAGGTGAGCTTGGGGACGGATTGCCAGCCGCCCTCGGTCAAAGCGCGTGCGCCATAGGAAAGGCGCTTGCCCCCTTCGAGCACCGTGCGAATAGCGGGATGTGACTTGAATTTCTGGAATTCTCCGAATGGAAACAGGGTCGGATTGGTGTAATTGAGATGCACCACGAAGCCGATGGAGACGAGATTTTCCCCGAAATGATAGAGGAAGGAGCCGCCGCCGGTCTCGCGATCAAGCGGCCAGCCGAGGCTGTGCTGGACGCGGCCGGCATGAAATTTTTCCGGCTGTATTTCCCATAATTCCTTGAATCCGATGCCATATTTCTGTGGCTCGCGATCCTTGTCGAGCTGGAAACGGGCGATGATTTGCTTGCTCAGCGAGCCGCGTGCGCCTTCGGCAAATAAAGTATAGCGCGCCCGTAATTCGACGCCTCGGGTATAGTCGGAACGCTGCGTGCCGTCCTTGGCGATACCCATATCGCCGGTCGCAACGCCGACCACAGTGCCGGCCTCGTCATAGAGAATCTCGGTGGCGGCAAAGCCTGGATAGATATCGACGCCGAGCGCCTCGGCCTTGGCAGCGAGATAACGCGTGACATCGCCGAGCGAGCCAATGAAATTGCCATGATTGCCCATGAGCTTTGGCAGCAGAGCCATGGGCAGGGCCTGCGCTTTCGTCTCGGTCAGAAACACGAATGTGTCTTCGGTGACTTGTGTACGCAGAGGGCGGTCTTCGTCCTGCCGCCATTCCGGCAGTAAAGTGTCGAGGCCATGCGGATCGACGACGACGCCGGAGAGAATATGCGCCCCGACCTCACTGCCTTTTTCGACGACGAGAACGGAAAGATCCTTGCCTGTTTTCGTTGCGAGTTGCTTGAGATGAATCGCCGCCGCGAGCCCCGCTGGCCCGGCTCCCACGATGACGACATCAAATTCCATCGTCTCGCGAGGCGTTTGCTCTTCCGTCACTGCTTGTTCCTTTTCATTCAATGACGATAATAGGACGAAT